>NZ_JARWCR020000002.1:0-355678 GCF_029846695.2 Bradyrhizobium nivariense | reverse complement strand
AAACCTTCTTGATCGCGAGACCGTTGTCCTTGCGGAAGTCGGCGATGGTTTTGTGATCCGGCGCGAGCCGTCCCGTCAGCCACATCACTTCAAGATTGCGGCCAGCCTCGCGCTCCAACCGCCGGCTTGATTGGACCCGGTTGAGATAGCCGTAAATGTAGAGCTTGAGCATCGGCGAAGGATGGTACGCTGGCCGGCCGGTCGCTGCAGGATCAACGCCATCGAACCCGAGGTCACGGAGTTCCAACGCATCGACGAACACATCGACCGCACGAACAGGATTGTTGTCGCCGACCCAATCATCAAGGCATTCCGGCAGCAACGTCGTCTGCTGGCGATCCACCCCTTGAACGAAACCCCGCATCAATTCCCCCCGCGATTCAGCAAGAGAATCATAGCATCGACGGAGTTTTTACACAGCCTGGGTCAAAAGCATCGTTTGGCGCTCAGCCGCAAACTTCCGGTCTGTCCCTATAAACCGACATGTAGCTGCACCGCATGAACGGAGCGATGGGCCAGTTGCAGACGTCAAACCATTTTACTCCGCCGCATTTTGTCAATCAGGCGTTTGCCTTTAACTTCTGTGTTTCTTGGGTAGCTCTGTTCACCGATGCAGGCCTGACACAATTTGTCCCCATTGTAGTGAGGGCCCCGTTGATCGCCGCTGGTGGGGCGCGCTCGCGGGCAAGGATTTCTAGAGATCCCCTCCTAGGATTTTCCTGCCCGCTGCGGTCTGGGACATCGCATCCTTGCAGGGATCACTCAACTCCGCCATGTGCGATTTTATGCAGGCCCTGATACCGCCGGTGCCCGGCACAATACCAGCACACAGCTTAGCAACGTCGGCCTTGCAGACCTTTCCGGCCACTGCAACCGTGAGCAAGCGTTCCTCGCAGGCTGGCGACAGGTCGGTCAAATGCGACTTTATGCAGGACTTGATCCGGCCTTCGCCGGGCTGAATGCCGGCGCACAGTGTCTTGATATCGCCGGCGCAGGGCTTGCCCGCTTGCTGTGCCACGGCGGCAGAGCCTGACCAAAGCAGCGCTGTCAATATAACAAGCCCGGATCGCATTCCTGCCATCTTAGATTCCTCTGAGATTCAAAAAGGGCAGATTGGGGGTAATATCCGAAAGCCGACCGCGGCGCTAGAACGACGCCGCTGGGACGCTGTAGGCGGTTTGTGAAGATGGCGCAAAGCGTAGCGCGCGAAGGCGGCCCGTCCGGGCCAAGCGCGGACTCATGCATCGCAGCAAACGACATACATGAGTTGCACTTAAACTTCGCTGCGGCTGATGTGCTGGCGGTGCAGAAGCGATATAGTGATTTCTTGAGTTGCCAGTTGGACGTGCCGAAGTTCCCCTTTGATATTTCAATGGCAACCTGCATGCCGTCGGCGGGCATCGATCTAGATCCGGATTCCGGGTGCATCGAAATTTAAAGTGCATCTTCAGACAACCTTCGAACGGAGGCGAAAATGCCTTTATTCATCACCTACGCCTCGTACTCCAACACCGGCATCAAGGGCATTATCGATAAGCCGATAGATCGCACCGAGCCGATTCGGACGCTGGTCGAGAAGGCGGGCGGCAAGCTTGTAGCGGCCTATATGACGACGGGTCCGCATGACGTAGTGGTCATTACTGAGCAGGCAGATGGATCGGATGCAGTTGCCGTGGGAATGGCCGCCGCCGCAAGCGGTGCCGTGGCCAAAATAGAAACTGTGCGTGCCTGGACGCTTGGCGATTTCAAGGGCATTGCCGAAAAGGCGTCCGGTTTGGCTGAAGTGTACGTTCCGCCTGGGCGGTAATTGCGCGTTTGCGAGGATGCCGGAGGCATCCTGCAGCGGCCGTGATTGCCGCAACCGATCAGTAGGATAGACGGCCGTAGCGGATAGCCGGCTAACAACGACGCGGCGTTCAAGGTTCGGAAAGAGCCCCGCGAGCTATCTGACGCGAGCCAAGCCTGCGGTATGCCAAACATGTCTGGGCGCCCGCGAGGGTTGCCAATGCGACCAGAAGACATTGAGACCTTGCGTAAAGACATGCTCGCGGTCATCGCCGCCGGCGCCTCTGCGCTGCGCGACATAATCGGCAAGGACGCCTTAGATGAACGCGTCATGACGGCCATGGGCAAGGTGCCGCGGCATGCATTTGTGCCGATTGAACTTCAGCCCTATGCGTATGAAAATATTCCACTTCCAATCGGCTTCGGAAAGACGATCTCGCAGCCATTTATCGTCGCCTTGATGACCGATTTGCTCGACATCAAGGCCGACGACAGTGTCCTCGAAATCGGGACCGGTCTTGGCTATCAGGCCGCCATCCTCGCGCAGCTGGCCCGCAAGGTATACTCCGTTGAAATCATCGAAGAGCTTGGCCAGAAGGCGAAACAACGGCTCCGCGAGCAGGGCTGCAGCAATGTCGAACTCAAGATTGCCGATGGCTATCACGGTTGGTCAGAGCACGCGCCCTTTGACAAGGTCATCGTGACGGCCGCTCCCGATCTCATTCCTCCTCCGCTGATCCACCAATTGAAAGCAGGTGGGAAAATGGTCATACCGGCCGGCCTGCCCAATGCACAGCAGCTCATTCTCGCGGAGAAGCTCGCCAACGGCAGAATGACGATGCAGGAGATTTTGACCGTCCGGTTCTCTCAACTCGAGGGGACTGGATCTAGCCTGCAATAAGCCAGGTGGCGCACCCGCAGCAGAGCATGGCCACAATGATCGAGAGCATCAGCGCGGTTACCCTCGCGACCCGACATGTCGAACGGTAGAACGGACTGCGCATAGCACGCAAAGCCCAAGCATCTTGCGGTGGCGGGGCTCCACGATTTGAATGTGCGGGCTCATGGGGCAGGGGTGAAAGACGGTCTTCTGCATGTCTTTGGTAGGACGAACCTTGCTATGGTTGGCTCGAATCGGACATCGATTGCTGGAGCTAGCTCAAACTTGCCCATGATGGATTGGAGCGAGAGTTCAGGTCCTTCAATAAGTTAGAGGGTGCCGTGTGCACGACGTGAGCACTGGAAGATCTAGAAAAATCTTGCGTCGGCCAATCAAAGCAGACCCTGGGGCCGCATCCGATCCGCGAATGCACGAACGAGTGAAGGAGCGGGCATTCAGAACGACGCGATTGACCCTCAACGGATAGGCGCGTTCAGCGCCCATCATGAGAGCATTGACATTTCCCGCCGGTAGAGTGTTCCGTTGCTACAAGTCGACTATTGGCGAGGTGCAGGATCCGTTTGCGAAACTGTTAGAAAAACGATTTGACCGTCAGCCCTGCTGCGCGGGCATCCTGTATGAATGTATGCGCTTCCTCACTGGACATTGTAAGGTCAACGCCGCCGAGGAATTCCTCTCCTTTGGGTGTGTTGGCACTGAACGTCGTCTCGTGTCTGCCTACATCAACCTTATAATCAATGTCGCTTGGTGCTTCGGGCATGGCATCCTCCTCGATCCCGAAGTGAGTATATTGTGTCCATTTCAACCGGTCCCACAAGGCAATTGCGAGACAACGCTGCGGCGTGGTCGATCGTGATTGGGGGGAAGAAGCGTGCTCAGTATCTGCGGGCAGACCTGCCGCATTGGTCCGCTAGTGGCCGATTCCGTTGAAAAAGACCGGCAATATTTCGCGCAAACGGCATCATCAATCACCGCGTCGGCACGCAGCAAGAGGGACTCGGGAATGGTTAGGCCAAGTGCCTTCGCTATCTCCGTCATCGAAGCTGGAGACAGGGAGGTCACCGGCTTTGAGCAAACTCCCGGCGCCAGTGGAATTGGCCAATTGCCGACGTTAGATGGCCGCCTCGGTCTGCACGTCGAAAACGTGAATCCTGGAAGGCCGCATGGCAACGCGCAGCTTGTCGCCCACCCTCACTCTCGCGGTCGGCTCGACACTCGCCACCATGATACTCTCGCCGACCTTCATGTCGAGCAGGATTTCCGAGCCGAGTTGCTCGACCACCTCAATCACAGCATCGAAGCATGGACGGCCGAGATCAACGCTATCCGCCACGGTGAGGTCCTCCGGCCGCACGCCGAGCATGACCTCGCGTCCGATACGGCCACGCAGCCGCTGCGCGGTCTCGTCCGGCAGCTCGATGCGCAGGCCGGAGTTCTCGGCGATCAGTGATCCGTTCGCATCTGTCACCATAACGGCGGCGAAATTCATGGCCGGGGAGCCGATGAAGCCGGCGACGAATTTGTTGGCGGGGTGATTGTACAGCTCGAGGGGCTCCCCCACCTGTTGCACCACGCCGTCTTTCATGACGACGACTCGGTCACCGAGCGTCATGGCTTCGACCTGATCGTGAGTAACGTAAATGGCTGTAGTGCCGAGCCGCAGATGCAGCTTCTTGAGCTCAACGCGCATCTGCACCCGCAGCTTGGCATCGAGGTTCGACAGTGGCTCGTCGAACAGGAACACGCGGGGGTGGCGCACAATAGCGCGGCCTACGCCACGCGCTGGCGCTGGCCGCCTGAGAGCTGGCGTGGCCTGCGCTTTAGCAAATCGCCGATGCCGAGGATGTCAGCCGCCTCCAGCACCCGCTTGTCAATCTCGGGCTTTTCGAATTTGCGCATTTTCAGGCCGAACGCCATGTTGTCGTACACGCTCATGTGCGGGTACAGAGCGTAGTTCTGGAACACCATGGCAATGTCGCGGTCCATGGGCGCCAATTCATTGACCACGTTGCCGTCGATGGAAATGTCGCCCGAACTGATCGCTTCAAGCCCGGCGATCATCCTGAGCGTGGTTGTCTTGCCACAGCCGGAGGGGCCGACGAACACCATGAACTCCTTGTCGCGGATCTGCAGGTTGACGTCTTTGACAGCGTGCACGCTATCAAAGAATTTGTTGATCCCCTTGAGGACGACCTGGCCCATTCGCTTCCACCTGCATCCTAACGGCCGATGCGCAGTTTGCATGCGCGCTTTCGAATCCCCTTGATCCGCAGTGCTGTCAGCCCTTCACCGATCCGGTCAATCCTGCGACGTAATGCTCGACGAAGAACGAATAGGCGATAGCGACCGGTATCGATCCAAGCAGGGCCCCAGCCATCAGCGGTCCCCAGTAAAATACATCTCCGCGGATCAGCTCCGATGTGACGCCGACCGGAACAGTCTTCTGCTCAGGCGAGGACAGGAAGACAAGCGCATAGATGAACTCGTTCCACGACAGTGTGAAAGCGAAGATCCCGGCCGAGAGTATGCCCGGGATCGCCACCGGGATGACGATGTAGAGCATAGCCTGCCAACGCGAGGCGCCGTCAATGCGCGCGCATTCCTCGAGCTCCTTCGGTACCGCCTTGAAGTAGCCCATCATGATCCAGGTGCAGAACGGAATGAGAAAGGTCGGATAGGTCAGAATCAGTGACCAAGGCGTGTCACCCAGCCGATAATTGCGGATGATCTCTGCCAACGGAATGAACAGCAGCGTCTGAGGCACCAGATAGGTAATGAAGATGGCGGTGCCCAGGCTACCAGCAAATGGAAAGTTCAGCCGCGACAGAGCATAGCCGGCGAATACGCCGCACACGAGCGAGATAGCGGTCGACGCAAGCGCGATGAACGTCGTGTTCCACAGCCACGATGCGAACAGCGTCTCCTCGAACAGGTATCTGACATGGTCCCAGGTCGGCTTCCAAGTCCAGAACGGATTGTAGTTGCTCGAATTCCAGGGCCGGTAAAGCTCGCTGTCCGGCCGCACCGAAGTGATCACCATCCAGTAGAACGGGAACAGCAGGAAAAGCAGGAACAGCGCCATGGGGACGTAGAAGAACACCCATTTTCGCCACCTTGCGCCTTCGATCATGGCTCAGCGGACCTCCACGCGGCGGATGTAGAGCAGCTGGATGATGACGACCAAAAACAGGACCGGAAACATTGCGAGCGAGATGGCGGCGCCCTCGCTCAAGAGGCCGGTGCCGATGCCGATTTGATAGGCGTAGGTGGCGAACAGGTGCGTTGCGTTGGCCGGTCCGCCGCCCGTCATCACATAGACGATCTGAAAGTCGGCGAACGTCTGAATCACTGAGAACAGCATCACGACCATGGTCACGGGCAGCAGCAGCGGCCAGGTTATGTGCCAGAACCGCTGCCACGGCTTGGCGCCGTCAATGGCGGCGGCCTCGTTGAGCTCGGGACTGATCGTCTGCAAGCCGGCGAGCAGACTGATGGCGAAGAACGGCACCCCGCGCCAGATGTTTACGATGATAATCGAGATCATGGCGAGGTCCGGATCGCCCAGCCAATTGATCCGACCGGTGATCAAGCCGAAATGGTAGAGGAGCCAATTGAGAACGCTGAACGTCGGGTCGAACATCCACTTCCAGGCGAAAGTCGAGAGCACGGTCGGGACAATGAAAGGCAGCAGGATGAAAGCACGGGTAAAAGCCTTGCCGCGGAAATTGCGGTTGAGCAGCATGGCCAGCCACAGCCCGAGCGCCAGCTTGAAGACGGTGGTCACGCCCGTATAGAGGAAGGTGTTGTAAACGGCGGTGCGAAAGATCCCGTCATTGAAGATCTTGTAGAAGTTGGCGAGGCCGACGAAGTCGCCGGGCATACCGACGCGCGAACTGGTGACCGACAGCAATATCCCTCGAATGAAGGGATAGGCAATGAACATGCCGAGCAGCACGATGGTCGGCACCAGCAGCACGAACGCCAGCCAGCGCTCGTCCTCGAGCAAACGCTGTCGCCGGGGAGGGGGCGCCTCGCGGAGCGTGGTGTCGGAAACCGCGCTTATCGCCATGTTCGATCCTCGTCGGCCGGAAGAGTCCCCGCCCCTCGAAAAATGGGAAGGGGACGGCTTAACCTCAGACGTAGACCTTCTTGAGCTCAGCCTCTGCCCACTTCACGGCATCCTCGGCGGGCATGCCTTGGACGGCCTTTGCGTACATATCAATGATGATGTACTTGGTTACGACCTCGGCTGCCTTGCGCGTGGAGGGTCCTTGGTAGCCAGCGAAGCGCCCTGTGCGCGCCGCTTGCTTGTAGGGCAGCATGATCGGGTCGTCGCTCCACAGCTTGTGCTTTTCCCAATCTGTGGTTGGGCCGACCGAGAAGCCCTTCTGGGAGACGAACCACTTGTCGTAGACGTCCTTGGAGTGAATCCAGCCAAGGAATTTCTTCGCCGCATCCTGGTTCTTCGAATAACCCATCAGGAGGTTCGAGAACGGGACGTGATAGCTGAACTGCCCGCCGGGGCCCTTGGGCAGCGCGGCGTGCAGGATGTCGTCCTTCAGTTGCCCGCCTGTCTCTGTCTTGTAGGTATCCGGCTTGCGCAGAGTCTCGATGTAGATCGAGGCGCCGTTGAGCGTGGCGCTGCACGTCCCGGATAGAAAAGCGCGGTTGTTGTTGGAATCGTCCCAGGCGAGCCCGCCTTCATCGTGGGCGTCCTTCCAGAAGGCCGCCATGAACTTCACCGACTCGACCGTTGCTGGGCTATTCAGAACAACCGTCTTGCCGTCTGCTTCGACTTCTTTACCGCCCCAGGACCACAGGTAGGGATAAGCGAAGGCGGGCGCATCGCCGAAGGTGTGACCCAGCGTTTGGCCGATGGGCCGTCCCTTTGCCTTCAGCTTCTTGCCGGCCTCGCGATACTCTTCCCACGTCTGGGGAAATTTTCCATCCGTGTAGCCGATCTCGGCAAACCAGGACTTTCGGTATGCGATCTGCAGGCCGACGATGCACCACGGCACTGCAATCCATTTCTTGCCGTCATTGGCGACAGCGCGGGATGTTTCGTAGAAGGCGCCCTGGCTCTTGCCGAGCGCCTCAGCGAGGTCGCTGACGTCTATGACGCTCTCGCCGTAAAGTTGCCCCCAATTGTTGAGGACGCAGACGACGTCGGGGCCTGCCCCCGACTGGATCGCCGAGGTGATGCGGGCCTGGATTTCGTTGGCGTTGATGGTCTCGATATTGAGCTTTATGCCGAGCGCCTTCTCGCCCTCCTTGGCGATTTCGTTGCGCAGAAGCTGATCTGACGCCGGAACGAAGTCGGTCCAGCGCAGCCAGTGCACCGTAGCGGCTTGCGCATAGGCGGGGGCCCTGCCGGCCGCCAGGATGCCGGCCATGCCCACAAGTGCGGTACCGCCCTTGAGGACGTTACGTCGGGTTACTATCGTCATGCATCTCTCCCTGGGTGTGTCTGAGCTGATGCCTTCGGCCAGTCTTACGCCGGCTGGGAGTCCCTTTCAGCCTATCGCGCCTCCGTGGTTCGACGCATGCGCGCGGTGTCGCCTGCGCAATACGTTGGCTCGATGATCATTTGTGATGTCCCACCTGCAGCGCCGTGGAGGCGAGTTCGCCGCAAAACTGGGCGAATTCTTCGCAGGGCAACGGCGCGATTACATCGTTGCCCATCGCAACGGAGATACGACCGGCGGCCTGGATCGTGTCGGCGCCGGAGCCCGCGCTTGAACCCTACCGTCATAACGGTCCCTCCCGCGCAGCGAGGGTATTGCCGTGGCCAAGCGGGTTTTCTCCGTCTTATATGAAGTTCAATACCGGAAGCTAGCGCGACGTCATTGTCGCCCGTCGCAGCAGGAAATCAAGTGCTAGCTTTGACGCGGCGGCCATGGTCTCACTTCGTGAACTGGCTGGCCACCAAAAGTATCGAAGCTGTTGCGTAAGACGCTTGATCTGAGGCGACTGCAGAATTGCCCATAGGTCGCTTTGCGGGTTCGTGGCCAATTGACGAGTCTTCTTTTGGGGCAATCGCGCGGGGTCGTCGGTGAGGCCTAACGGCTTCGCGCCCTTCATTCCTTTATTCTGGGGATCTGGTCCTTCACCAAGAGCCGGCGGAATGAGCCTGCTGGCGCAGCTGTCGCGCCGAAGGCAATCGAAACGATGGGGCCTCGAGCGGAGGCCACGATCTTCCGACGCTCAAGGCCTGGGCCGACGAAGGACCGCCGAAGGCTACGCTATACCATTACCCGAATCCGAATCCCTACAACGACCAGATCTTCTCGATCGCCGCGCAGCTGGTACCGCCCAAGATTGCAGTGCAGATCGATTCCCAAGGGTCTCATGACCCAGATGACAGTCCCGTCTCGCCTGGGCTACCTGTGCCGAAAGATGATGGGGCGACAGGCGTGCATCCCTGCACCAGCACGGCTCCGTCTATCCCGGGCGCCAAATCGATGGCGTGTGAGAGATCGCCAGCGTGTTGCGCGAGTTCCGGCAGCACTGTTCTTGAGGTCCGCAACTGCTGGGACCGCGTCGGCACGCCCGGAGGGCTAGCGACGGCGCGGCTCTAGGCCTGCCTGAAATTGCTTGGAAGGCTTTGATGCGGTGCGTCCGCCGCAATCTGAAGTGGATAAGGTCGCCACGCTGCTCTGGCAGGTGGTTCATGAAATCCGCTCAAGATCTGACTTGAGTGCGACCATGAAGCGAGCGGCCTCACCGCCCGTCACCACGCGGTGGTCAAAGGTGAGCGACAGCGGCAGTATGCGCCTCACCGCGGGCTGGCCGCGATGCGCGACCGCCCGCTCCGAAATCCGGCCGGCGCCCACGATTGCCGCTTGCGGCGGCACGATGACTAGATTGGCAAACCGGCCTCCGATCATCCCGAAATTCGACAACGTGATCGTCGCGCCGCGCAGCTCTTCCGGAGGGATCGAGCGGGCGATCGCGTCGGCCTGCAACCGGTCAAGTCCGCTCCGCAGGTCCGGGACGCTCCGCTCCGCGATGTTGCGCAGCACGGGAACGATGAGGCCGCCTTCCGTATCGACGGCGATGCCGAGATCGATGCGCCCGATCAGGCGCCGTTCTCCACTGCCGGAATGATACCAGGCGTTGAGCGCGGGCTCGGCTTTGCAGGCGGAAGCGATGGCGCGCACCAGCCGGATTGTCACATCCTCGCCCTGTCGCCAATCGTCGATATCGGCTTCATCCGTCACTATGGCGGGGACGATTTCGGCATGGGCCGCCGTCATGCGTTGGGCCATTGCGCGGCGCAAACCGCGCAGGGGTTCGGCAGGGCCGGTCTGCGACACACGCTTCGCCGCCCGTTCGACATCGGCGCGAGTGATGCTGCCGCCGGGGCCGGTCCCCTCAACGAGTCGAAGATCGACGTCGAGCTTGCGCGCCAGTGTGCGCACCGCCGGAAACACCTGTCCGGCCGGTCGCGTGGAAGCGATCCCTGCCAGCGGATGTTCGTCGCTGCCAAGCTCGCCGACAATTGTGCCGGTGTCCTGCTCGGCGCCCTCGGCAAACTCGACGAGAGGCGCGCCGACCTTCACGATATCTCCCTTGGCGCCGAACAGGCGCGCGATACGTCCGTTCGACGGCGACGGTATCTCGACGACCGCCTTGTCGGTCTCCACCGAAACGAGCGGCTGATCGGTGACAACATGATCGCCTTCGTTGACGTACCAGGTGACGATCTCCGCCTCTTCAAGGCCTTCTCCAAGGTCCGGCAACATGAAGTGGCGCATGGGGCAAGGTCCGTTGCAGTTCAGTTGAATTGGCACGCCTTTCGGGCTGAGGTCACGATGCGCCCGACCGAAGGCATGTAGTGTTGCTCAAGCCGCGCCATAGGGATGACCGTGTCGTAGCCGGTGACGCGGGTTAGGGGTGCAAGCAGCGAGGACAGGCCGCGTTCAGCAATAAGCGCGGCGATCTCGGCGCCAAATCCGCCAGTGTGTGCCGCCTCGTGTACGATGACGCAGCGCCCGGTCTTTGCGACCGAACCGAGCACGGTGTTTTCATCATAGGGCTTGAGCGTAGCGAGATCGATCACCTCGGCAGCGATACCCTCGTCAGCGAGTGCATCGGCCGCGGCCATGGTTTCCTTCAGCATCGCGCCCCAGCTGATCAGCGTGACGTCGCGACCTTCCCTCAAGACAAAGGCGACATCCAGCGGCAAGGCCTCGCCATCGTCCTCCACCTCGCCCTTGGCTGCGCGGTATAGCCGCGTCGGCTCCAGAAATACCACGGGATCAGGATCGCGGATCGCGGCAAGCAGAAGTCCGTATGCGCGTTCCGGCGACGAGGGCATGACGACACGCAAGCCTGGAATATGGGCGAGCATCGCCTCGGTGCTTTCGGAGTGATGCTCTGGCGCGCGAATGCCGGCGCCGTGCGGCGTGCGCAGAACCATCGGGCAGGTGAGCCGCCCCTGGGTGCGGTTGCGCATTCGCGATGCATGGTTCACCAATTGATCGAGGCAGGGATAGAGAAACCCCATAAACTGGATTTCGCCGACGGGTTTCAGCCCCTGCGCCGCCATGCCGACGCAGAGCCCGCTGATCAGGAGTTCGGCAAGCGGCGTATCAAGGACGCGTTCGGGTCCAAAGCGCTTTTGCAAACCCACGGTCGCGCGGAACACGCCGCCATTGACGCCGACATCTTCGCCAAGCACGACCACACTCGGATCATCCTCCATCGCGCGGCCAAGCGCCAGATTGATGGCTTCGACCAACGTTACCTCAGGCATAGTCCTCTCCCGCGAGTTCATTGCGTTGCGGGGCATAGACCTCGGGCAGATCGGCATAGAGGTGATCGAACATGGTGTCGGGCCGGCGTGGCGGCGTTGCCAGATAGCGTTCGACCGCGGCCTCGATGCGCTCATGGCACTCGGCTGCAAGTTTTTCCTCGTCCGCTTTGCTCCACATCTTTTGGCCAGCAAGATAAGCCCGTACCCGCGCAATCGGCTCTTCCTTCCAATGGGCCTGAACTTCTTCAGCCGGACGATAGCGTGATGCATCATCGGAGGTCGTGTGATCGCCGAGCCGGTAGGTTACCGCCTCAAGGAAGCGTGGGCCGTTACCATCGCGGGCCGCGGTAATGGCCTCTTCAGCCGCGGCGCGCATCGCCACCACGTCACTCCCATCCACCTGCTCGCCGGTGAACCCGGCGGCGATGGCCTTCTGCGCCAGTGTTTCCGAGCCGGTCTGCAGCCGCAACGGTACCGATATGGCCCATTGATTGTTGGTGGCGACGAACACGACCGGCAATTTGTGCACACCGGCAAAATTCATCGCTTCGTAAACATCGCCCTTGGAAGTGGCGCCGTCGCCGAACAGGCATACGGCGACACGCCGCTCCTTGCGCAGCTTGAAGGCGTACGCGACGCCGGCAGCATGCGGCGCCTGTGATCCGACGGGAACGCAAAACGGGAAGTCGTGGGCCGGCCCGGAGGAGAAGCAATTGCCTCGTTCATCGCCGCCCCAGAACAGCAGGATCTCCTCCAGTTTGACGCCACGCCAAAGCAGCGCGCCGTTGTCGCGATAGGAGGGCAGCAGTACGTCTTCATCTCGCATCGCACTGGCTATTCCGACCGATACCGCCTCCTGGCCGAGCGAAACCGCATAGGTTCCGAGGCGCCCGGTGCGCTGCAGTGCAACAGCCTTCCGATCGAACAGGCGCAGGAGCACCATCGACCGGTAAAGCGCCGCAAGCAGGTTGGCATCGGAGGCGAAGGCAGGGAGCGGGCGGTTGATGGAGCCGTCTGGCGCGAGGTAATTGCGGTGGCATACCTCGAAGCGGGCAATCACCGGGAGACCTTGGGTTGGCATTTTTTTGCTGGCCACGTTCTCGCTCCTCGAGCGATTGTGCCTCCCATGACTATGCCATTTGGTGGTGACGTCAGGACGATGCAAGACCATGGCGCGTTTGCCTTGGCGTGCGCCATTGCCGCCCTGCGGGGTTACGCGATCATGGAAGCGGCACTGCGGCGGTGGTATATCGAAGCATGGCAAATGGTCAGGTTGTCCTGGTAACAACTCAGCCGTTAGGCGGCGGTCCACCCGTTCGCTCGGTCTATTTCGTGGCGGAAAGGGATCCGGAAACCGCCGCGGCGATTATCGCTGCGATGATGGCCCCGAACGAAAAGGTGGAGGCGTGGGGACCGCTTCCGGAGGCCGCTGTGAGAGCGCTCGGATTGAAGCCTGGCGACTTTACGCGCGGGTGAACGGCAATCTAACGCCCGCTTGATTGCCGGTTCATGTCTTCCAACACGCCGCGCATCGCATCCATGTGCTTGCCGAAGCCTGCCCAATCCCCGGCTTTCAACTGCTCCATGGCGCGGTTGTAGCGGTCGAGCGCCTCCTGTGCTTGCCGTGGTGCCGGGACCCGGGGTTTCTGCGCGGGTCGAACACCAACAGATTGCTGCGTCAGTATCTTCCGCGTGGCACCGATCTGTCCCTGTACAGCCAGGCCAAGCTCAGCGCGATCGCAAGACAGCTCAATGAAAGGCCGCGAAAGACCTTGCTTTATCAGACCCCAGCTGAGAAGTTCGCAGAATGTGTTGCGGCGATCAGTTGAACCCGCCGCGCAAACCGGACATTCGGCTGGCCCCGAACGTCTCAGAGGGGCCACGAGCGGATTAACTCTAACCTGGCTGCCGTGGGAACGAATGCTCAAGCAAGAAGCGCAGCATTTCACTTGTGGCGTCCGGTCCTTGCGGATCAGGGTCAGAGCTGGCAGAGCTGCCTCCCGAGGATCAGGCAACGGATAGAACTGCGATTGCACGATTGAGTTGAGGATCACCTAGACCCATGGAGGCCGGGTCAGCTTGGACCTCGATCGAGGGTGCGACGCCAACGCCTTCCAGCCGCTCGCCGTCGACCTGCACGTCCCCGACCGCGAGCAACAGCAAGCCGCCGTCAATGAGAAATGCCGTCGCAGCGAGGACAGCTCCCTCGGTCCGGCTACCGATGACCTCGCCAAGCCGATATTTCTTGAAGCCATAGGCAAGGATCTCTTTGCCGCTGCGGGTGCCACCGTTGACAAGCATGGCGACAGGCTTGCGCCACTTCACGTTCTCGAGTTCGCTGGCGCCATTGCGATCAGTGACCTGGATCGTCGGCGCTCGCGTGTTGAACAAATCAAGATACCCGGGGATCGCGCCGCCCCAGCCATCGCGCAAGTCCCAGATCAGCGCGTCGGCGCCGTTCAAGGGACTCTGCGATAGAAGATGCTCGAGCGTCCGCTGATACACCGAGCCAGCGTAGCACCAGACATGAACATAACCGATGCTTCGGCCGTTGGCCGGTATTATATGGGCGCTGGCCTTCAAGCCGTCCAAGAACGTCTTGTTGGGCTCAATTTCGACCGGGGTAACCGATATTTGCATAAACGCGTCGGCACGACGCAGCCCCAGCACAACTTCCTTGCCGACCTTCCCACGAAATGACTGTACCGGCTGAAACGGTGCACCGTCGGCGAAGACAATCACATCGCCAGCGAGCAGGCCGGTTTGTTGGGCCGGCGTGCCTTCTATAACACCGGTAATCACGCTGTGGCCCTGCATGTCGAGACGCGAGAGGACGCCAATGCCGGGACAGGAGATTCGGCCACTCGGAAAAGCGCGCTCCAGTCCGCGCCGCCTTAACGCACCAGCAAAGATATCGGAAAGCTGGTAGTACTCTGGTTCGTACGGTGTGTAGTAGCGGGTGTGCGAAGCATGCAGCTCAGAGAGCATGCTATTAATGACGCCGGCCAGCGTCTCTTCGGAACTCGCCCGCGTGGCGTCCGGCAAGTAATGGTCCCGGACCGCCGACCAATCGAGCCCGTGTAGGTGCGGATCGTAGAACCGGTCTCGCACGGTCCGCCATACCTCCTCGAACGTGGCGATGCGTGCGGGCACGACCTGGGATGTGGCCGAATCCGCTGCTTCTTGCTGCTCGGCCGACAACACCGTTGGAGTCAGAGCTGATGCCGTGGCCATTGACGTGAGCCGCAGAAAGTGGCGGCGCGACAGTGCTGAGTTGATTACCTTCTTCATCGTGCAACCTTGCGATGGAGCTCGTCGCTGTCCCGAGCCAGAGGGGATATCTCAAACGGGCCGGAAGCGGCCATCGAACCGGATTTGAGGCTGGCGAACGCCAAGCCGCGCTTTCGTTGGTGACGAACGTAATCCACCACGCCGCTGCAGTTCGGAGCGTTACCTCAACGCGCGCTGAAGGTGAGGCCGGCGCGCTCCTTTAGACGCTTACGCAACGCCGGACCCATCATCGCGCCCGGTGTCCAGGCGCCGCCCTCGCCCTGCACGTCGCGCACGAGGCAGAGAGCGCTTTCGGCGATCATCTTGCTGGTCGAGCCATAGCCCGGATCGCGGTCGCCCGTGACTACCGCCTCGACCCGTCCGCCATCCGGCAGCTCGCCCAGGAAGAGAATGTCGTAGAAGCCCTTCTCGCGCTCTTCCCGAGGCGGGCCTGCACCGGGTTTGAGACCGCCGGTCCCGAGCAGGGAAAATATGGTGGCAAAGGTCTCCGTCGTCACGCGACCGATTTCCCCAAATCCCGGCGCCACCATCATCTCGTCGTAAACGAAGTCCCTGCCGTAAGGATGACCCAACAGGAAATTCGTGCGGTGCACGTTCTTAGTGTTGACCGGCGCCATGGGGAACGGCACCAGCCACACGTTCATGCTCGGGTCGTATTCGGGGATAAGGCCCGACGGCTGAGACGGCCCGGTGAATCCCGGCGTCAACGCGAAGGGATCGGTCAGCAGCCGGATCAGGGCCGGGTCGCGCGCTGCGGCCGCCAACGTCGCCTGGGCGCTCGCCGCGGTGCCGCCCGACATGCCGCCTTTCACCTTGCGCAGGCGGGCTTTGACCCGCCGCGCCGGGCGTCCGAATTTCTCGCGCGCCTTCTCCTGCAACGTGAGCACACCGAGATCGAACGGGATGGAATCGAAGCCGCAGGAGAAGACAATGCGCGCGCCCCTCCGTTTCGCCTCTTCGTGATGGGCGTCGATCATGCGCCGCATCCAAGCCGGCTCGCCGCACAGATCGACATAGCCAGTGCCCGTGGCCGCGCAGGCCGCCACAAGCTCGGGGCCGTAGAGCTGATAGGGCCCGACTGTCGTGATAATCACGGCCGCACGCTCGCACATCGAACGCAGGCTGGCCGGCTCGGCGGCATCCGCCTTGACCAAAGGCAAATCGTCTGATGCGCCGATGTCGGCACGCACCTTCTGGAGCTTGTCGGTCGCGCGCCCGGCGATCGCCCAGGACGGAGCATCGTCGCCGCGATAGGACGTCGCCAGATATTCGGCGATGAGACGGCCGGTGTAACCCGTCGCGCCATAGACGATGAGGTCGAAGTCCCGCTTCACGACGCTGGTCCTCCTCGAGAACCGGGAGAGCGCTACCCCTTACTCGGACCGGTCTTCCGCCGGCTGGATCGCACAAGCTTGCCTGGCGCACTCATTCGATCAAGCTCGTCGGCGCGGGCCGAGTAGCGCCTAAGAGGTGGGGATGCCAGGCCATTTTGTGCTGTCCCGGAGCCCGGCGAGGACACGAGGACGCGCAGCAAGTGCCATTCGAGGGGGCAGCCGCTTCATTGAACCGTCCCATCGCGTTTGACGGAGGATACCACAGTTCCTGTCTTTGGGGTCGCGCAACGTTCGATCGGAGGCAATATGCCATTTTGACCGCGGCGAGACGTTTTTCGGGCCGGTTGGCATGTCCCAAACGGGTCCAACACTGGACATGCCGCGCCGCATCGTCGGCCGTGTCGAGCCCCGAAGACCTTATTCCCCTTCGGAGCGCCGGGCGAAGATCCCCGCGCATACGGCACCGTCCGTTGGGCATCGCCAGCGATTGACACGGGGCTCCCGCTTCTGGTTTTCGCCCCATAGCGTGTGCTGAAGTACATGGGCAATCGCGTGGGGTTGATCCTTCGGGGCGGTCCAATCGCGTACCGCCCAATTTTCCTGTGTGCTACTTAGTTGGGTAGCAAATGGTAGCAGGAAATCAGATCATGACTGACGATCAGGTCAATCTCGTCGTTCAGCACCTTTGCGAGCAATTGCACTTGGCGCTCCGATTGAAGGGCAGCGAGGCACATCCACCAAACGCCAAGGATATTGGATTTGATCCTGCCTCTGTAAGAACTGTATTGCTGACCGGGTTGCGTTCGGCGGGTGTCACGATCCACCACGAAGCAGCCGGGGCGAGCGAAGAGCCGCCGTG
Source organism: Bradyrhizobium nivariense (assembly GCF_029846695.2). Lineage (NCBI taxonomy): Bacteria > Pseudomonadati > Pseudomonadota > Alphaproteobacteria > Hyphomicrobiales > Nitrobacteraceae > Bradyrhizobium > Bradyrhizobium nivariense. The sequence continues at coordinate 338,750 of NZ_JARWCR020000002.1, read as the reverse complement.
GTCCTAAGCACAAAACGCGGGATGGAAGCCCCGCGCCAATGTCTCAGTTGGGTCATTTTCGACCGACTTAGCCGGTTATCTCACCGGTTGATGTCCGTTTTGCCCGGGAAGCAGACCTGAAGGAGGAGGGGCGAATGCGCCCCCGGCAGCAGTCGCAGGGCCCCCGTGATGCCGCTAGTCAAATCGCACATGTGCAGCAAATGCTGCCGCACGGGGCGGTCTCAGATACGGTCGTTGCCGGCCAGACCGTGACCCTGACGGATAACGGCACCGTGCTGGGCACGGGAACCGTGCAGGCGAACGGGTCCTTCAGCCCTCGGCTGAATCTTCGTCTCTGCATGACCCACGTCCGGCCGTATGAAACACCCAGTCTCGGTGTCCATCAAACCGGCAGCAGCTCAATCTGGTCTCGACCGCGACGAGGTCAATGTCAACGGTGGGTCGATCGCACTTGGTTATCCCATCGGCGCGACCGGCCACTCAGTTTTCATCTGGCCGCAGTTCTGTCGGTCAAGTTCTTTGAACAAATCTAACAATGTCGCGCGCGAAATCGTCAGCCGTTGAAGCGGATTAACCGAGGAGCCTCGTTCATCCGCAATTCGATAACATCCTCTGGAGTATTGCCTCGACCGAGTGCGGCGAAATCCCAAGTTCAGCAAATCCAGGCACCTCCGGCGATGAGACGGTGTCGATTTGCATCAGTTCCACCTGATTATGAGTGAGTGGTGGACCCGGGAGTATTTCGGGGGTCCATGCCAGCGCCCGCCAAACGGCAAACGGAATTGGAATCAGCCGGGGCGCGAGGCCAGCTTGATGTGCAACGGCTCTGAGAAATTTCTCGTAAGAGTAGACGCGCGGGCCGCCGAACTCGAAGAACTTCGAATGCGTCTCGGCTCGCAGCATGACTCGAGCAACCGCTTCCGCAACATCTTCCACATAGGCCGGTTGCAATCCGGTCCGGCCGCGGCCGAACATCGGATAGATTGGAAGTTGGCGAAGGAGGTTGAGGATGATGGTGAGAAACGCGTCGTCCGGTCCGAACATCACAGCCGGACGGACGAAAAGAGCATCGGCGAACGCGGCCCGAACCGCCAGTTCGCCTTCGCCGCGCTTTCGGATGTAACGGGATGGAGAGGCGGCATCTGATTCCTGAGAAGTGAACGAGCCGTTCGACCCCAGCCCGGTGCGCGTGGGCTGCTACCCGTTGAGCCGCCTCGACGTGAACGGAGTGAAAAGTCTCCTGTCCGCGCTCGAGGTAAAGGCTGACCGCATTTACAACGCCGTAAGCGCTGGCCAACGCATCCGCGACCGATCGCTCGTCGCGAATGTCAGCCTCGACCGATTGCAGTTGCGGATCGGGATCAAACAGCCTGTACCCTCGATCCGGATGCCTTGACGCGATCCGGACGGGGAATTCGCAATAGCGCAGATGCCGAACGATACGGCGGCCGAGAAAGCCGGTCCCGCCGAACACGCTGACGGTGCGACCGTTCGTTGCCACCATGACTTCACCAGTTTGGATGCGGTTGGCCGCCAGCTATTGCTTTTTTACTGGTGCGCCCGGAAGCACGGCTGCTACACCTTCCGGATTGATGTTGAAGGCCAAGAATATCAACGGCTCGTTGCCTGGGTTTCCCCATTGGTGCACGAGGGCATGCGGTTCATAGATCAGCGAACCTGGTCCCCTTGCTTCCGTCTTACCGTCGACTGTGTTCGCTCCGGTGCCGGAAATAATATAGTACAGAGCCGCTCCTGACCGATGGTGTGGCGGGTTGGAAGGCATCTGTGCCGGAAATGTGACTCGTGTGAGATTGAGATCATAACCGCCAGGCTTCAGGTCGGGGATTGGAGTTGCAGTGCGATATAGCTCTCTCACGGCGGCAGGCGCCATCTCGACAGGCCGACCCAAGTCCGCAGCGGAGACAAGGAAGAAGTAGAGAAAAGTTGATGGCTCTCCGCTGCCCGCCGTTAGCGCTGCCGTCTTTCCGCCGGCGATGAACAGCCCCTCTCCAGCGCTGAGCGTTTTGGCCTCGCCACCGAGCGAGACCTCGGTCGATCCTGACACCTGGTAGAGGATGCCGTCGGCTGCCGAGACGGCGCTCTTCTCGTCTGGCTGAAGGGTGATGCTCACCACTTTGAAATGGAGCGGTACGTCTATGACGGTCGGCAGCTTGGTGGCGGCGACCACCGCTCGCGCAATTGCCGGTCCAGCGGGGGTGGTCTGTGCGGCCCCGGAGGCGGGAAGCGCCATCGCGCCGAGCAACAATAGTCCAGTTGTCCTGAACTGCATGATTGCCTCCCAGGTTCGGCGGATAATCGGAGCACTATACGCGCTCCCAACGCCTCCTGGAATGACAGATCGCTTCGAGCTGCTATTGGACAGACACGGGGAGCAAGGGTCGAGCGAAACTGAGTTCGTGACCGTCGGGATCAACTAGGTGGAAGAAGCGCTCACCCCATTCGGAATCGCGGGGCGCGGTAGCTGGCTGGCTCCCCGCCGCAAGTGCACGGTCGTAGAGTGCATCAACATCAGCAACGTAGAAAATGACACGTCCCCACCAGGACCAGCGCCGCTCGGCAGGCTGGGCGATGAGGTTAAGATAGCTCGTCCCTGCTCGAAGGCTGGTGAATAACGACTCTTCGCCGCCATGCAGGAGCTCAAACCCCAGCGCGCGGTAGAATCGGACAGCTCGCTGCATTTCGTGGGTGCCGAGTGTGACTGCGCTGATTCCCTCGATCATGGACAAACTCTCCTTTCATTTCGCCGTGAAGCGGACTCAACCGCGACACCTCGCCACCGTTGAGTTTCAGGACGGGCCAGCTTCTGCCCGGCAAACCGCAGACGATGCAGCTACGCTATTTCGCGGCCCTTCACGACATTGCGAGGGAGCGGTTGTCTTTCCGTTGCCGACGGATCTGCTCACTCATCTTGCTTCACGAGCGGACCGGCGAAGCGACTTTGATCAGCAAGGAGTTCGACTATCATGGCGCATCGCTCAGGCCAAGAATGCCAGCACTTATGCTATTGAAATATCTATATAATTTCTAGACCCTCTGCGGGATGACGGGCCACCAATGACGATATGCATCCCTCGGCAAGATTGCGACGCGGTACAGACCCGGAGCCGGCGAGATAATTAGGCGCGGCTGCCGCAGCTCAAGGACGCGTGCGACCAGCGGGGCTGATTTCGTCAGCGACAAATTCCGGTGCCATCCGGCGAAAGGAGTTCTCATTGGATCAGAACCCCGTTGCTGCGTTGTCAACATTAGCCAATCGTGGGATAATTATTGTCAGCTAATGTCAGCGGGAGCTCGTCTCTGCTGTTGACCGGCACACAACCTCCCGCTGAACGATCAAGCAATGGGAGGGAAACATGTCATCCCGTGCATCTCGTCGCTGCGGCGTGTCGCGCCGCGACGTCATCAAGACCGCTGTGGGTGCAGCCGCGGCTGTTGGACCTTTTTTCCACGTTACGCCGGCGCGCGCAGCCAAGACACTGAAGATCCTGCAATGGAGCCACTTCGTCCCCGCCTACGACAAGTGGTTCAACTACGTCTACACTAAGGAGTGGGGTGCCAAAAATGGCACCGAGGTCATCGTCGACAACATCAACCTCGGCTTGATCCCTTCGCGCGCAGCGGCGGAAGTATCGGCGCAGAAGGGCCACGACCTGGTGATGTTTCTCGCGCCACCTTCGGTCTACGAAGACCAGGTCGTCGACATGACGGATGTCTATGCCGCGTGCGAGAAAAAGCACGGCAAGCCGATCGATCTGGCGGTCAAGAGCACCTATAATCCCAAGACCCAAAAATACTTCGCTTTCTCCGACAGCTTCGTTCCCGATCCGGTCAACTACCGCTCGGATCTGTGGGGCGACATCGGCATGAAGCCCGACACCTGGGACAACGTCCGCATCGGCGGCAAGAAGATCAAGGACAAGACTGGCATTCCGGTCGGCATCGGCCTCTCCGCCGAACTCGACACCGCAATGGCCATGCGCGCGATATGCTGACGTCCATGGTAAAATATTGCGTTTCGGAGATGGCCGAGCGCGTCACCAGCGAAGCGCTGCAGATCCTTGGCGGGGTAGGCTATACAACGCTCCATCCTCGCATCAGTTGCGTACACCAACCTCAACTGCTCTTATCGCTTTCGTCCTTGCCAATCACTGCCGATCGCCGTCACGTCCGGGAAATTACCACTCGTGCGAGTGGTGGAGTTTCACTGATCCTCCAAGAAGGCAGCCGACCGATCTGTCGCCGGCAAAGCCGAGTCGGATCCCTATTTCGGATAAGGAGTTCATGGCCCGCCCTTGCAGGACGGTGATGCGCTCACTGTCGGCTTTGACGAGGCCATTCTTGAGTAACCCAAATGCCAGCGCCGCAGCAGCGATTCCCGTCGCTGCGTCCTCCGGATAGCCCGACGACTTCGGGAACTGTCTGGCTTCGAAACGACGACCGCCCTGATGATCGACTGCATAAGGGTAGAGTCCGGTCGATCCAATGCTCTCACAACACTGCTCGGTCGTTAGCATGTTCGAGGTCAGATTGTTCAAGAGATCGGCGCTCTTCATGGGAATAAGCGTCTTCACGCGCGACGTGATGGCGTTTTGAATCGGCAGGTCGAGCAAGTCGGAGCGTGAAATTTGAAGCGCCGCCAACACCACCCCTTCTTCTTCATGTGAGAGATCGACCACCCTCCCGGCCGGCTGAGTGATCTCCACGTAGGGATCGTCGGATCGGCCCAGATCGACGAAACCGGTCACCGGTCCGCTGCGAGTGTCGATGCGCACTTGCTCGGTTCGCAGATGTCCGGCCGTTGCCAAGGCCCAAAGCGCGCCGATCGTGGCGTGTCCACACATTTCCATCTCATGGCGGGGGACCCAGAACCGGAAGATGTAGTCAGCGTCATCGCTGGCGGTCGGCAAAACGAACCCGGACTCGTGCCCGAAATGTCTGGCGATCCCCGGCATATCATCGCTCGGGAGCGCCGAAGCGTCGGTGACGATCGGACAAGGATTGCCACCAGCGCCCATGTGCGTGAAGACATGGACAAATTTGATCTCAGTCATCTCGGTAGCCAGCTTCAATTCATCGATGGGGCGACGGCATCGACGATGGCGTTCGTGTAGGAGTCCGCAATCGGCACGGTAACGGGCTTCTGCTCACCGTCCTCGAGAAACTTGTAGTCCTTCAGCATGCCACTCTCTTCGATCCTCGGATTGTCACGGAAAGACGGAAGGGTTAGCTTCCAGGCCAGATCGAACTCGGCGTTCGGAACCTGAGTGAAGAATGCTCGTACCGCTTCCCGGGCTTCGTCCGGATTGGACTTCATGTAGCGAAGACCCTTCCAAAGACCGCGGACCAGTTTCTGCGCGAGCTCGGACTTTCCCACGATCCAGTCGTTGCGGGCGATAAGAGTATAGAAGAGAATATCGGCGAACGGGGGATACTCACCCTTGGCGAAGTCGAACAGCATGGCACCGCCGAACCGCGCTATTCCGGTGGTCGATGTCGGCGCCGACAATGCGTATCCATCGATCCGTTTCTGTCCGAATGCGGCCAGCATGCTGCTTCCGCCCCCGATCGGCGTGATGGTCATATCACGGTCCGGATTCAGGCCACCGAACACGGCGATGTGCCGTACCATCAGGTCCGTAAGACTTCCGGGACCCGCCACCGCGATGGTAAGGCCCTTCAAGGCGGCCGCCTTCGTCTTCGGGTCCTTCAAATTCGCAAGATCAATCTTTTTCGCCGCGTCGGCTGAAAGCACCAGGTCCGATCCAAATTGCGTCTGAACCGCCGCGAAGGATTGAACCGGCTGCCGCTTTTCCTGAGCCCGCAGCTGAACGCTCGGGCTACCGACGTAGATATCCGATTGACCGCCCAGTACGGCCGCCAACGCCTCCGCACCGCCTTTCGAGAATGTGATCACCTCCGCGTCCAAGCCTTCCTGTTCGAAGAAGCCCTTCGTTCGCGCCACGTAGATCGGAAGGTAGATGAATCCCTCGCTGGGTTGTCCCATCACGACCTTCCGCCTGGATTGAGCGATCGCCGGAGCGCTAATGAGGCCGGCAGCTCCAAGGCCTGCAATGGCAATCGCCTGTCTTCTCGAAACTTGCATGAGTATCTCCCGATGCGAAAAAGAAAGTGGAACGAACTGCGGATCGGCTAAACGGTTACTTCGCGGTGTTCTTCGGCCTCTTTCCAGGGCATGAGTACGCGTTCCAGTGTCTTAACTGCGAGGTTCAACAGCATGGTGAGGCCGACGATCGCGATCAGGGCGGCAAACACGCCGGGAGTGTCGAACTTCGACGCGGCATTGGAGATCAGATAGCCGAGGCCTCTATTAGAGGCGATGATTTCCCCGACAATCGCTCCGATAAGCGCGTAAGGTACGGATAACCGCAGGCCGGCAAAGACCCAGGTGATCGCCGACGGAAGCACCAGCTTCGACACCAATTGCCACTCGGACGCTCCCATCAATCGAAGGACGGTGAGCTGTTCCCTGCTTACACTTCGTACGCCGGTATAGGTGTTCAGAAAGACGAGAAAGAACACCGTGACAGCAGCCAACACGATCTTCATCTCGATGCCAATGCCGAGCCAAAGCACGAACAGCGACGCCAACGCCACCTTCGGAAGGCTGTAGATCGCCGTCAGGAATGGATCGAGGATGTCGGCGAGGATTCGCGACCGTCCGAGGATCAGCCCAACGAAAACTCCCGCACTTCCGCCGATCAGAAAGCCGGCAAGCGCTTCCACCGTCGTGATCGAGGCGTGAAACAACAACTCCCCGCTCCGCAGAATGGCCCAGAAGCTCGCCGCGATGGCCGACGGCGTCGAGATGTAGAACTCGCTTCCGGACCAGACCGAGCCCAACTGCCAGGTGATGACGAGGGTGGCGAGCAACCCCAGTCGTGCAAGGATGATTGAGCGAAATGCGAGATTCTTTTCCATTGTGGCTCTCCCTAGACCGAGGCCGCCATCGCAGACGGCGAGGGCATCGCCGCCAGATCCGGCGTCAGCATCGCCCAGAGTTCGTTGGTAAAATCGTGATGATGGGGGTCGAACCTCAACCTCGCCAGGTCACGGTCCTTGTGCAGTGGATTGTCGAAGACTTTCGCGATCGTGCCGGGGCGACCTTGAAACACGGCGCACTTATCGCCCAACGCCGCTGCCTCCTCGATGTCGTGCGTCACGAACATCACGGTCAAGTTGAGTTTGCGGCAGATCCTGAGCAGTTCGGCCTGAAGTGTGAGCCTGAGCTGCGCATCGAGCGCGCCAAACGGTTCGTCGAGCAGAAGCGTTTCTCGGTCGGCCGCGAGTAGCCGCGCAAGTGCGCAGCGCTTGCGCATTCCGCCCGAAATTTGGTTGGGGTAGGATTTGGCGAAGTCTCCGAGCCCTACGAGGGAGAGCAGTTCCTCCAGGCGGGCTTCTCGATCGGGTTTCGCGAGGCCTGCGACCTCCAGCGGGATCGAAACGTTGCCTGAAACCGTCCTCCATGGCAGCAGGTGATCCTGCTGCGTCATGTAGGCGACCCGATGGTTCAACCCGCCGACCGGTGCTCCGTCGTAGGTTACGACACCCTTGCTCGGCCCGATAAGTCCTGCCGTCAGATTTAGCAGCGTGGACTTGCCGCATCCGGATGGCCCGAGCAGCATGGTGACATCGCCGCGTCTTACCGAAAGAGTTGACGTCCCGGATCGCGGTGTAGCTCTGTGAGCCTGATTGGAATGTCTTCGTGACATCGGAGAAAACGATAAAGCCGTCCGGAAGAACCTTCATCCCGCTATCGTCCCCTCTTGCCAATCGCAGGGAGGATAGGGGCGACACTGGCCTAACGCGCGACCGAGCGGGCCTTACTGCTTGTCAAATCGGGCCATGCCTGCGGGCGGCAGTAGGGGTGATGCCGGCTACGCGCCGCATCATCCTGGCGAGCGCCGAGCCGGATTCCAGTCCAACCCTCCATGCGACCTCGCCGACAGGCAGATCCGTCACGGCAAGCAGCTGGCGTGCCCGGACGATCCGTTCCTGGTCGTGGAATTCGCTAATCGTCATGCCGGTCTTGTCGCGGAACAGCCGGGTGGCATGGCGTCGGGAAAGGCCGAAAGTGGTGGCGATCAGGTCGAGGGGAAGGTCGTTGGCGGCGTTGTTTCTGATGTAGTATTTCATTTCCGAAACCAGCGCGTCACCATGGCTGCCGGGGTTCGAAGTGGCAAGCTGATCGCTGCGCTCGATCCGGCTCAGACAATTGATGAATAGTGCGGAGGTGAGATGGCTACGTGCAGACCTTGTCGCCAAGTCATCGAAACAACCGGATTGACACAGATCGAGCAGGGACCGCATCTCACGTGATGTCGCGAAAAACGTAGGAGCGTTGAGCTTGGCCCGGACGCGGCTCAGTGATCCAAGTCGCGCTTCCATTTTGGCCAATTGGTCGTCTGTCACATAAATAGCCAAGTGATCATGACCGTTACGCGCAGTTGTCTGATGAAGGAGCTTTTTGGGAACGGCAACGAAGCGGTCTTGGCTCAGCCAGACACCCGTCTTTCTTGTCTCGTCCCAGAAATCGACGGAGCCCGCTCGTGGCAGGAGGACCATCAGGCAATCATGCCAATGCCACGGCATGTGGTAATTGTCTCCGCCCCCAGCCAACGCAAGCTGGCCGTCATCGGCCGCGAGTATCCGGGCATCGGATGACGTGTCGCGAAGTGTTTGAATGGATCGCAGCATTTTTTAAGCTAACATTTGCTGGCTCAATGGCAAGCCATCGAATGCTCCGGACAAGCTGGTCTTCGGGTCGTACAGCTTGAGCTTGTACCGTGCGGATGCGCGCGAATCGTGGACGGGCTCTTCGGGCTGCCCAGCATATCGATACGCGACTTGGTTGGGTCATGGCGCGCCTGTTAGTCATTCAGCAAAAGGACACGCGTGGGGCCGCAATCGCCGTTCCGACAAGGAGAAATTCCGTCGTGATCTCAATCGTTCAAAAAGCTGCCATTTTGTCGGAACGGCTATTGAAATCATTGGGGAAATTGTCCGACTTCCAAGCTGAATACACCACGGCTGTTATCTCAAATGGCTCCCATCAGCCGGTATCGGTGGTTGCAGTCCCCGATTTGAACCCATCGCCCCGGATCGCGTCACCGGCTTCATCTCACTTTTGCTCTTCCACGACGAACCGCTTTCATACGACCTGCGGTTGGCGTCCGTTCAACAGCGCTAAGAGTGGTCTCGCCAGCGCTCGCGAGCTGTCTCATTCGAAAGATCGGATAAGATAACGTAGGTTTGGCTGGTGTGGGGAAAGGCGGTAGCGGTCTCCTGACTCGAACCCCCGACGCTGAGCCTCCGTGGAGGCTCGCCATTCCGACAAAGGTAAAATCCTGCATCCATTCAATGCAGAACAGACAGCAAGCTTGTTGGAACCAGCATTGATAATCCTCTGAAAATACACGCCTCTTAATCAGCTGCTCTGTCGGAACCGCTCGCTGGCGAGGCGACGGCGCGACGCTGGTGGCGCAGCGCATCGTTCGATGGCTTTCAGGACCAGGTGGTGAGACTAGCCATACCGACCCGCTAAGGCGGAGGGAGGTCGCAGCGGTCTTCACCGTTCTCGCTCCAGAACGCCGCAATGAAATCGCAACGAATTAGCTGAAACAAGCGTGAACAAAACGGGACGGAAGTACCCGTCACAGCAAGAAAAATCAACAGCTTAGAAGATGCTCACTGCGTTCGGGACGCAGGGGACTGTCCGCTTCAGACGGCCACGATCAGCGAATGTCGGTATCGGTGGTTGCGAATCCCCGAATTGACCCTAGTCGCCAGCTTTTCACGCCGCTCCAACTTGCGCCGCAGTTAGACTTCCTTCGACGACCCTTCCTCAAGTTAGCTCAAACTTCCCCATGATGGATTGGACCGAGAGTTCAAGTGTTTCAACCAGTTAGACGGCGGCGTGTGCACGATGTGTGCACCGGGAGATCAAGAAAAATCCATCAAACGCAAGTTTGAGCGTTTGAGCCGGCGATTGTCGAAGCGGGCCTAGGAAGCGACGTGCTTCGTCGCCGTTAATGCGGCCCATCGACCACGGCGCTGCAGCGACTGTGCCGAGCCTACATTCTTGGCTATGGATTTGAGCCTCTCGGTCGCACCGACACCACGATGAATTCTCCAGTTCAGTGTAGCCGGCGCTTTTGCGGAGCGCGCGGCCGCATGCCCGTCTACGACGGGTACAGTGTCGGTGCTCCGAGAGTCGACCTGCTCGATCTTGCCCGCCTCTCGGTGCTGCCGCAGCTTCGAGCATCTCGCCGCGCTGCAGGATATCGAGGAGCCCGCGGGCGCGTCCGAGGTCGAGATCGCCCGCGCCCGCTCGGCCACGCTCGCGTAGGTCGCCGAGCAGCAGGCGAAGCTCGCCTCCGTCGCCCAGCAGATCGACCAGAGGCGCACCGAGGCGCAATCGGTCACGCCGGCGATCGCCAAGATCGACGCGACGCTGCCGCTGCTTGAGGAGACCCTGATCATTCGCAAGAAATGCGATGGAGACGGAGTACGGAAACCGCATCGCCTGGCTCGACGCGCAGACTTGGCTGGTCGATCAGCAGAACGAGCGCATCCTTCAGGAGCGCAAGCAGGTCCAGATCGAGGCTGCGCGCCGGGTTCCCGAGCAGCTATTCGCCCAGACCAAATCCGGCTTCGAGCGTCAAGTGCTGAGCGACCTCGCCGACGCCCAGAAAAAGGTCGACGAGTTCCGGCAGGATCTCATTGAGGCGCAGCAGCCGCGCGCGTGTCGCTCGATGGAACGAAGAGCCAGGTCGAGAACAAGACGGTTAGTCTCGCGCCGGGCATGGCGGTGACGGTCGAGATCAAGACGGGCACGCGCCGGATCATCGAATACGTGCTGTCGCCGCCACTGCGCTACAGACATGAGAGCTTGCGGGAGAGGTGAGCCGTCGCTCTCGGAAGCGTTGAGCGATTGTGGAAGCGGCCACGATGCGGCGACCAAGATGAGCCGATCGTCCGTCTCGTTCCTCGTTAGTGGCACTGACTGATCTTGCAAACGTGCTCAACGCGCGTGTTGCCATGTGGGAGTTTCGCTTAATCTGATTGGCTGCCGCGCATGAATGTCCGCAGCAAATACAGACAGAGGTCCGATGCGCTTGCTCTGTCTTCGCGTCGCATCGCGAGTGGATTCGATTGATGTAGATCGCAAATCAATTATGCGCTGTCGGCACACTAACTGTTGCTGATCGCTAACAATAAGGACGCGACGACAAGCTTCGCCGCTACGATACCGGCACGGACGGCGGCCTCCGCATTGTTCTCCTCCTTTGCAGATGCTGAGGCCGCTGTGCGGCTCGTCAACCTTCCTCCGAAGGATAGTCCGCCATGAGCGCTCAGGCATTTCCGGAACGTCATCAGGATTGCCCAGCTCCGTCCGGCTGCGGACTAGACAAGCTTACTAGGCCCCACAGGGGCAGGCTCGCCGGCGCAGGAATGGGCGGTCTGGGTGCGCAGCGCAGACATAAGGGGTGTTATCGCGGCGCGCGCAGCACCACCCTGAGATTGGGGGATCCGGGGAGTATGCCCCTCGTTTCCCGGTGCTCGCGATTGGGAGGACTCGCGCAAGGGGAGCTGCCCATTAGGCTCGATGAAATTCGACCGCTCGCCGTGTAAGTGACACCCTTGCTTCAAAGCCGGCGAGAAGCCACGCCCTCGATTGGGTGTGACCAGCTTTGCGCGAGCTCTCATTTCCCCACCATGCACTGAACTTGTGGGCAGAGGCAGGTAACGGCCTTCCAAGAATGTCTTCAACTTCTGAAAATGTGAGCCGAACAGATCTCCCCCGCTCACTCTCCAACTTTCTCCGCAGCGGATCGTAGACTGACATAACTCGGCTCGTCACGTTGGTTTGTCGACGCGGCTGGTCGAGATGAAGTCGCGCGCGGCGAGCTCCAGTTCGAGATCGGTAATCCGTTCGAAAATACGAGCAGCAATTTGCTCTGACTCTTCGGCGGTCAACGACCGAATGCCTCGCAAGGTAAGCTCGTCTCTGAGAACCCTCGCCACAATGAATTTGATGGCCATCTGGATCTATAAGTCCTAAAACCATGATACAGCCGCAACCAGAGGGCGAACGCAAGTGGTCCAGCGGTTTCCTGCGAGCGCCGGCTAGCCGTCTCGGCACGGAATGGCCGAAGCTGTCGCAGGTACTCGCGAAGGCCTCTTTTGCCTTCGCATCGTCAAAGCAAAAGCGCGTGCCGACGTCTGCACGATCGATCCACCAGTCGATCTTGCCCCCTTTCGCAATGCGGGAGGCTTCGCCGCGCAGCAGGTCCAACTGTTTCCCGGCTGCGTGAACGATCAAGCAATTATCCTTTGTCATGAATGCTGTCCTCAAAATGAAATAGGCCGATCAATTTGATTCCGACGAAAAATGAAAATCATGTGGCAACGTCAACGGGAACAGATGGCAAGGTCGGCGCTTCATGCCCGGGCTGGACTTCACTCACCACTCGGAATGGCCCGCCGGTTCACGCTGACGGGCCTATGTCTCGCACGCTTTCGACGGTTTCAGGCGACCCAGCCCAGGCGGCTACCCGGGCCACGTGATCGGTCGCGGTGCACTTTCGTTTGAGAACGAGCTGACCAATATCTCCAGCTTCGATTGCTCTTCGTTCAAACGCCTTTCGACAAACTGGCGCTCAAACTCTGTCAGGCTTGTTTGCAATAAGTGGCGATAGCGTTGAATATTGTTGCGATGCGCACGCGCCAACTGGTCGTCAATCATCGTCGTCTTCCTTGGACGAATAGTAATTCATTCCTTTTTTGCTTCACGGAGTGAGGTGGCCCCGAGGCAACATTCCAAGACGTCCCTGGAACGGAGTATCTTCGCTCCCGGACGCCGGCATTCCCCTGACCGGGGCATTACATCCCGGCCATCTAATTCTGACGGACTTAGATGACAGATACAAGAAATACCCAAAGGGGACCGTGCGCGTAGCGCTGTCCTTCAAACTAATTGGCTTTCCTGTTGCAATCTGTGAACTACTTCACAAGCGCAACGGACATCGTCTGTTATTCGGCCGAAAAGCGGTCGGGCCTAGGCAGACAGTGGTGCACGGCATTGTAATGTAGCGGAGCCGCGGTGGTCTCTCATGAAGCGAGAACAAGGCTGGCCATCATGAGACCGATGGCCGCGATCTAACCTCCGAGCGCGCGAACGGTGATCGTTCGCCAAGATGCCGAGCCGTCCGATGCGGCCCGTCTGAACACGACGGTTAGAGCCATCGTGAGTGTAATCATGGTGTAGCCGACGCAGGCCGATCCTGCCGCGAATAGCAGTCGGTCGATGTCGGGTCCGAGGGCTGGGCCGTTCGCAGCGCCGCGCATTGCGGCCGATCCGAATGCAATTGCGCACAACGCGGATGTGGGAATTCGCGCTGCTGTCGCGAGCATCAAACCGATCACACCAGCATCATCGTGGCGTCCGCAAGTCCCGCCGAAGCCGCGCCGAAAATGCGTCCCGAGACAAGTCCAGCCAGCAGCCCAAGCAGAAACACCAGGATAAGCCAGCGACCCTTTGAAACTCCAAGCGAGCCAGCCAGCACGCCCCTCGCAATCCAGAGAGTGACGTCCTGAAGATCGGTAAAGGGATGCAAGGCCCCCCATATAGAAGTCGCCGAGCCGGTGGGAATTGGAGCAGCTACTCTGACCTTTCGCGATGTCTAAGAGTCCGAATTGCAAGATCGAAAAACTGCGCTAGGATCGGGCTTTCGCTGGGGCATCTCATGTTCGATACTGCCACCACCGCGCTTTTGCGCGCGGTCCTCAACGAAGTCTGTGAAAGCGTTTTGCACCGCGAGATCGGCGCGCGCACGCACGTCGCCTCGAAAATTCTGGAAGCCGCGACACGCGGAGAGGTGTCGCCCGACGGTCTCAAGCATGCCGGGCGCCAAGCTCTCTCGCAAGTGCAAACCATGTGGCGCTGACCGGTCGAGGGGGCGTGGTGGATTTTCAGGTCACGGTGTTGAAGATCCTGGTGAGCTACCCGGATGGATTTGCCGGGATGGCCGACCTCAAGCGCGATATGGCGATCCTGGCGACGAGCGGCTGCGATTGGGCCGACCGCACAAAACGGCTGGCTGCGCGCGTGCCCGACCTCGACATTTTTTCGCAACACCTCGTCGAGCGCGAAAACGGCGGCTGGAAGATTACGGCCAAGGGGCGCGGAGTCCTCGAATTCATAGAGGCCCGTCCCGGCGCCGAGCAGGCAATAGAAACGGTGCCGGCAGTGAAGATAGATACGCCGGTGCCGCCGCTGCCGCAACCCGCCGAGTGGGCGAGGCGGCGACGTCGACGCGAGGGGCGTGAACGAGCGTGGGCGAACGCTTCCTAGACTGCGTACGGCGCCTTCAAAAGGCGGCGAGATCCAGGCCGTAGCTGATGGCTGCGAGCACGGAGATCCGCAGTCCCAGACCACAGAAGATCGCGATCGTCTTGAACTCTTCGACATCGCCAGTCGAGCGGACGGCGGGGACTAGCTGATCCGCTTCCTGCCGCACGGTCCCGACATTGTTCTCACGATCAGGCGTCGTAATCAGCGACGTTTGTGATCTGAAGGCGCGGCGGACGTACCCGCCCCGACGATCTCGAATGGCCCGACGCGCAACATCGTCGGGCCATGTTATCGTGCGTGCGGGATCAACGGCCGCTCTTTAGGCGCTCCTTCACCACTTCGACCAATCGGTCATTTGCTGCGTTGTCTCGCGCGAGATAGCCTCTCTGCACGTTCACGACGGGCGCAAACAGGGTGCCGCGCTATTTTCTGCCTGTTTCCAATCCCCACGAAGTCGCGGCGCGCATGCAAACGACAACAACATCGCCGCTCTCGGCTCTCGGAAACAATATGGTTTGCGCCCAATTCAATGACACGCGACTTGACGGCAAGGACATAAGGGCGCGCCAATCTTTCTCTCGCGGAGAATGGTATGCACCGATGTTAAGCACTGCAATCTTTTGACGAATGTCGTCGTACTCGCCAAAGCGCTTGACGACGCTCTTGAGCCATTTGCTTCCATCGCCCTCGTGGCGAAAAGGCTCTCGCCCTTTCCACCGACGCATGTAGTAGTCCTGACCTTCATTCGTCTGGGCGTCCGCGAGGTCCAATTGGCTGCTCAACCCCGGTGACGCAAACAGCAACACTACCTTTGCTACCTTCATTGGTCCGCCGAACGCAGCAGGTAGGCACCTTAAATCAAGCCCACCCCCGACGATTCACGATCCGCTTTCCTGTGCTTTGGTCACCCAAGATTCGTCATCCCGATAAAGAGAAAATCCATTGAGGGTTCAATGGAGGTCTGGCGGTTTAGTTATCGGAAGGCGCGTTGAGTTCCCTAGTAATCATGCGCCCCTTAATCAGCCGCTCGATCGGAAGTCCGCGTGCTGAAGCTCCTTGTAGCTGGCACGTGCCGGCTCGTTTCCTCATGTCTTTGGAGCGGATCCATCGTACGAGGTAACCCGCTTCATTTGGAAAACGACCGCGAAGCTATTGAAACTGGATGCCCACAATGAGGAACCAACGCCCCTCTCCTTGAGGGCCCGTCAGGTATCGATGACGGGTGCCTCGACGGTCAGGCCCGCTTTAGGGGATGCG
The DNA here is from genome assembly GCF_029846695.2 of Bradyrhizobium nivariense. Taxonomy (NCBI): domain Bacteria; kingdom Pseudomonadati; phylum Pseudomonadota; class Alphaproteobacteria; order Hyphomicrobiales; family Nitrobacteraceae; genus Bradyrhizobium; species Bradyrhizobium nivariense. The sequence continues at coordinate 323,098 of NZ_JARWCR020000002.1, read as the reverse complement.
CATTCTGATGCCAAGCCCATGCCGTCCGGATGATGGTCGGCAGGTCGGAATGACGAGGGACGAAGTTCAGCACATGGCGCGCTGCCGAGGGATTGGCGACCAGGAAGGTCGGATCGCCCGGCCGTCGCAGCTTGACAACATGAGGCACCTCGCGCCCGGTCTCCTGCTTAATCGCGGATAGAATTTCGCGCACGGAGAAGCCCGAACCGGTGCCGAGATTGAAACTGCCGCCCGCATGTCCTTCGAGCAGCAGCTTGAGCGCGGCAATATGAGCTGCGGCAAGATCAGTGACGTGGATGTAGTCGCGGATCGCGGTGCCATCCGGCGTATCGTAGTCGTCGCCGAACACGGCGAAATCGCCGACATGCCCCTGTAACGCCATCATGGCGCGCGGAATGAGATGCGTCTCGTTGTCGCGCAACTCGCCGATGCCGCCGGCCGGATCGGCGCCGGCCGCGTTGAAATAGCGCAGGCAGAAGACACCGAAGCCGTAAGCCGAGCGATAGTCGGAGAGCATGCGCTCGATCATCCATTTCGATGCGCCGTAGGGGTTGATGGGCGTGCAGGGAAAGTCCTCCGGCAGTGCCTTGGAGTCGGCGTTGCCATAGACCGCGCCGGTCGAGGAGAACACAATGCGATTGCACCCGGCACCGCGCATGGCCTTGAGCAGCGACAGCGTGCCTTGCACGTTGTTGATGTAGTATTTCTGCGGGTCCGCGACCGACTCTCCGACCAGGCTGGCCGCCGCGAAATGCATCACAGCCGCAACCTTGTGCTCGGCAAAGGTGTGCGCCAGTGCTGCCTCGTCCAGCAGATCACCGGTGACGAGCGCACCCGTGGCGAAGCTGCGATGTCCGGTGGAGAGGTTGTCATAGACGATGGGCTGAAAACCCGCCGCGGCTAGCGCCCTGCAGCAATGCGAGCCGATATAGCCGGCGCCTCCGGTGACGAGGACAATCGGTTGGTCGGTCATGTCGTCACCGTTTGCTTCACTTGGGGGCCTTGAGAGATGGTTCCAGTTGATTGATCAATAAGAGGGCGAAGGTCGTGGTCAAACGGTGCGTGCTAGAGCAGGCAGGGGTGAGCGTTCGACGGCGTGCTTGACCCACTACCCACGTGATGCCGAATGGGACTGTTGCGCCGCAGATCTGCATCGACTTGGTTCGCGTCTCCTCGCTTGTCGTAGAGCTCACGGCTGAATATGTCGGCGCGCACAATATGGACGGGCGCGACGGCCAACTGGTTGCATTTCCGAAAATGGCCTTCAGCAGCGTGGCGGCGCACGCTGGCGGGCTGCTCAACTGACGCGGGCTTTAGACGCGCCGCTGCACAATCCATTCTGAGCCCACGAATCGAGGCGAGGGGAAAGGGAAAGTCGCTGGAGTGAGCCGCCGGAGATGGCCGCTGTCCAGTTCGATAACAACGGCAGAGGGTGATGAGGCAACCACAGTGCCGTATATGATCGTGGCATCCCCCAAAAGGATAGGCAAATCGATGCCCACTGGCGGAACGCCTTGCGGCCTGGTGCTGCTCGTCAACCAGACCGAGGCGCCAGTTTGAAGGGTCCAATAGAGAGTGTATGCCGCCCAACTCAATTTCCAGCGCCGCGGTTAGTTGCCGGCCGTTCGTACGAAGTTTGGACCTCCTAAATTTGATGGATGTCAAAACCGACTCGGTGACAAATTGTCGCCCGCGAGGTGCGCGTCTTCTTATCAGCCGGGACTATCACCTCATCACGAAGGGATACCTTCCGACCTATCAATTGACTTCGGTTCCCCACCGGTGAACCGCGGGGGGTACGTCTAGTCCTCGATCTCGGCCGCAATATCCATCGCTTTGAGGTTCCAGCTCCACGAGAGGATCAAAAGCAAAATGACCGGGCAGGCGGTCAAAACTATTGCTTTCAAATGCAGCTCCCGCATGGACTGAAAGAAAAATGGCGCGAACATCATCGTTATCGCAACGATCGCAGTCCCGGCACTCAGATTGCTAAAGAACCTTGCTCGGATCTTCCGAATCTCGTTGTCGGCCGCCTTCCCCATGATCCGCCTCTGCAATCCTCTTTAAGCTATCTGCGCGCTCTTACTTCCCTAAGCTGGCGGCGCCATAACATTCGCCGGGATCCGCTCACGAGCCAAATAAATGTCGTGGCCCCGCCTTTAGGCTTGGCAAAAGCCGAACATGGCATGCGCGCCACTAGCGCGCATCTCGCCTAGAGTCATCCTTATCCGAGGGCCATGGGCGCGCAAGCCGAGCCCTCGTCGAGATAGTTACAACCCACGCTTCTAAAATGAGCTTGATGCTGCCGTTGCGGGTTGATTGTCCTTCACTGCCACGGTTCAGAAGCGAAAGCTTCTTCTACCCGCCAGCGCAACGCCATCGCGAAATGAACACCTGTGGAATCGCGATCTCAATGAGCATCCAGGCTCGAAAGCACGATCGCGGTACGCATTAAAATGCGAAGATCCAGCCAGATGCTCCAATTGGTGACATACCAGACGTCGTATTCGACGCGCTTTTTCATCAAGTCGATGGTCGGTGTCTCACCACGGAAGCCGTTGACTTGGGCCCAGCCAGTTAGGCCAGGCTTCACGTGGTGGCGATAAGCGTAGTTACTGATCATCTGATTGTAGTAGTTGTCGTGCGCAAGCGCGTGCGGGCGCGGGCCAACCAGCGACATTTCTCCGCGCAAGACATTCCAGAGTTGAGGCAATTCGTCGATGCTCGTCCTGCGCAGGATACGCCCGATCCTGGTAACTCTCGCATCCCGTTTGCTTGCCTGCCTAATCTCGGGGCCATTATCCGAAACCGTCATGCTGCGAAATTTCCAGATATCGAACGGCGTGCCGTTGAAACCGCGGCGTGTTTGACGAAAAATGACGCTGCCCGACGAGTCCAGCTTGATCAGAATCGCTATTATGATCAGCATCGGGCCCATGCACAACAACCCTAGAGAGGCCAAGCTGACATCGAGGCCGCGTTTCAGGGCTCGTTCGGCGATTGAAAGAGGAGGTCGCTGGATTTCGATCGCCATCGTGCCGCTGAAGGGCACGAAAGGCCGTGACACGAGGTCCGCGATCGCAAAATCAGGCAGCAAGCGAATGGCATTTGGTACCTGGCGCAACCGTTGGCTCAGCTTTTGTAATGTTGGAAGTTCGTTCCAGTCGAAAGCGAGGAGAAATTCATCTGCTTCCGCCGCACGAGACTCTCGAACGATCTGGAGAACATCCCGGTCCCACGCCGCATCGTCGTGCTGCAACGTCAAATTCAGCACTACGTGATGCACGACCTCAAAACCGTTCCTGCGTAAATCCTTGTAACGGCTGGAGGTGAAATCGAGTGGTCTTGGGCTGAGCAACACGACCCGCCGCTTGAAGGAGTGGTCCCTGGCAAAGGATGAAGTCAAGACGAGGCGCCAGACCGCGCGGTGTGCGCCCAGACTAATGAGGCCCATTGCCGCGAACAAAATGATGGTGGCGCGGGACAGAACGGCTGTCGATTTCAACAGGAAAGCAGCGACCGCAAGAATTGTCAGTGACAAGACCCAAACAAGGAGGACCTTGCGCGATTGCCAGCTCGCATTTAGCAGATTGTGACGGTCGTAGCCGCCTTGAACGAAAGCAATCGTGACAAACAGCATGGCCACGATCAAGCCGGCGCCCACTGAAAGCTCCTGATCGGCCGGAATTCCGATGAGTTCACGATGAGCGAGGGTAGCGCAGATGTAGCTGAGCAGAACCAGCAGGAAATCGCCGGCCATGATGACGATTTGAAACGGTCTTTGCAGCGAAGGGCTGCGACCGGTGACTGTAGAAGATAGATGCTCGGAACCGTATGTGGCTGAGGACATCGAGAGCCTCTTTCGAAAAGACTAGCCGCAGCAATGCATTGTCTCATGAACTTGACGAATCTCAACCGTGAGATCCAGCGCTTCACGATGAGACAGCAGAAAGAAGGTTCGTGAGCGCAGAGATATGTCATGAGGACGCGACGTCGACGGCCATCCCCCGATCCATATTCAGCGCGGCTTAATTCGTAAGCTCACCGACATCGGGTGCTTCACACAAGGTGTTATCGAGGCGCCAGAACGCGCAGGCACGGCGATGAGGATTTTGGGGCGCGCCGCATGCTAGCGGGTAGTGTCGGAAGTGGCGACTCGGTCAACGGTGGAGGGGGGTCCGCAGTAAATTGCGAGGTGCTCCCGGAAAAGAAATAGAGGGTAGACCAGTCTGCTGACAGTTCGACCCAGTTGCTGTTGCCGGCTCCTCGATTGTTAACGCCACTATGCGGCGAATCCGGGGCTCGCCACCAGTCGGCTCCAATGTTGGCGACAACCTTCATGTTCGGATCCGACGTCTTCATGTCCATCTGCACGTACACCGCATCCACGCTTCCGGCAGCGAAGCTGCCTCGTCTCACCATCCACATCAGGTCGTTACGGCCAGGCGGAGGACCGCCGACAAGGGTGCCTCCATCGGCTTGCACCTCGACCTTCATTTGGATGGCCAAATTCTTGGGAGCCATAGCGTCAAAATGGGCTCCAACGATCTCGTTTTCATTCTGGTCTTGCACAAGGGCCCATTCCTTTGTGGCGCGGAGGCGTACATACGTCTTTCCATTTGCCACGAGGATCTTTCCGTCCGAATTGGCGGGTTGGGGCGCGCCAAATTCTGGAAAGACCGAAGCTAGTCCTGTGACGGCCGTGAAGTCCGAAGGGGGGCCACCGTCATCAGGTTTGGAGGTGCCGTTGCACCATGATGACGTTTTGGGAGCACCGGCGGGAAATGCCTCGCTGTAACCGGGAGTATTCTGCTCGATGACGTTCAACGAGAGTCCGGCCGCGGCGGCTCCGCTTGACGAAACGGCGCCCTGTGGAGTGGCGACAAAAAACGCAGCCAATCCGATTAGCAAGAGCCAAGTCTGGAGCCGCCGAAGGGTGCGGACCGCACATCCAGGTGTTGTGAGCAGCAAGTGCAGAGCGGAAAAATGATGAGCGTCAGACATAGGACCGACCCATAATCAGTTAAGCTTCTCCGACTATACCGTAGGCATCGAATACGTGGCCGACTTGACGAACGTCAATTGGCTGAACAATTTGAACTGATGTCAGTGACGACGCACGGCCGTTAATCGGAGCTGCAAGGCCGGGACGTCGTGGGTTCAGTTATTTGGCAGGGCCACGTGGCAACGTATTACAAGCCATGACGGTCAAGCGTTGCTCACTGTTCGCACGCACTGGCGCGAGCGTTCTGGCACCCAGCAACTACAGCTTATTGCTCAGGCGCGTGTCGTTACGCTCGGCTTGTCCGATATTTAGACCGTTTGTAACTGAATACCAAGACGCCGACGGCGTCGTGCGCGCCCGTTTCGAGCCAAGATTGTCGATATAGCGCCGTGCTGGAGTCTCGATAAAAAAGTACGAGAGATACGCAATTGCGAAGATGATCGCGTAGCACATCACGCAGAATGCGGACATCAAGGTGGTCGAAGCGTGAACCAGTTTGTCGGCAACCGCATTCATGACAATCAAAACGATGAGTGAATGCCACATGTAAAGTGAGTAGGTGAGTTGCCCAAGAGGAGCGAGGCGGTTCACAAATGTTGGCACGATCCGCTGGGTGTCGGCTGCGACCGCCGCGATCGCTACGACATAGACGAGCCCGAGTGCAATGAGGTGGTGAACATACGCAATCATCGAGGCCAGCAGCAGCACGAAGGACAATAGCAACAAGCGCCCGGGCGCAGGAATCACGCAGATTTTGTCTCGAAAGTGGAATAGGGAGACTCCAATCATGAAGGAGGGGAGGGCCCTGAGGGGCGGCCACACATCTACCCACGAGCGATCGACTGCGTTCTGGACCAAGTCGACGACAATAGCAGCAACAAGGGTGAGGACAGCTGCCGCGAGAAGTCCCAGCCTTGATCTAAGGCCCGCCCAGGCGAAAAGCGGGAACATCAGATACATCACCATCTCGGCGCCTATCGACCAAGACACGCTGCTAAACGAAATTCCATTGCCGCAGATCGCCATTGCGTTCAGGAGAAGTGCAGTCTCTGCGATGCAGCGAAGCTCGAAAGCCGGTTCGTGAGTCCCCGCCTTGCCGAGCGCGACAAATCCGGACCAGACAACGATAGAAATTAGTAGCGTCAACCAGTGGAGCGGCATGAGCCGTCCGACTCGTCTCTGAAGAAATGAACCATACCCGGAGAGGGTATCGACCTTTCCTTGATACACGTGCGCGATCACGAATCCGGAGATCACGAAAAACAGGTCGACGAACAAAGCGAGGCCGCTCGGCAGCGTGGGCCGGACGGCCGCTGGAAACAAGAACTCAAAAGAATGGCGAACGACGATGCCGACGGAGGCGACGAATCTTAGCAGATCCAGGTGCAGCATCTCGTTGGATGCGGCGCGAAGAGCTGGCAGTCTCCACGATTTTGCAGTCATGGCACGTTGCTCCAGCGCCTTCTTGCTCGGCCCGGCGAGCCGCCCCGATGGATTTTGACCAAAGCTCCCAAGGCCAGGGCGAGCACCAGAAGGGAGTCGTTCGACAAGGCATCGGTCGTTTTGATCGTGCCGGCGAAGGCGAGGCGCGAACCGGCCTCCATGAACTGGTGATGGCTCTGCGGGGCCTGATGAGAACCGTCATTGACGTTGGCAATCTTTCGCTGGCCCGAACCAACCGTCGGCTCAAACGACCCGCTGTCCATGAGTTTATCGCCGCCCCGCGTCGGCATCGGGGAGGGCGGGGGCGCTACCGCGGGTGGCATTTCGATCGCTGATCCCTGGAGCGGCGGGGCTGGACCTGCGCGAAACTCCTCAGCGCTCATGGAATAGAAGCCGATCGTCTTCCATTGGGTCGAGAGCTCAATCCAGTTGCTGCCGCCGATGCCTGGATTGTTACTGTGATCATCAAGATAGGGGGCCTTCGTGTGTCGCCACCAGTCTGCGCCCACCATGGCCACGAGATGCAAGTCCGGATCGGTGGTCCTCATGTCCATTTGAACATAGACGGCATCCACGGTTCCGGCTGGGTAGGTCCCTCGCGCTTTGTACCAGAAATGGTTGTTATAGCCGGCTGGAGGAGCGTCGAAGGAAATGGTCGCGCCGGCCAGAGGGATAGCTTTCATAGGAATGGCCACATTCCCGACGAAGTCCGGGACGAAATGCCCTCCGGTCAGCTGGGTCTTGGACTGGTCCTGTACCAACGCCCATTCACCCGATTGCTTGATACGAACATAGGTCTTCGCGTTTGCGACCTCGATCGCCGCATTTGGATTCGAATAGGGCGCTCCGACCTTGGGGTATACTTGCCCCCAACCCTCAACCGCGCTGAAATCTGCGGGCGGCGACCATAGCCCCCCGTCGTTCCAGCCTTGGTACCAGTTGTAGCTCGGAGGCACGCCTGCGGGAAATCCTTCGCTATTTCCAGGAGTGTTCTGTCTGATGAGATCGGACATTGAGAAGTCCATCGGCCGTTCCCTGTTTGCGCTGTGGGAGAGTTGCGCGTCACTCGGCTGGAGACCATTTCGGTGAGGTAAATCGGCCCGCATAGGAGAAGAACAGCGTCATCGACGTAAAATTATCGATCAGGTTCTCGGACAAAAAATAGATGACCAGCACGGTGTACATGGTTTTCGCCGCCCGCTCCTTCAGCGAAAACATTATGCTGAATACGAAGACGACAAAGATCACGCAGTTCAACAGTCCGTATTCTGCCAGCACGCGCAGGTAATCGTTGTGCGGCGGCAGCGGCAACACGGTCAAGACGCCGGTCTGACTTGCGCCGTAACCGAACAATATTCCGCCGAGCCCTAGCGACGAGTAGATCTGCCATATGTTCGTCCAATGGGTGATGCGGAAAAACGCGGACATGTCCGTCGTACCCGTCAAATCGATCAACTGCTTGGTTGACATTCGCGCGACGGTGCTCGGATCCAGGCTCCAGATGAGCGCTATCGCGTTCAGACCCGTTATCAGTCGATCCAGCGCGCCAAACGCGTAGGCGCCGAGGCTGGCTATTGCCAACAAGAGGAGCGCGGCGAATACCTGTGGTCTCAACGGGAAGAAAGACCAGAGACCAACGGCGACGATGGTTGCCAATGCGGGACCAACCCGGTTCATGATCGCAGCATTTGCGAACTGCGCTATCAGGACCTTGTTTCCGAACCAGGGCGATAAGGCAAAGAATAGAGCCGAAAAGTATAGCGCTGCCGTGTTCGTGTTCGGAAAATAGGAGAACACGTCAGGATATTCGATGCCGGTATAGACTTTGGTCTGGCCGACCACCTTGAAAATTAGTGGCAGAGCCGCGAGTGCGTAGATGCATCGCTTCTCGGATTGGTGCAACCGCTCCGGCGTAGTGCGGCCTGCGACGTAGAATGAATAGATGGATAGGAGCTTCAAACCATCCGATAGCTCGAAAGCGCCAAAATTCACCAGATAGCTCATACCTGTGAATGCACAGGCGAGAATCAGCAAGATCTTGTAAAAGCCGCTACTCTCTCTCCCTACCAGCACGTGGTAGGCGGACCATGAAATAAGCAGCAGGCTTATCGAGTTGCTCAGGACGTTGAACACACTCGATCCGGTAAAGTGGTAGATAAAGGTCAGGCAGTTCAGGAACACGAGGCCGAAGCAGGTCACCACGAAGAATCGGCTGTGGGCGACCATCGACGCGGAAACGCGGTGTGGTGTCTCCTCGCTTCCTAGAGCTAGATCGTTCACGACAAACTTACTCCACTTCCCTGGCCGGCAGGTTCCGGCGTGACCCCTTCAAACAGCCTCAGCCTGCTCGAACTGGGCAGGAGTCTCAGCGGTTAAAACATGTGGGTGATCGCCAAATCCGAGTTGACGGTCGTCAATACCGCTCTGCGCGCTTCGGTGGAGGCTGCGGCAAATCAGAGGAGTGGAGTTGACGGTGGAACGTGGGAGAAGAGCTTTACCCGCCGGCGCTTTCGGCCTGCTATGGCGGCGACAGTGGATCATTTACCTGTGCCTGTTGCTTACGTCCGGCGTAGCATTGCTCTATTACGCGACGGTCGGGGACCGGTACGAGGCGTATGTGCTGCTGCGCGCCGGGCAGGGGATCAAGGAACGATCCGGCAACGCGACCTCGCCTTTCGGAGAGGGTGTTGACCTTCAAAGCCGGATGGAATCACTGTCGCGCATCGCCAAGATCGACCAGGTTATTTTGGAAGCCGCGAAAAACGTTGGCTACGACAGGCTATCATCCGATTCAAATCCGACCCTCCTGGCCAGGTTTATGGCATGGGGAAAGGAAATCGATCTTCGGGACGTGTTCGCCCGCGAGCCGGCCGAGCCAAAACCGCAGTCACACGCGCAGGTGGAAGCAGAGGAAGACATAGAGCGTAACCAGTCTGGAATTCTCAGTCTGCGAGACCGCATCAATGCCAAGCAGGAGGGCAGATCCGACCTGTTGAGGATAACGTTCCGTCACAAGGATCCATCGATCGCCGCGAGCTATCTGAACGAACTCGCGAACGCACTGGTAACCGTTCAAAGTCTCGATGTTCAAATGCCGGGGGCGCAGGAGTTCTTCCAGCAGCAAACCAAGCGTCTCGAGGAAGAGGCGGAGGTCGCGGCTGCCAATCTGAAGCGATTCTCCGTTGAGGCATCGATTTATGCCGTCGATGAGCAGCGGCAACTCCTGCTCAAGCGCGCCAGTGATCTGGCCGCGCTGATCTCCACGACGCGGGGCGCAATCGAGGACAAGAAAGGGCAGAAACTTGCGATCGCGGATCAATTGGCCGTCCTGCGGCCGGTCACGCAATCCAGGACCGTGAGCCGAATGGTGAGCACGCTGGCAGGACCGGACGCTCGAAAGCCCCTCGATGCTTCGGCCAAGCCGCCAGACCAGTTTGAGGAGCAGCCTCCCATACTGCTGATCAAGGTCTACCAGGACAACATGTCGACGCTGATGAAGATAAATGCCGACCTCAACGGGCAGACAGAGCTTCTGAATCAATTGGGGGCCGAGCTCGAGAAAGTGAGTAAGGAACTTGCATCGCTCTCTGCAAAGGAAGCCGAGTACGGAAGATTGAAGCGCGTTCTCACGACCGCGTCGTCGGCTGCGGCGCAGTATGCAGCCCGCATTCAGGAAGAGCAGATAAGCACCGAGGTCGCCAAAAAGAGCCAGCTTTCCAGCCTCAGAGTGGTGCAGAAAGCGATAACCCCAACGGCGCCTGTATTTCCTCAAGTCTCGCAGCTCGTAGCCTTGGCGCTTGCCGGCGGCATTCTGCTCGGTCTTGGAGGCATCCTCGGGCCGGAACTCGCGAGAAGCACAATGCATGTCCACCCAGGTCCCGGAGAGGCCGTCGGGGATGACGATCCGGTAAGGAATCTGCTGTTGGTGCCCCGGCAAAGAACAGAAGGATTAATGGACCTTCATTCTACCGGACGGGCAGACCTCAAAGAAGAAGCGGTTGTCGGCCCCGTTGCTCGATCGACCAGAATGCCTCCGCTCTAGGGATTAACATGCAAGCGAATCGCTGCAATTTTCGCGTGGTGCGTCGGCGGTTCCTAACCGACGCCAAGTGAGTAGACCTTCAGCATGAAGATTTTCAGCATTTGTTGCGTTCGAGACGAGAACGACATTGTCGGCGAGACTCTGGAGGCCGCTCTAAGCTGGAGCGACAGGATATTCGTTTTTGACAATGGCAGTGACGATGGAACGTGGGAAACGGTACAGGCCATCGCGAGCCGTAATTCGAAGATCGAAATCGTTGGTCATGATAATCGCATCTTCACTGACGAGCTCCGCGGAGAAATATTCGAAACGCGTCGCGGTGTAGCGTCTCCGGGAGATTGGTGGTGCAGGCTGGACTCCGACGAAATCTACATTGATGATCCGGCCGGCTTCCTCGCTCAGGCGTCGCATAGCTACGGCTTCGTCCTCTCTGCTACGTTCAATTTCTACTTCACCGACGTCGATCTTCGAAATTACGAACAGAGTCCTGCGGACTGGCTGGATCGACCGGTGCAAGACAGGCTCAGGTTTTATCAGAACAACTGGAGCGAACCTCGATTTGTCCGCCACCGCAACGATCTCCGCTGGGGCGGGTTGGTCTGGCCCCATAACAGGGGCCGGACATTTCCGTCGCGGATTCGCTTGAAGCACTTTCCGTACCGCTCGCCCGCGCAGATATCGAGCCGGCTGGAAATACGTCAAAGGCAACCGGCGCTATTCAAGCACGAAGCCAACCGAACGCTTGCAACGGGCTTGCAGCCCGATTGGACAGACGAAGGCCTGGCGCCGATGCACGAGACAGCCTCCTGGCGGGATCGCGTGCGAAAGGCTGTCGAATGCGACGTTGATCGGGGAGATGGAATTTTCACCACGCGAAACGACCTGATGCCTCCGCTTCCATCGCCGGCCGTGGACCTAGTCAAAGTTGGCTTGCGGCGCAGTCACGTGGGACGGGCAATTGTGTCACCAATTCTCAGGTGGCGCCAGTTCGGTTGGCGGTGAACATTTCGTCTCCATGACACGCGCAAGCATCGACGGCTTCGTCAGTGGACTAGAAATCAGGGGAGCAGCGACATGATGGTCAAGGACCGACTGAAATCGATCGTCAGATCGGCGGGTTATGAAATTCGGCGTCATCACCCGGATTTGGTGGAGTTTCTCCACTCACGTTCTGTGAACCTTGTTCTGGACGTCGGGGCCAACGAAGGCCAGTTTGCGCAAGAACTCAGGTTGCGAGGTTACACGGGCAGGGTTGTCTCCTTCGAGCCTGTCGTCGACGTGTTTGAACGGCTCAAGGCGAACTGCGCAGCCGACGAGAAGTGGGATTGCCGAAACCTGTCTCTCGGCGAGACCATGGGCACCATCGAGATCAACGTCAGCAGGAATACGGCGATGAGCTCGATTGTCAGCCAAACGGAGGTCGGCCGCAACAGCATCTATGAGGCTGATGTGGTCCGCGTGGACAAGGTGCCGATCACGACGCTCGACTCGATGTATTCGGAGTTCGCCGACGATCGTGTGTTCCTGAAGGTCGACACGCAGGGGTTCGAGCAGAATGTATTGCGAGGTGGCAAGAGTTCGCTTCATCGTCTTCTTGGCGTCCAGCTGGAACTGCCCCTCGTCCACCTCTATGAAGGCACCTGGAAGTTTGATGAGGCGCTCCGCTTCATGCGGGAGGCCGGCTTCACGTTGAGCCAGATGCGCCCTGTGACTTACTATTCTCAGGATCCTGCGTCCCTGCTCGAGGTGGATTGCATATTCAGACGGGCTGACTACACCGACGGTGTCAGCTACCACTGACATCTGGGACATACGGTCCTTCAGCGTGTAGCTTGGGGGCGCATCTGGTCGGGGTTAGGCTCCCACCCGGCCGGAGTCGACATTCGTGAGTGAGAAACCGAACAGGAGCCGGTAGCGCCAAAACGCAATGACGAGAGACGTGAACAGGATTGCTGCGCCAGCCCCGTGGAGTCCGGCGAACGGCAGGAGTGACACCTGCGCAATCACCGAGACACATACCGATGCCACGTTTGTGACCGTCGTCATCCGATCGCGATGTGCCGTAAACAGGCTGAGGGCTCCGAAATCCGCCATGTAGCGTACGGCGAGCCCCGCAACGATCAGCCAGAAGGCCGACCACTGGGCAGCAAGAGCGGGCTGATCCAGCCACGGCAAAAGGATCTGGAAAGCAAGCCCGACCGCAGTGCTAAGCGCCGCGGTGGCGAGCGCTGTCGTCTGCATGAAGCGCCAGGCCAGCTGGCTGTGCGCGGACGAGCCTCCGGTCCGATATGCGCTGATCAGCAGAGGGCGCTGCTTTTGCTGGAGGACCAATGCGAGAAAGGTGGTTGCGGAACTCCCGACGGTCCAGAAGAGGAAGTAGATGCCGGCAACCTTCAAGCCCAGGAATAATGTGATGAGATAGCGGTCGATGTACTGGCTCGCAACAAAGCCGAGATCGCTTACCAGCATGAGGAAGGACTTTCGGATCGCTCCGGTAATCACCGAAGGTCTAAACGGACGGGAAAAGGATGCTCGCCATGGCCAGGACCAGCTCAGGAAAACGAAAAGCCCTATCGAGACGACGCTTCCCGCCAGCCAAAAACCGAACAGGCACGGAAGTGCCCTAAAGCCCGGATCCCAAATAGCGAGCGGAACATAGACGAGAATCCAGGCCGCGCCGCGAATGAAGCCGATGGCGTTTGCCGAGAGGTGGTGCTGTAGGCTTGAAAGAAGATAGAAGATGTCGTTACCGACGTGTTCGAACAGGATCACGGCAGCGATCAGGACCCATAAAGCGGAAGCTCCAAGGACGATGGTAACCAGAATGGCGATCGTCAAAAGAACCATGTAGGCCGAGATCACGAAAGACCAGTAATGGCGCATGCTGTCGATCATTTCGCCTGCGGGAGCGGTGACCGCGTCGCGCATCAGCAGATGGTTCATTCCAAGATTGACGACGATCGGAACGGCGGCAATGGCGCCGGCGGCAAGTCCATACAAACCCAGTGACGACAGATCGAGATAACGGGCAATAAACAGGGCGAGGCCGAATTTGCAGCCCATGACGCTGGCCCGCATGGCCATGACTCCAAGATCGACGAGGAGCCGGTTGAGTGAAGCGGGCACGGCTGCGGCGCTCATAGTGTAGACGGTGAATAAGGCACAGCGAACCGCCAGTATGTTCTGTACCCGACCTGCCGCGACGTCTCCGGACGCCGCCCGTTGGATCGAATGGATAGTGGCTCGCTATGTGAACTGATGACCATGAACTCGCTTCCGCAAGGAATCCTACATATGTCGAGTCCGTCCGGATTTGAGGGGCATCAATAACCGCATGGCCGAGAAGATGTGCGTGACTGCGCGATTGCCGAGCGAGGCGGCGCATGTTGAGTAGCGCGACGACGCCGTGGTGGGCGCCGTCAGGCTAGTTGCTCCGGTGTGCTGTGCCTCAGCCGACGCAGCCGGGCGGCAAGCCGTTGTGGACAAAAGGTCACAGCAACGAAGCGAAGGACGGCCTTCAGGCTGATACCGTAAAGGTCGTGGCGAAATTGCCAGGCGACGTTTAAGGTCTCCTGAATGCTGCCGCCGCTCTTGCGGTAATCGGATAGCGTGATCAGCCCGCGGCGCGCGAAGCAGCGCCTGGCCTGGATTTGGATGGTCTTGCGCATCTGCGGGTCCTGGACATGAACCTCCGCGGTCTGTGCGATCAGATCGGCTACCTTGCGCCCGTCCTGCAGAAGCTTCTCGACGCCCAATCGAGCCGTCTCGGAGTCGTCGTGATAGGTGTAGGTCGCGCAGGCCTCGTTGATCAACCCAGCTTTGCCCAGCAGCAGGAGTGGCGCCCAAGCAGCGACGTCGGCGGTGTGCGGCAGATCAAGCGGGATGCCTCCTTGTTCGCGCAGGAGTTCGGTCCGCATCACCACGCCGCACATATTTACGGTGATCTGATCGGTCAAGAAGGCCCCCAGAATCGCGGCGCCGTCCCGAATGCCCGTATCGCAGAGACGACTGGTACGCGGGGGCCTCGTCCGTCCGAGCGATGCAGCATGAAGGTTGCTTAGCGTAATCACGCTCGAAAGCTGCGGCTGTTGCTTGATGAGGGCCGCTGACCGCTCGAGCAGCCACGGCATGACCCTATCATCATCGGAAACGAAGACTATGTAATCGCCCTTGGCATTCTCGAGACACGCATTCCAGTTTGGGAGCAGGCCGATATTCGTTTCCTGGCTGATGACTCGCAATCTTGTGTCGCTAAAGCTTCCCAGAACGCGGACGGTATCGTCCGGCGAGGCGTTATTCGAGACGAGGACCTCGAAATGGGGGTAGGTCTGTGACAGCGCTGACGCAATGCATCCCTTTAGGAGCGCGGCCCGATTATATGTAGGAATCGCGATCGTCACGAACGGGTAGTCCCGGCCGGCCCGAAAGTTGTGGTTCGCGACCGTTTGCACGGAATCTAAGGATGCGCCCTTCGTGATGTTTACAGAAGGTACCATGGATCAGGATTGCCGAACGTAGCGCATCAGCAATGCTCGCGGGTGCCATGTGTCCGACAAAATCTGCGTCGGTTTCTGGTCAGAAGTGAACCTGGTGGCGTGCACGACCGTCTCCCATCCTCGATCATACAAAGTGCGCATGGACGGCGAACGGCATCATTCAGGGCACGCCCAGTGTCAACTAGTGCAGAGTGGGCTGCCCCGAGTTGACGACTATCAATTCCGCCTCGTTGCTCTCGAACTGCGGCGGCGTACCTCAGGCGTGCTCATTCCGCGTTGCCCCGGCCTGCGTTGCGTACTCGATCGGGATTTGCCTCGCGTGGGCTACAAGTCCACGTGGGCGACGTCCCAAAAGGTGCCGTTGCGCGACACCCTTTGGGCTGCCTTCGCTCAATCGCCAGCGAACTAGTGCTGCCAGGGAAGGGAAAGTGTCTGCGTGGGAGAGGCGTTGGCTTCACTGGTTAAGACCCTGCTGGTCTCGGCGCCGGAGCTGGTGACGGCGGTCGCCGCATATTGATTCATCAGCGCTATTGCATGATTTGCATCACTCAGCAGGGACGACGAAGCGGCGCTCGGCGGCTTGGCAACCAACGAAACATTGTCATAGAGCGCACCTAATCCGTCACCAGACTGGCCTGCCAGCTCGCGGAATGTCAGGCGGTCCTGTCCGCCGGTGCCGGTCACCGTGAAATCATAGCTTTGCCAGGTGCTACCGGGCGGAACCACGTCAATGACTGAGCCGTTCCACAACACCGCAATTGAGCAGGTAGAGCTTGTGAACCCCGGCCGAGAGCGCGCGTCGAAGGAAAGAGCGTACTCTTGTCCGGCGACGGTCTTTACATCCTGGTACAAGCCATCAAGAGCTCCGGCAAAGTCCAACTCGCCGTAATTGCCTCCGTTGCTGGCCTTCACGCCGTTGAGATTGTTCCAGAGCTCGATGGTGCCGCCACTGGTGGCGTGCCAGCCCTGAACGGAATCGAAGGCTCCCCACCGACCGTCCTGCAAGGGCGCCAGCGATGACGACTCGAAGGATCCGTTCACAAGGAGATTCGTACCCGCTGCCGGCGATGACGTGACTGGCTGGGACGTGGCAACGGTTAGTTCAATATTGTCATAGAGCGCACCGAGTCCGTCACTGCCTTGGCCCGCCACTTCGCGGAAAGTGAGGCGATCCTTGACACCGGTCCCTACCACCTTGAAGTCGTAGGTTTGCCAGTCGGTGCCGGGAGGGACAGTGGCAATGAGTGAGCCATTCCACAGCACCTCGATCGAGCAGGTCGAACCGGTGAAGCCAAGTCGTGAGCGCGCGTCGAAGGACAAGTTGTAGGCCTGCCCGGCAACGGTCTTGACGTCCTGGTAGAAGCCATCTCGAGCGCCGGCATAGTCGAGTTCGCCGAAATTGCCTCCGTCGCTGGCCTTGACCCTGTCGAGATTGTTCCAGAGCTCGATCGTGCCACCGGCGATCGCGGTCCAGCCGGAAACGGACTGGTAGGCTCCCCAACGGCCGCCGGCGAAGGGTGCCAAGGTCGTTGCCTCGAACGATCCATTGACCAGCAGGTTCTGGCCAGCTGCCGGCGGCGAGGTGACGGGAGGAGTCGCACTCACTATCACATTCAGGGCCGCGGATTTCGAACTGATATTGCCCGCAGCGTCCGTGGCGTTCGCGATGAACGTGTGGGTCCCGTCTGGCAATTGCGCCGTGGTGAGACTCCAGGCGCCGCTCGCATTGGCTTTCGTCGTGCCAATGACGGTCGTCCCTTCAAACACCTTTACAGTGCTGCCGGCTTCCGCCGTACCACTCAGCGTCAATTGCTTGGCGTCCGTGGTCTTGTCTCCGACTGTACCCGTATCGGGCGTAAACGCCGCGATCTTGGGTGCTGCCGGTGCCAGCGTGTCCGGCGGCACCACCGGAGGCGTTTGTGAAGATCCGAGCAGCGGCGGAGGCAGGTCTGCCTGGAATGCCGCAGTGCTCATGGAATAGTAGCCAACCGTCCTCCATTGGGTCGACAGCTCAACCCAGTTGCTGCCACCAACGCCCGGATTGTTGCTGTGGTCGGAAAGAAACGGAGCCGTCGCGTTGCGCCACCAATCGACGCCTACCATGGCCACCAGTTTCGCGTTCGCATCGGTCGTCCTCATATCCATTTGGACATAGACGCCGTCGACCGTTCCAGCCGCGTATGTCCCTCGCGATCCATACCAGAAATGATCATTGTAGCCGGCCACAGGGGCATCAAAGCTCGCGGCGCCATTTGGCAGGCGAGTCACCTGCATCGGATAGGCTGAGTTGCCGGCGAAATCGGCGACGAAATGCCCCCCTCCCAGACCAAGCTTTGACTGGTCCTGCACCAGCACCCATTGGCCGGTTTCCTTGATATGCACATAGGTTTTCGCGTTCGCGACTTCGACATCTGCGTTCGCGGAGGCGGCGGCTCCTTCCTCGGTATAAACTTGCCCCCAACCCTCGACGGCGGAAAAGCCTGGAGGCGGGGTCAGCTGACCACCAGGGTTCCAGCCCTTGTACCAGCTGTAGCTGTGCGGCACGCCGCTAGGAAACCCCTCGCTCCGACCAAGCGTGTTCTGTTCGATCAGCTCCGATAACGAAATCGCCATTTCAATGTCCCGGTCGTTTGGAGGTGTCGGTATTATGAGAGCAGCAATCAGCGTTGACCGGGCGAGCACCGCCTGCGGCCCTAAAGCATATTCGCCTCGCGCCGCTCACGCTATCCGAACGCAATTTCTGCTAAGACGCGATAGTCACAAGGAACGGCCGCACGGCCCAACTTTCAAGCGTCACTGAAATCGGCCTTGCCGAATCACATTGAGTCCTTCCCCAAAAGATGAACCAAGCCACAGCAAAGTTCAATCGACGCGCATATCGAACTCGTTGCAGCCCGCCTGAGACTTGCACGGATTTTATGCATCGGCCGCCAAATTGGGCGGTCGACGCAATGCAAAACCGACTCCATTTTCAATTTTGACGCTCGCAACAGAATTTGTCGCCAATGTGATTGAGCTGTTTCCGAATGGGGTGTTAGTGCGGCGTTCTTCGATCAAAGAGAGACGATGAGGGTGGTGTTTGTCTCTTCGAGGAGCGCAAGACGCGTGAGCGCTCATCGTGCTACAGTAAAGAGTTATAAGCTGTCTTTCGCCTTCACCCGTTGTGCAGTAAACGCGCCTTCAGCGGACTTGCGTCGAATTGTCTCGCGTCAGTTGGGCGCGTGCACGGCTTCTCGAACTCGGGCGTCCTGGGCATCGCGTTGACTCGATTCGCGCATTGTTCGGCAACTAGGCAGAGGCCAGTCGCTGATCGTTCCGCGCCGCGCATTATTGAGAAGCGTCAATTCGACCCCGGAAAATCGCGGCTAAGCACTCGGAAAGCTTGCATCGCTTCCCTGATTTCCGGGTTGCTCGAGACGGAAGGCATGACGTGATCGGTTTTCGCGCGGAGACCGGAGTGTCTCCTGTTCTGTCGGACTGGCTCGACCTCGCCCGCGGACTTGCTGCCGTCGAGGTCGTGGCATTCCATTCCTATCAGTTGATGTTCATGGAGAAGCTGCCGAGTGAGAGCCATGACCCGGCGATCAGATTGGTCTATTCCGTTCTCTGGACCCTGAGCGCACATGGCCCTGCTGCCGTTCTGGTGTTCTTTGTCTTAAGCGGCTACCTGGTGGGTGGGCCTGCGCTGGTCAGAAGTCTGCGCGGACGATTGCATGTAGTCGACTATTTCTCCGCGCGCTTGGCACGGCTCTATGTCGTACTTCTGCCTGCGCTGACCATCTCCTTCTGCGTCTATCTTTCAGCGCAGCAATACGCGGGCTGGCAGACCTATGTTTCCTCTCATCAAGACGTCTACAACAGTGCGGCAATCTTCCACGCGCCTGTCGGTGTCGCGACCGCAATCTGCAATGGCTTGTTTCTCCAGACGATAGCTTGTTCGGAATTCGCCGGAAACGCGGCCCTGTGGAGCTTGTCGAACGAGTTTTGGTATTACGTGCTGTTTTTTGCGCTGATTTCGGTCCGCAGGACACCGGCCTACGGTCTACTCATCATCGCGGTTTTCGGATTGTTCGTGGTGGCGGAGCGCGTCGACAGCCATGGCACGCATATTGGCCTTAAACTCATCTTCTTCTTCTCCATTTGGTGCCTCGGTGTGATTGCCTATGCCGTGACAGCACCGATCTGGGCGTGGTGTTGCGGCTTCCTCGTGAGTATGGGTGGCTTGTACCTTCTCACATCCAAAGGCCTTTTCCCGCAATGGGCCGCATTCAGCCTAGCCGTGGGGTTGGGCGCAGCCGCATTCATTATCGGCCTCGGCTATCTAAAGATACCACTACCCTCATTGCTGCGACGCGGCAGAGAACTCGCAAAATTCAGCTTTTCATTGTACGCGATTCACTACCCGATCCTCTTGCTGCTGAACGTCACGGTTGCAAATAGTCGTCAGGATTTCACTCTCGCATCAGTCGGGCTTGACGCGAGCTTCATCCTGACTTGCCTGCTTGCCGCAGGCATCGTCTATTTCATGTTCGAAAGTCGCACGCCTGCGATCCGAGACTGGTTAAAGGGCATTATGCTTCACGGCGTAGCGGGCCGTGGTCGTATATTCCGTCCGACAGCGATCGCTGACACCGTTAGTTCGCCGAGCGCGCTCGCAGCAGATCGTGCGATGATGATACCTAGTGCGGTGGCAAAGCCGCCCCTGCAATCATTCGGCACAGACGCTTCGCTGGAGCAGATCGCCTCCCCGCAATCGCGATATGGGGCGCCCGCGGCGAACGTTCCGATGGTGCTGCTGAATGACGGCCATGCACTGCCTCAACTCGGCTTCGGTGTCTGGCAGATCGACAATGCGCGCGCACCTGAGGTCATCGCCACCGCGATGAATGCCGGCTATCGCTTGATCGACACTGCGGCGAACTACGGAAACGAAGCCAGTGTCGGCGTGGCCTTGAGGCGGATGAATCTGCCGAGAAGCCAGTTGTATGTCACGACGAAGCTCCGTAACGAAGATCAGGGATACGATCGGACAATGCGCGGCTTCGACGCCAGCGCTGCGAGGTTGCAACTCGACGTGATCGATCTGTACTTGATTCATTGGCCATGTCCTCAACGCGCGGCCTACGTCGAAACCTGGCGTGCGCTCATTGAACTCCAGAAGCAGGGACGTGTTCGGTCGATCGGGGTGTCCAACTTCACGGCCGATCATTTGGAGCGCATCATCCATGAGACCGGCGTCACACCGGCGGTGAATCAGATCGAATTGCATCCCGCGTTTCAGCAGCAAATGCTGCGGAATATCCATGAACGCTACGGCATCGTGACCCAGGCCTGGAGCCCGCTCGGCCAGGGCAGGGCTCTTGACGATCCGAGGATCCGGGCCATCGCCGAGCGCAGCAGCCGTACCGTCGCGCAGGTCATTCTTCGCTGGCACCTCGAGACCGGCTCTATCGCGATTCCGAAATCGGCAAACGCGGCCCGCATGGCTGAAAACATCGATCTATTCGGCTTTGAGCTGACCAGCAACGACCATGCGGTAATTGCGGGGCTGGACCGGCCCGATGGACGGATCGGCCCCGATCCAGCAGCCTATGGCCAAATGCGCATCCTGCGCCGGCTGACCCGACGCTTCTTGACGACCTGATTGGCGCGCTTCCGCGGCGGTGGATGCGAAGTCGGTCTTGCGCAGCTGATGAACGCTGAACAAACGTCCACTCTACCGGCTCAGATCATCATCCCAGCTCGTGTGGACCGTTTGCCTGGGAGACGTCACGTGTGCGGGTTCCGCGGAGCGACGAACCAGAAAGCCCCAACCGAATACAAGGCGATTTCGTGCACGGTCTACGAGAGTCGAGACGAACGCGAGAATGATCTTCTTCCTCGCCATCACCTTGGATTCAAGCAGATGCCACGATGCTATCGCAAAGAGGAGCGTCGCGGCGAGGCTGAGCCCGAAATTGACGTACCACACGCGGTGATCGGGCCACAGCTGAGCCACTGTCTGCTGCACCGGAAATCCATAGAGATACACGCCGTACGAATAATCGGCGACCTTGACAATCGGTCCGGTGCTGAAATTGAGCAGTCCAAGATAGATCGTGAGGTAGGCAATGAAGATGGCGGCGAGATCCTCGCCGGCTCGGGTCGAGGCGAGCACGGAAACAACGAAACCGGCGGCGCTGGCCAGAAAGAGCCAGGGGGAATACGCGATCCTGCTTCGGTTCAGGAATAGCGCGACCCCGCACAGAAAAGCGAGGACCAGCATTCGGCCTGGGGGCGCGGCCGGCGAACCCGGCTTGCCGCCAAGCACGTCGCGCAGCGCCAATGCGATAATGATGAACAGCACGGCGAAGAGGAACAGCCGGTGGCGCTTGGTTAGGCCGATCAATGCCGCCGCGCTGATCGCCAGATAGCATTCGAGCTCGTGTGGGATGGTCCAGAGCTGGCTGTTCACCATGTTCGGTACGGGCAAGTCAGAAAAAACGCCCGGCAGGTAGAAGTGAATATCGCCGATCGTATTAAGGAAGTAGCGGAAGAAGTCCGGATCGGTGAAATACTGCGACAGTGGGAGAGTCGTAAAGATTGAACCGATCAATATCGCCGAGATCATGACTTCCGCGGTCAGAGCGGGAAATATTCGGATAATCCGCAATACGACGAATGACGGAAGATTGTTGCGCTCGAGGCTTCCTGCGACGAGGAAGCCGCTCAGCGCAAAGAAGGCCGGAATGACAAGCCAGACAAGTGGTTTGAGGGGACCGCCATAGAACCACTGCTCGGCGGCCAGACCGTAGCAAACTGCGACGGTATGCCAGAGGATTACTGCGATCGCCAATGTGATGCGTAGGACGTCGAAGCCCGCGGGCCTCCCCTTCGTCGCTTCCCATTTGTCTTCAATCGATGCCATCGCTCGGTCCTGCCGAGTGTAATGCGAGGTCGCTCTGATCCTTGATTATGAGCGGTTGGGATCGGGAAGTTGACAAGCGTCAAATCGTCGACGTGAGCGTTGTGACGTCGCGGTAGGCTTATTCGCAGCGCGTGCTGCGGGCAAACTTCTCAAGCGTTGGTGCGCGACCGGCAACGAAATGGAAGTTGGTCCCTCATCGTGCAGACGACCAAGGGCTGCGCTCTGCCACTCAGTTCAATGCGACTTAGTCGAGTTGACGGTTATCAACTTGGTCTTGCGACTGCGACCTAGGGTCCGATCTCGTCGCCCCATCCGCGATTGTTCGTCCGGATGAGTCGGGCGGTGTCCCTGAGACAGGAGATCCCGATGAAGGTTGTCATTCTCGCCGGCGGCTATGGTACGAGATTGAGCGAGCATACCTCGGTGGTTCCAAAGCCATTGGTTGAGATCGGTGGTCGTCCGATCCTGTGGCACATCATGAAGCTCTATTCTCATCACGGCCTGAATGAATTCGTCATCTGCTGTGGTTACAAGGGCACGGTGATCAAAGACTATTTCATGAGCTACCTGTCTCATCAGGGAGATTTCACGCTCGACCTCCAGTCCAATCGCATTGAAATGCATCGAAATGGCTGCGAACCCTGGAAGGTGACGCTGGTCGATACCGGCGAGAAGACGATGACCGGTGGCCGGCTTAAGCGGGTGCGCGATCATGTCGGGGATTCGACGTTTTGCATGACGTATGGCGATGGTGTCTGCGACGTCAACATACGCGAATTGATTAAGTTTCATCATCAGCAAGGCGCGCTGGCGACGGTCACTGCGGTACAGTTGCCTGGTCGCTTCGGCGCGATCAATCTCTCCTCGGACCGCCCGCGCGCGGCGCAGTTCCGCGAAAAGGACGCGGGCGACGGCCAGGTCATCAACGGAGGCTTCTTCGTCGTGGAGCCGCAGGCTCTCGATCTTGTCGACGGTGATAGCACTAGCTGGGAGAGTGAACCGCTGACGCGGTTGATCGAACAGGACCAACTCGCGGTCTATAGCCACCGTGGTTACTGGCAGAACATGGACACCCTGCGCGACAAGACTGTGCTGCAAGAGTTATGGGATGCAGGCAATCCGCCTTGGTGCGTGTGGGGCAAGGGTGGCGTCGCGGCGAGTGCGAACGCGACGACGCCGACGCCGAAGCCGGCCATTGCCCATCAAGCCACGCTCTGAGGAGATGATCACATGCGCATTCTCTTCACGGGAGCCGACGGATATATCGGTGCGGTGCTCGGTCCAAAACTTCTTGAACGCGGTCACCACGCGACCGGTATTGACACGGGTCTGTACCGTCGTGGTTGGCTATTCGATGACGGCAGGACACGGCCGATGGTGATGTCACGTGATACGCGGCAATTGTCGCGGTCCGATTTGGTAAACTTCGACGCTGTGGTTCACTTGGCGGAACTGTCCAATGATCCGCTCGGGGAGAACAATCCCGCTATAACGATGGAGATCAACCACCGTGGATCGGTGGAGTTTGCACTCAAATGCAAGGAAGCGGGCATCGAACGATTCGTCTATGCGTCGTCTTGCAGTATCTATGGTGCGGCAGGCGGCGACCTGAAATCCGAGACGTCAACCTGCGATCCTCAAACGGCCTACGCGCGATGCAAGGTACTGGTTGAACGTGATCTCGTCGCGTTGACAGATTCCCGCTTTACGCCGGTGTTTCTGCGCAACGCGACAGCGTTTGGAGCATCCCCCCGACAGCGCTTCGACCTGGTCTTGAACAATCTTTCCGGTTGGGCGTTCACGGCAGGAAAGATACGCGTCATGAGCGACGGCACGCCTTGCCGTCCTCTGGTCCATATCGAGGACATCTGCCAGGCAATCCTGTGTGCCCTCGAAGCGCCACGCGGGGCAGTCTGCGCCGAGGCATTCAATGTTGGCGACGAAACCCAGAACTATACGGTGCGCGAGATTGCAGAGATCGTGAACGAGACTTTTCTCGGTTGCGAGCTATCATTCGGTCCGAGCGGCCCAGACAACCGCAGCTATCGTGTATCTTTTGCAAAGATTAAGGCTCACATGCCAAGCTTCCGCTGCGGATGGAATGCGCAGCGCGGTGCGCGGCAATTGAGAAGCGTGTTCGAACATATTCAGTTGGACGAAGCCATGTTCAACGCGTCGCCCTTTACTCGCCTTTCCGAGCTTCGCCACTTGCAACACACGGAGCAGTTGGATTCCCATTTGCGGTGGACGCCGATTCCCGAATTCGTTCCAGGGGCGAACGCGTTATCATTGGTCGGCGGCTGAGCGCCGGTGGAGGGGCCGCAGGTGCGATCGCTCTCGGCCGTCGACGCACGTGTCGCGGCAAAAAGCGGAGCCTTACAATCTGTTGACTTTCACTTAAGCTATTATATTGTTTTTGCAGTGCCGCATTTTGGTCACGGTCCGGTTGCCAAGAGCGGCTAGGATGCAAGTCGATATTTAGACGGGGCGATTTTTGCTCGCGCTTTTGTCAGTCGAGCTGCCAACGATGTAAGCATTCCGGGTAAGAGTACGGGATTGCTCGAGGATTGAGCAGTGTCTGTTATATTAGTAGTCGATGCGCACAGTGTTTATCGTAGCGGCCTCCGGGACGTGATTGGGACCCGGTTCAAGAAATCTCGCGTTGTTGATACCTCGGGGCTCGAAGGCTTCGATCTGGAGACCAGTTTCGATCTGATTTTGATCGACCTCGGCTGCCTCACCCCGCGTTCGCTCGGTGTTCTTGCTGAAGTATTCGACATAAGGCCCGCGACGCGTATTGCCGTGATGTCGACGTCGACCACGCGTGAGGATGTGTTGAGGTGTCTTTCGGCCGGCTTCCACGGTTTCGTGCCCAAGCTGCAGTCGGATGAGGAATTGCTGTCCGCGATCGATGATTTGTTGTCGGGGCGCATCTATGTACCCCGGTGGCTGGCTGATGATGACGTTCGCCGGCCAGAAACTGCTCAGACGGTCAACTTCGATCTAGAGGCCCTGCGATTGACCCGCCGGCAGAACGAAATTCTTCCGCTCCTGGCTCAGGGAATGTCGAACAAGGAGATTGCGCGCGAACTGAGTATTGCGGAAGGGACCAGCAAGATTCATACAGCGGCTCTGCTGCGCGCGCTTGGCGCTCGCAATCGCACGGAGGCCGCGTTTATGGCCGCGAAGCTGGTCGGGCCCAGAGACCGGTTAACCACGAAAATGAAGAGCAAGAGGTTCGTGATCAACAGGAGCGATGGCTCAGGTTCCGATCAGATCTCCGGCCCCCGGTGGATTGGCCGTTCTTTCGAAGACCGGCGGAGCGATCGTCGCCTTTTCAAATGAGCGGCGTCATCATCTTGTCACGTGTCCGGGCGGGATCCGGCGCGCTGACCGCATCCAGGAGTTAGCGAACGAAGCGGTCGACGCGGCGCGCCGACGAGCCTTGGTTCGCCGCACCTCTCGGCAAGCGCCAGAGCCTCCAGGAAGGCAAGTGTATCGTCGCCGCTGAATTGCGCTGCCCCGGTCTTCAGGTTGTGTCTTCTCCGTCTTCCTCTGGGGCATTTTCAATATGCCGGCATCGCACTCGGAGTTCCACCAAAGTGAATAATCCCGGGACGCCTCTGGAAACTCAGACCGTTAAGAGTTACTGGGAGCGTGCCTTGTGCATGCTTCGCGTCTGTTGCTCCGCTGTCGCAAATCGGTGCGAACGAAGGTAGGCGCGGAAATCGGCACGACTGCCGCAGCGACGCGCATCTTGCCAATCGTTTGCACGAATTTTTCGCTTGGTTGGGTCCTGCGCGAGCAGCGAATAGTTTTCTCGCCCTGACGGACTAGATCGACCGGCTTATTCGGAACCGGCAAAAAGCTAACGCATTAGCCTGAGTATCCTTCGGATCAAGAGGGCCTACACTTCAATGCGCCGGATTGGGTGCTGAGGTGATAGACATGCTTACGGAATCGGCTTCGCTCGACGACGGAAAACTATCTACGCCAATCTTCAGATCGACCCGTAACGACGCTCCTGAGTTCCGACGGCCCTCCACATCCTTCATACCCCGTGGCCGGGCACTATTCTGGGAGGGAGAAGAAGAGGCTCACAAGATCGAAATTGTTGAGGGCGTCGTCCGGGCGGTCCGGCTACTTGAGAACGGAAACCGCCAAATCCTCGCCTTCTATTGGCCCGGCGATGTGGTCATGCCAACTCATTCAACCAACCAGCAGTATACCGCAGAGGCCGTGACAGATTGTCGCGTAGTTCGATCGAAAGTCTCTGGAGTGTGTCGGAGCGATGAGCCCTGTGGTGCACACCAGGTCTTGGCGGATACGCTCTCGTTGGTGCTGACCATGAGCCAAAAAAATTGCGTGGCGCGCATCGCGTGGCTGTTGTTGCGCATTCGGCCGCACTTGCCTGCCGATCTCAAACGCCCGGAAGCACTCCGGCTTCAGTTGCCCCGGGCCGATCTTGCCGACCACGTCGGAACATCGCTTGAAACGGTTTGCCGCACGCTCGCAGAGTTCAAAGCGAAAAAACTAATTGACCTGCCCAACCGTAAGACCATCAGGTTCATCAATCTGGAAGGTTTGGCGAGGATCTCCAACGGGCCGGCCTTCGATTGATTTGATTTGATTTGATTTGATTTCGATTTGCGAATGAGAAAGTTCATTTGATTCCTTCCACGCGGCGGCGGCAGGTTCGGACTGGGCTGAGCGTTCGCACTTTGGCCGTGACTGTTTCCCTTGTTTACGGCGGGCCACCGGTTGGAATGGCCCGCCGTCTGCTGAAGTATGTTGCCGACCTACGGAGCGTCAGGCCTTGAGCGATTCATTTGCTTTTGCGTCGCTCAACATTTGGCATGTCGGCTGCAGAACTGGATTGGCTCGCCGACGGAATACGGGTTGAACCGGTCGACCGATCAGATGGGCTTCCGGTCCGTCTTCCAGCGCCTTCCGGTACACGTCGAGTGCTCCATCGATGGCCTCGATGGTCTGGTCGATATCATCATCAGAGTGCGAATAGCTCACGACCAGTGACGGGGCTAGCAAGCCGCGGCGGATTGTCTCCTGCAAAAACAGCGCGCGAAAGATCTGTGATGGCGCTCCGTCGCCATCGAGGCAGGTATAGATCAAGTTGGACGTCCGGCCGGCGAGCTTGAAATGGTTGGCTAGTCCGCGACGGCGCGCAGAAGCTTCGACCCCGGCTTTCAGGCGGTCTCCCTGGCGGTGGAGCGTCTCGATGACTGGCCGGTCGCGATAGGTGTCCATGACGGCCAATGCCGCGGCCAACGCGTGGGTTTCGGCACCGTGCGTGGTTGACAGCAAGAAGACACGGTCTCGATCATGATCGGGGCCGCCGAGTTTCATGATGTCGCTCTTGCCAACCAGCGCGGAGATCGCAATGCCGTTGCCCAGCGCCTTGCCGAACGTCGATAGATCGGCCTCGACCTCGTGATACCTCTGAGCGGAGCATTTCGGCCACCGAAAGCCCGTGATCATCTCGTCGAAAATCAAGAGGGCGCCGTTCCGATCACAGAGTTCGCGCAACCCGGTCAGATATCCGGCGGCAGGCGGCACCTCCTTTTCGGCTTCGAGGATCAGCGCTGCGATCTGGCCCGGGTACTGAGCAAAAAGCGCTTCCGCCGAGGACAGGTCATTGTACCGGAATCCGAGCGTCAGCCGTGTCACATCGAGGGGGATGCCGGCGTCCATCGCCGTCGTGCAGATCGCCCAATCGTCGTAGGAGAAGAAGGGGTGGTCGGAGCACATGGCGACCATATCCCGGCCGGTGTAGGCTCGGGCAAGTCGGATCGCGGCAGTCGTGGCCGTCGACCCGTCTTTCGTGAACTTTGCCATTTCGGCGCCGGGGACCAGCTCGATCAGACGCTCCGCGCACTCGACCTCCAGCGTCGATGGCCGCGTAAAATTTGTTCCTTGCGACAGCTGCTCTGTGGCGGCCCTGACTACAGCGGCAAAGCCATGGCCGAGTGACACGGCGCGCAGCCCCATTCCGTATTCGATGAACTCGTTGCCGTCAGCGTCCCAGACGTGGCAGCCGAAGCCCTTCAAGATGAAGCCCGGCGCCAGCAGCGGATATTGATCATCGCCTTTCGCGTAGGTGTGTGCTCCACCAGGGATCGCTGCGCGGGCTCGAAGTCGTAGTTCGCCAGACGCCGTGAACCTGCCGAGATTTTCCCTCGTCGCCGTTCCTGACCAGCAGGAAGAATTCATCTTCATTACCGACCCCGCTGCCGCGCGTAATTTTCGAAGGACCAACTTTCTCTCGCCAATCCCCCTTGCCTGTCGACCCATTCGATATGGCCAAAATGCCGCATACTTGAGAGTTCTCAATTCGGCACCGTTCGTGGCAAAATTTTCAGCAGTCATTTCGAGTTGGTCGCTCTCTGCAACGAGATGGAAGCAGAGAGCTCCCAGACCGCAGGCCCTGCCCCTGCGCCGTTCCTCAACTGAAGACATCGCCTCCCATCCCATCGTTATTGAGCTTCGTCAGATTGATGAATGCGGCGTCAGCTAGGCTGAAGGCCGTTGTGTTTCAGGGTTGGGTGCCAAGCATGTCTGAAGCTGAGCAACTCAGAACTGCAAGATACGTATCCGAAATCAGCGTCGCGAAAACGGCGAGGCGAGGCATCGACTGGCCTGTTCTCGGTGTCGCTTTGGCGCTGGTTTGCGTCGTCGCATGGGACCTCGCTCTGCTGTGGCTTGCCTTTCAACTTTGCCGAATTGTGTTCCTTTAGAAATCAGTAACCTAACGGTCTCTCCTGCAGCATGATATTCTCAGAAACGATCCTCACCGGAGCCTACACGGTGGACGTCGACAGGCACCAGGATAACCGCGGGTACTTTGCCCGGATATTCTGCGCCGATACGTTTCTGGCGCACGGTCTCAAACCCGTCGTCGCGCAGGGGAGTATCAGCTACAACGCGAAACGCGGCACGTTGCGCGGGATGCATTTTCAATATCCGCCGGCAGCGGAGGCCAAGTATGTGCGATGCTCCAAGGGTGCGGTGGCCGACGTGATCGTCGACTTAAGGCCGGAATCGCCGACCTATTTGCGCTCTGTCACGGTCAACCTGTCTGCGGACAACGGCCGCGGCCTCTACATACCCGAGCGCTTCGCACACGGCTTCATCACGCTCACCGACGACGCCGAGCTGATCTACCTCATCAGCAACTACCACGTACCGGGCGCCGAAGGCGGGCTGTCGCATGATGATCCGGCGCTTGCAGTCGCCTGGCCGACAGACGTACGCGTGATCTCGGAACGCGACAGGGCATGGAAGCCCTACAGCGAGATCGGTGCCGAATTGAAGGCGCGGATGAGGTCCGCTGCGCGGGCAGGCACTTAGATCAAGCGGCGGCGCGACCTCGTCAACACGTAGTCTCGCCATATGCATCCCGAGAACGGCTCCAGAAACCCACGCGTGACTTGACGACCGTCAATAGCTCCACGCCGACGAGAGCTAGCGTGTCGGAAGCTATCGTCGCTTGCTCGGCAGGAGCCACAGAATGTTGGAAGAAGAAGTCACTCGCCCCCACAACGCCATGGCGCCATCTGTACGGGCAGCGGAGCCGAGTTGCTGCCGCTTCTGCAATACGCCCCTCGAACGCGTGTTCATCGATCTCGGACTGTCGCCGCTGGCCAATTCCTATCTGCGAGATGAAAAAGCCAAGCGGGACGAGCGCTTCTTTCCGTTGCGCGCGTACGTTTGCGGAGAATGCTTCCTTGTTCAACTGGAGGAATGGGAAGCGCCGGAGAACATCTTCGGGGACTACGCCTACTTTTCGTCCTATAGCGAGTCATGGCTGCAACACGCCAAGTCCTACGTCGCGCGGGCTATGGAAAGGTTCGGAATCGGTCCTCAGAGCAAGGTCGTGGAGATTGCAAGCAACGATGGATACTTGTTGCAATACTTTGTCGAGAAGGACGTTCCGGTTCTAGGAATCGAGCCAGCTCAAAACGTCGCCGCTGTGGCGCGCGCGAGGGGGATTCCGACCCGCGTGGAGTTCTTTGGCGAACGCACCGCCCGCACCCTGAGGCGTGAGGGGTTGCGCGCCAATCTGTTGATTGGAAACAACGTCCTCGCCCACGTGCCGAACCTGAACGACTTCGTCAAAGGCATGAGCATCCTCCTCGAGGATCGAGGCGTCATTACAATGGAATTCCCGCATTTGATGCGGTTGTTCGATGAATGTCAGATCGACACGATTTATCACGAGCACTTTTCCTACTTTTCCTTCATCTCCGTCGAGAAGATTTTTGCGGCGCATGGGCTGACGTTGTTTGACGTGGAGGAACTGCCTACGCATGGCGGATCGCTGCGGATCTATGCCCAGCACAGCAAAGGATGGCATCCAATCTCGCACCGGGTCGACGATCTCCGGACGCGCGAGATCAACGCCGGATACGCCGATCTTGATCACTACGATGCGTTTGAAGAACGCGCTATGCAAACCAAACGCAAGCTGCTCGCGTTTCTCGAGGAGGCGAAGCGCCAGGGCAAGCGGGTGGTCGGGTACGGGGCCCCGGCGAAGGGAAACACCCTCCTGAACTATTGCGGTATTACCACCGATCATATCGAATATACGGTTGATCGAAGTCCACACAAGCAGGGCTGTCTGTTGCCGGGCACCCATATTCCGATCTTCGAGCCTGAGCGGATCAGCGTGACAAAGCCGGATTACATACTCATCCTGCCCTGGAACTTGAAACGAGAGATCGTCAACCAGCTGTCGTTTGCCCGCAGCTGGGGAGCGCAATTCGTGGTGCCGATCCCGGAGCCTAGACTCGTAGATTGATCCGGGTTGAGTTCGTTAGCGAGGCGAGGGATGGACGACATTGCGCGGCATGTAGATCTTGCGAACCTCAGGGAAAGCGAGATGGCGGTCGATCTGTCGGCTGATGAAAGCGGGCAGGCGATTTACGACTTTATCGCAGACATGTATCCGATCTGCCGTAGCATCACGGGAGACGGGGTTCGAAGAACGATTGACTTGATCCGAAACTACATCCCGCTCACAACTTGTGAGGTACCTTCAGGCCTGCAGGTGTTCGATTGGACTGTGCCCCCGGAGTGGAACGTTCGGGACGCATACATAAAGAACAGCGCCGGCGAACGTGTGGTCGATTTTAAGAAGTCGAACCTGCATCTCCTCAGCTACAGCACGCCGGTGCGGGCGCGCATGACACTCGACGAGCTCAAGCCCCATCTTTACTCGGATCCGGAAAGACCTGATTGGACGCCCTATCGCACGAGCTATTACCAGACGACCTGGGGCTTCTGTTTGCCGCACAATCAACTGCTGGCAATGCCGGAGGACGACTATGAGGTCTGTGTCGACTCCAGGCTCGAACCGGGCCATTTGACATACGGCGATTTGAGGTTGCTTGGCCGTACTTCGGACGAGGTGTTGATCTCCTGCCATATTTGTCATCCGTCACTGTGCAATGACAATTTGTCGGGAATCGGGGTTGCTACGGCACTTGCCCAGTACCTTCGGAAGATGGACCATAGATATACCTATCGTTTCGTTTTTGCCCCGGGCACGATCGGCTCGATCACGTGGTTGGCGCTGAACGAGGCACATGTCGGGCGAGTTAAGCATGGATTCGTCGTAACCTGTGCGGGAGATCCGGGACCAGTGACTTACAAAAAAAGCCGCCGCGGCAACGCCGAGATCGACAGGGCTTGGTCCTACGTCCTCGAGCAGAGTGGCGATCCGTACGAGATCGAGGAGTTTTCTCCCTATGGCTACGACGAACGGCAGTACTGTTCGCCTGGTTTCAATCTTCCGATTGGAACCGTGATGCGAACACCCTACGGCAAGTTCGCGGAGTACCACAGCTCAGCCGACAATTTGGACCTTGTTCGTCCAGCTGCGCTGCGTGACACGCTTTCGAAAGCAATTTCGACCATCGACATCATCGAGAACAATGCTTGCTACCGGAGCGAGAAGCCGTTCTGCGAGCCAAAGCTTGGCAATTACGGCCTCTACAGCGAGCTGGGCGGTCTTGCGGCCGGAGACTACCAGATGGGTCTGCTATGGATTTTGAACATGTCCGACGGAGAAAACTCACTTCTTGATATCGCCGAACGGGCTCGACTGCCTTGGGAAACGATCAAACAGGCAGCGGCGGCGCTGAGCGGAGCAGGGCTCATAAAATCGATTGTCCCGGATCCGGCGAAGTAGCGCGATGGAGCTGGCTCGGCGTCGCACCGCGGCGGGCCAGAGAACGCGAATGCAACTCTCTGTGGCATGATGGGTTGCCATCTCCAGGTAGCGGCCAGCCGCGGCAAGCCGCTCGAGAAGCGGGTGGGCCGAACGTCAGATTGAAGAGAATGTGGGTTGGCACGACGTCATGATCCAACGGCTGTCGTTAGTGACTGGCTGGGTGGCACTAGCTTTCATCGCCTTTGCAACCCTTTCTCCGATCCGGGACCGCCCGACGATGGCAGGGCTGCAACTTGAGCACTTCGCTGCCTTTGCCGTCATGGGGATCGCCTTTGCCTTGGGCGCGCCGCGCCGCACGTTGCTCATCGCTACCATGATGATCGCCAGTGCCGTTGCTCTCGAAAGTTTGCAATTGCTGACACCGGACCGGCATGGTCGAGTACTAGATGCATTCGTAAAGGCGGCAGGGGGAGTCTGCGGCGTCGGCGTCGGCCGCGTGGGAACGCAGATCTGGTGGGCGTGGGTCGATCGGATCAAGAACACCCTGAAGTCCCAACGACCCGGTACATCGGCATAACGAACCAATTCGCGACACAGATCGAACAGGAGTTGCGGCGGTCGTGACGCCTAACGTTCCGCGGCGGGCCGACTATCTCTCGCGTAGACTCTCCTGCTTGTACCTCATGATCGGTGAGAGGACGTAGCTGATGATGCTACGTGAGCCGGATTTGACTTCAACCGTTGCAGCCATGCCTGGAGAAAGGCTGACACGTCTGTTGTCAATGTCCATGTGGTTGCGGTCGAGCGATACCCGCGCGGCGTACACAAGCTCCTGACCCTTCGGTTCGCTGCTGGTTGTCTCCGCACCCGACGACCTCGTGTTGCCGCTCTCTGGCGGTTTGTTGCGGGGAATGGCGTCCTGGGAGATGCTGACAATCGTGCCATGCAGCAGTCCGTAGCGGGTGAAATTGAAAGTGTCGATCTTGATGGCGGCTTCCTGGCCTGCTTCGATGAAGCCGATGTCCTGGTTCGATATCATGGCTTCGACCTCGAGATTACTGTCGGTCGGAACAATCAGCATAAGCTGTTGCGCCGGCGTGACGACGCCGCCGACTGTATGGACAGCGAGCTGCTGCACGACACCGCCGATGGGAGCTGTCAGACTCTGCAAACCCGCGTGTCGCTCCGCCTTGATGACGTCCTGGGTTAACCCGGCAGCCTTCTGTTCCGCTTTGGCGAGTTCCTCGAACAAGGTACGCTCATACTCGGCGATTGCCTTGTTTCGGGTCTCCATGAGAACGCCAATGGCGCCGTCCGCCTCGCCGAAACGGCTTTGCTGAACAAGTATCTCCTGGCGTTGGCCGACCAGTTCCTGGAGCTCAGTCAAGTACAACAGCTTCGAGCCCAGTTCTTTCTGATACAGCTGCTCGCGTATTTCAACACGCTGCTGAAGTGGACCGATGGTTGCCTTCAGCTTCTCAATTGACGCTTTGGAGGTTGCTCGCTCTGCTTCTTTCTGCGCGATTTGACGATCAATTGTGGCGAGCTTCGCATTCTGCTCGGTGGTCTGGCTGATAAGAAAGCGACGGTGCATCTCGGCCAGCGCAGGTGACGCGCCGGGCGGGGCTTCGAATGTTGAGGCGGGATCGGTCTTGTTTGAGAGCAAGGACTTCAAACGCGCGACGTCGAGCTGTGCGCTCATCAGATCGCCCTTCAAGTGGCTCAGTTCGGCCGCGGAAACAGTAGCATCCAGATCGATCAGTCGTTCGCCGGCTGCGACAACTTGCCCGTCGCGGACGTAGATCGCGCGGACAACGCTGGTTTCGAAGGGTTGAATGGTCTTGGTCCGGCCGCTTGGAATGATCTTGCCCGGAGCGATGGCAACAATGTCGACCGTTCCAATGCAGGCCCAGGCCAATGCGACAGCGAGCCCGGCCATAATGCTGACGACGATGGCACGTCCCACCGGAGACGGAGGCGTCTCGATGATCTCTAGTGCTGCGGGCAGAAAGGCGAGCTCGTGGCTCGGGTGCGCCTCATGGGTGGGCCCGAGCCTTGCGACCGCGCGGCCGAGCTTGCGGGCGTGATCTGCGAAGACAATGACGGCATTCCCCGAGCCGCTCTGCGCCGGCCCCGCGGGCCGCCGCTCCGCCGTTAAAGGCGCTCGGCCGGCAAAGCCGGAAAACAGGTCGGTCAGTCGAGACGTCATTGCCAGTGAACGCGCCTTCAAATCCTGCACTAGGCCCAGGCAATTTTGAGAGAGGCGCAGGAGCCAAGCGGTGATGGCGCGGCGTCGGATAATCAAAACCAGCCGCCCATCCCAGATAGCTTCGAGTTCAGATCTGGAGATGATAGCCGGCCTTTCGGCGCCGGGAGCAAGGATCACCGCTTCGTTGCCGTGCAGTTTTCCAAGCAATAGGAAGCTTTGGCTGCGAAGCGGAACAATTCCCGGCAGAGGATGCTTTGACAGCTCATCCCAATCGGTCAGTGCACAACGTGCAGAAAGGTTGACCTCTCTTGCATAAGCGAGCATTTCCGGAACGCCGATCGGAGCGTAGCCTGACCGTCGGCGAATGTGATCGAGATTGCTCTCAATACCGCGCAGGCGTAGGAGGACGTCCAGGACAAAAAGCCCGGGGTCTTCGATAGCCTGTGTCACAGTCCGCTCCATCGGCCCTCAGCGATTCCAATACGGAGTGTGAGACGGATAGGCCGGGCCGCATCGTCTCCTTGCGCGGTCGTGAGAGAGGAACGTGCTATGGAAGCTCATGGAAACCTGTCTGCAGGCGATAGAGCTTGGAATACCGCCCGCCGCGATTGATCAGTTCTTGATGGGTGCCGTCCTCGATCAGGCGGCCATCTTCAATCGTGATGATGCGGTCGGCCATTCGCAGGGCCGACAATCGATGCGCAATGATCAGTACAGTCCGGCCCTGTGAAATCTTCGCCATATTCTGTTGAACAATGTGCTCGCTCTCATAGTCGAGTGCGCTGGTGGCCTCGTCAAGAATCAGGATCCGAGGATCGGTTACAAGCGCGCGCGCAATTGCAATGCGCTGACGCTGTCCACCTGACAGACTATTCCCCCGTTCCCCTACGGTGGTGTCATAGCCCTGCGGTAGCTTCAGAATAAAGTTATGTGCACCAGCCATTGTGGCCGCCTCGATCACGCGTTCCGTCGATGTCGCGGGATCGGCGAACGCAATATTATCCCTGATCGAGCAGTTGAAAAGCATGTTGTCCTGAAGAACCACGCCAATCTGGCGACGCAACCAGGCGGGGTCCACCTGCGCAACGTCGATGCCGTCGACCAGGACTCGACCGCGCTCAGGTATGTAGAGTCGTTGCACCAGCTTGGCCAACGTGCTCTTTCCCGACCCCGAGGCGCCTACTATTCCAATGACCTGGCTCGCGGGAACATGGAAGTGCATATCCCGCAGGATCTCGGGTCCGTCAATGCGGTAGCGAAAGGTCACGTGCTCGAAAGTGATATGGCCTCGGATCGCAGCCAGTGCCATCTTGCCGGGATTGTAGACCGGCTCGGTCTCCGTATTCAGAATATCGCCAAGGCGTGCGATCGAAAGCCTGGCCTGATGAAAGTCTTGCCAAGTCTGAGCCAATCGAAGCACTGGAGCGCTTGCGCGGCCGGCGAGCAAATTGAAAGCTACAAGTTCGCCAACGGTAAGATCGCCACCTATGACAAGTCTCGCGCCGAAATAGAGGATAGCCGCGCTGACCAGTTTGCTGACAAATTGAACCAATTGACTTGCTACGTTGGCAAGACTGATGACTCGAAAACTAGCGGCGACATATCCGGCGAGTTGCTGCTCCCAACGGCGCTGCATCTGGGGCTCGACGGCCATTGCCTTGAGTGTCTCTATTCCAGTCACACTCTCCACAAGGAAGGCCTGATTTTCTGCGCCACGCTGAAACTTCTCATCAAGCCGTCGCTGAAACAGCGGCGTGGCGGCGGCGGAAATTCCGACATAGATTGGAAGCGAGAAGAGAACGATCCATGTCAGCGCCGGTGAGTAGAAGAACAGCATCGCGATGAAGATGGTCGCAAAGAACAAATCGATGATCAGCGTCAAGGCCGAACTGGTCAGGAAATTGCGGATATTCTCCAGTTCCCGCACCCTCGCAACGGAGTCGCCAACGCGCCGTGCCTGAAAATAGCCAATTGGCAGAGCCAATAGGTGACGAAACAGCCGGGCGCCCAGTTCCACGTCGATCCGATTTGTGGTGTGGGAAAACAGATAGGTGCGAAGGATGCCAAGTATCGTTTCAAACAACGCGATTGCGACAAGGCCAATAGCGAGCACGTCCAGAGTGCGCATGCTCTGGTGAACCAGGACCTTGTCGATCACGACCTGAAAGATGAGGGGCGATACAAGCGCAAAAAGCTGCAGGCAGAATGATGCAGCCAGAACTTCGGTCAGCAGCCGCCGGTACTTGTGAATCGCGCCGAGAAACCAGGTGATGTCGAAACGGCGGGCGAGATCGGAGAGAGACGCGCGGCGCGTCATCAGGATCACCGATCCGTCCCAGGCGGCCTCGATCTCCATTCGCGACATTATGACCGGCTGAGGGCGACCAGGCTCGAGAGCGATGACCTTGTCCTCACTGGCCTTTCCGAAGATCAAGAATTTGTCCTCGCGCAGGATGGCGAGTGCCGGCATGGGTAGACCGGAAAGCCTAGACCAATTCGTTCTGACGACGCGTGCCCTCAGCCCCAGATCTTTGGCGCAGCGGAGCATCTCGGCGATCCTGACAACTCCTCCGAACTGATGACGGATCCGTTCAGGATCAACTGCGACCCCGTGAAATCGGAGCATCATGACCAACGCGATCAATCCTTGATCAGGGATTGCGCCAGTTGGCTCAAGTTGCTCGTGCATTGGCACTCCGCGCCGCATCACACAGTTTGGCCGGGTAATGCCTGTGGCAGTGAATATCGACCATGATGGTATTCGCCCGACGCTGCGCGTGGCTCAGGACGCAACCCGATATCGGCCGATTAGGGAAGCAATCCGGCGAGGCAGCAGGCCATCAACCCATTTTAGGAGCCGCCCCGAAAGCGAGTTGACGGCTGTCAATATCGGGGGGAGGTGGTCGCATATCATCCCTCGGATGGTTGGAATTGTAACGAGAACATCCGCGCACCGCCTGGCCGAACGCCAGGCAACAGGAATTGGTGTTGGCGTCGGATCTCGGCTTGTTCCGACCTCTCGGTCAGGAATGCGAAATGACTGAATCTTCGTTCGAGTTCGGTGAGGAACCAGTAGCGACGTTTCCGATCGAGCGTTCGAGAGCGCGTCCTGAACAAGATGTTCAACACACCAGACGGGATCAGCTCGACGATCCGGATCGGCCCAACCTAAAAGTCCTGTTCGCGAACAAATTCTTCTTCCGCAACGGCGGCTCCGAGGTCGTCATGTTCGACGAGATGGAGCTGATGCGGAGTCGAAACGCCGATGTCATTGAATTCTCAATGAATGATGACCGAAATGCCCCATCGCGCTTTCAGCCATACTTCGTATCGCAAAAATCATATCGGGCTCCATCGCGGCGCGAAAAGCTGAAGTCTGCACTTTCCCTTATTCACTCCCCGGAAGCCGTTTCGAAGATTACTGATCTCATTCGGAACGAGAGACCGAATATCCTCCATTGCCACAACATTTACCATCAGCTCACCCCATCCATCATCTCCGCCGCGGCAAGATTGGGAGTTCCTGTCGTTCTCACGCTTCATGACTACAAGACGGTCTGTCCTGTCTACACGCAGCTCAGCAACGGACAGGTGTGCACGAGATGCGCAGACGGTGGCTTCGAGGCCCTTCTCGCGCGACGCTGCGCGAATGGGTCATTGGGCCGCAGCGCCTTACTCTGGGCGGAGGCGCGCTATCACGCGTTGGCGGGAAGCTATCATCGGGTCGGCAAATTCATTGCGCCGAGCAAATTTATGTACGAGGCCGTCGTCCGTCGGTTTGGTGCGGAGAAGGTGATTCATATTCCGAACGGAATAGACGCGTCGCGTATCGAGGTGTCTACCGACGACGAGGGCTACGTGTTGTACTCTGGGCGCTTGTCGCCTGAAAAGGGCGTTGAGACCCTTCTCCTAGCTCATGCAGCAGATCAAGGAGCCTGGCGGTTGGTGATCGCCGGCACCGGTCCGCTGCTGGAGGAGCTTCAACGGAAGTATCCGATGGCGGAGTTCAAAGGATACCTCACGGGCATAGACCTGGAACGAACGATCAAGCGAGCGGCGTTGATAGCTGTCCCCTCCGGATGGCACGAGAACAGCCCTCTCTCAATTCTTGAAGCGATGGCACACGGGAAGCCGATCGTCGCGTCGCGCATCGGCGGCATTCCCGAGCTCGTGAGAGACGGATCGACGGGTCTGTTGTTTGAGCCCGGCGACGTTTCTCAGCTGTCGGAAAGTATCAGAAAGCTTCTTGCCGATCGGCATAGTCGAGAGGCACTCGGCCGCAATGCGCGAAGGATCGTCGAGATTGAATATTCACTTCAGGCGCATGGAGCCGCGTTGTTCTCGCTGTATGAGAGCCTGATTGGAGCGGCGGGCTTACACAAGAAAGTTGGATCATAAAATGGACCTCACTGTCATTTCAACGTTCCGCTGCAATTCGAAGTGCCAGATGTGTTACATCTGGCAAAACCCGACCGAGCCGAAGGAAGAGGTGTCGCTTGACACGCTGTCAAAACTTCCTGCCGGATTTGACAACCTGAATGTGTCAGGCGGAGAACCGACGCTTCGCAAAGACCTCTCGGAAGTGATCGACCTTCTCTATCCCAAGGCAAGGGTGACGGAGATATCGTCGAACGGCCTGCACCCTGAGCGCCTGGTTCCTATCATCAAGAAGTACCCGAATATCAAGGTGCGGTTTTCGCTGGAGGGCGATGAGGAAACCAACGACAGGATTCGCGGCGAGAAGGACGGCTATAGCACCAAGATCGCCGGACTTCGTATGCTTCGTGAGGCGGGTGGCACCGACCTCGGTTTTGCGATGGTCATTCAGGATGAGAACGTCGATCAGCTCGTCAATGTCTACGAATTCGCCCGGACGGAAGGCTTCGAACTGGCGACCTCCACGCTCCACAATGCGTGGCAGTTCTACAAGAACGACAACTACTTCTATGACCGGATGGCGGTCGCGCGAAAGGTCGAAGGACTGATTTCGGCGATGCTGCGCAGTCCGAAGCCAAAGAACTGGTTTCGGGCTTACCTGAATCTCGGTCTGATCGAGAAGATCCTTGGTCACGATCGGCTGATACCCTGCAGCGCAGGCAAGGATTTCGCGTTCATCGATCCTTGGTCGGACGTATGGGCTTGCAACGTCCGGTCCGATCTTCCCATGGGCAATCTTGCGCGCCAGTCATGGGACGAGATCATGAACAGCGAGGTCGCGCAGCAGACGCGGAAGAAGGTCGCTGGCTGCGACCAGAATTGCTGGATGGTGACGACCGCGCGGACCGCCATGCGGTCCAACCTGGTCCCTCAGTTGCCGAAATCCGAACCTCTGCTCTGGGTCCTCAAGAACAAGCTGAAGGTATCGATCGGCAAGAGCATCTGCTTTGACAGCTACATCAATTATTCCGACGTGAGGCCGTCCCC
Organism: Bradyrhizobium nivariense; assembly: GCF_029846695.2. Lineage (NCBI taxonomy): Bacteria > Pseudomonadati > Pseudomonadota > Alphaproteobacteria > Hyphomicrobiales > Nitrobacteraceae > Bradyrhizobium > Bradyrhizobium nivariense. Next base: position 283,383 of record NZ_JARWCR020000002.1, on the reverse strand, counting down.
GCACGTCGAACGAACGTCCTTCCTGAACAAGAACGTCAAGGCCCGGTTGGTCAAAGGGCGCGTTACCCCCGACGAACATTACCCGTTGCGAACTTTCATGAACAATTGAAAATTAGCGGAGGAAATCTCGATGAGCAGGCGTGAGATCTACATGTTCGGTTTCCGTGGTTTCCCGCAGGTCCAGGGTGGCATCGAAACGCACGCAGAGAATCTTGCGCCACGGGTGGTCGAACTCGGCCGACGAGTCACCGTGTGCATGCGATCCCCCTATGTCGAGCCCAGCGTCGCCAAAGTTTGGAAAGGCGTCCGCATATTGCGGCTGTGGACTGTGCCAAACAAGTACTTCGAAACGCTGCTGCATTCCGTGATTTGTGCGATTGTTGCTGCGGTTCGGAGGCCGGGTCTGGTGCATATTCACGGCATCGGACCCGCAATCGTAACGCCGTTGCTGCGGGCCATCGGTCTGCGGGTCGTCGTCACCCATCACGGCGAGGACTACAACCGGGAGAAATGGGGCTGGGCGGCGCGGACGGTGCTGCGGACCGGTGAAGCGATGGGGATGCGCTACGCCAACAAGCGCATCGCTGTCAGCCGTAGTATCGGCGACCTCATTGCGTCCAAATATGGCCGGCCTTGCGAAGTGATACCGAATGGGGTCGTGTTCTCGGAGATGCCGCAACAGAGCGACAAGGTCGTCGAATTGGGATTGGAGCCAGGACGATACGTACTCACGGTCGGTCGGCTGGTGCCCGAGAAACGCCAGCTCGATCTCCTGCGTGCGTTTTCGGCCGCGGCACTGCCTGGATGGAAGTTGGCGATCGTTGGCAAGATCGATCATCAGAACGAATACGCAGATCAACTGGTCAGAGAGGCGGCCGGCCGGCAAAACGTCGTCATGGCGGGCTTTCAGACCGGCGATGCGTTGCGACAACTCTATGCGCACGCCGCGCTGTTCGTGTTGCCCTCGTCACATGAGGGCCTACCCATTGTGTTGCTCGAAGCGCTTAGCTATGGATTGCCGGTGCTGGTGAGTGATATTGCTCCCAACCTCGAAGTCGTGGACGATCCCACCCGCATTTTCCATGTCGGAGATTGCGAGGAGATGCGCGCGAAGCTTTCGGCGCTGACGCTCGCGAGCTTGAATGCGGAGGAGCGCGAAGCCGTCCGCCGCGAGAGTGCTCAGCGATACGATTGGTCCGACATCGCGCACAGGACGCTGGAAGTATACGACGAACTGCTTGGCCGGAGACGGCCACAAGGCAACATCGCGCGTTCGAGCGGGGCCGGAAATAAAGTGCAACAATTGGAATTGGGCAGGCCGGTGGCTGCCCGCTACGGCCTCGCTCGCAGCGTCAACGACAATTTGACGAAACCGCTCACGGGTGTGCCGTCGGCAAAAGTCAAATTGAAATAGTCGCGGCGCCAATCGGAAGCCGAGGACGCGTACGCCGAGCCCTTCTGGGGTTGAGCTCTTCCGCGGGCGGCCGACATCGTTCGTTGGCACGGGGTCCATAGTGCTCCTTTCGGTGCGGTCTTTGCGGTCGCCCGCGCCTTAAAGGCCGGTTACCTCAGCCCGCGGCCTTGAGGCCGGACATCCTCAACACATCGACGTAAGCCTCTGCAACAGCGGGCTTTTCGCGGTCGGCTTCTGCACATCGCCCCGGCTGCCGGCGAGCGTAGGCTTGATATCGCACCGCCGGCTTGATTCTGAGCACAAATTGGGCTTCCGAAAGCGACTGAACCCTGAGAGGCTCAGGACAGGGGATTCGCGAGCCAACGAAGCATCGGGTCAGACGCTGAAACGGCTAAGCGTTGCTGGATGTTGTGAGAGTGACCAGGGTGGACAAGGCAACGGTAAGCGAGATTGACCGGCTGATCGCACCGATCGTCGAGTTGGCCGGCGAAAACCTGATGTGCCTGTCCGACCCCTCATTTGAGTTCGTACCGGATAGAACGAGAGGGGGGATCTCGGCCATTCATCAGCGCTTGAAAGCGGAGCTGAGGGCGCTTCTGCAACTGCGCACGGTGTATGGCGACATGATCGCCTGCCGGGTTGTCGCCGGTGAATATCCGTGGGCGCGAGGCGAATTGTCGCACTACCAGCATTTGAGACTTGCGTGGTCGCAGTTCGCGCGGCTGAGCGACATGTTCAATGAATCCATGAAGGAGATTGATTGCCTTCATGGCGAGACGCTGGAGCTGCTTTCTGTCGATGTCGAGCGAGCGGGTGGTTGGTCGGCTGGCGGCGGGGCCCTGCCAACCGAGGCTATCGATCGGGGTGCGCTCGTGGATCGCTGGTACGACGTTGCGCCAAAGTCGGAACTGACAATCTTTGATACCATGAGGATGGCAAGCGAATGGTCCGATGTCGCTCATCCTTTCGCGGATCACTACGGTGCAGCCCGAAGCGAGCTATTGGGGCAGATTGACGCAAAGATGCAGGCAGTCGCTTCGGGCATTGCCGGTTTTCTGTCGAATCATGGCGACGAACTCATAGACCTGATTGGACGGTACAACGACATGGTCAGGAACTTCCGAATGCTGCATGACAGAGACAAGATATGAAGGGTCCGCGCGGTGAGGACCAACGATGTCCGCGCGCGGGAGCAGGTCAGCAATTAGATGCACCGGCGAACTGAGCTTATCCCTCGGTTGGAGGAGTGCCAATTCGCAGTTGACTGACGGTCATCTTGCCAGAGACTGACACAAGCTCGTAGCTTACCCGTTGCCCCTCGAGCAACGTGGAAAGGCCGGCTTGTTCGACCGCCGACATATGAACGAATATGTCCGAGCCTCCGCCGTCGGGTCTAATGAACCCGTAACCCTTAAACTTGTTAAACCAAACTACAAATCCAGTCGGCACAGTACCTCCAGGCAATTTCTTGGTCCTTTTCGGAGCGAACGCCGTGATGAGGAGCTGAAATCGGGCGCAGATACGGGGTTGTTGAACTTGAGAACCCGGTCTCTTGCAGTTAATCCGCATCGCTCTATCTAGTTTCCTTCTCCTCTCCCTGAGCCGTTGCGCAGACAATCCAGCTTGATTGCCGACAGCATCTGTGGCCGGAAGCGCTGCACGAGTACAAAATCAGCGCTGGATGTTGCTTAAACGAGCAACGTGCCTCGCAAGCAGGCATTCCATCTGGTGGAGATCGGATCTCAAGATGAGTTTCTCGCACCTAGCGTCGGCCGGATCGTCTCGTTGTTTGCGGGTGCAAATCTTGGCTCGCCGTACCAGATGCTCCACGGCCAGCAATACGGTAGTATGTTCAACACGGTAATACGTTCACCGACACCCTCCACATGGCGTGCAGGACATGGCGTGCAGGGTATCAAAAGGTCGTGTTGGACATTGCTTATCAGACTGAGTGCCCACGACGCTCGGGAAGTGGGGAGCTGTCAAAGCTCTAACCGGCGATGTTTGCGGCGTCCAACGTATGAACGGGCAGGCGAGTTGTTCGCCGAACGGATCAGAAAGGCGGGCGGTTGGTTGGTCTCGTTGGCGGACGCCGATTTGCCTTGTATCTCAGATACTCCGCACGGCGTCTGCGGGAGATAACCTCACGCGTCCCATACCCAGCTGCGAACGAGATCGAAACTATTGCGAGAAGTAGCAGGAGATCATCGAGCACATCTTATCTCCAACCGAGTGTTTGTTAGGGGCGCCGTCAAAAGCCGATCTTCGGGCGCAAAACCGCGCTAGCATCGTGCCGACCGGCGATGGCGGCGCCGATGTGGCTTGGAATAAGAGAACGGCACATAGTGGCAGTTGGTTGAGCATACGGGTTGTTCGGAGGAGCCAGGTCCTGAGCCGACAGTGCCGATCGGAAGACCATTAGGCGCGTGACCAGTTCAACATTGCGAAGAGCTTGATCCTGCACGCTGCTCCGCTCCCATCGTCTCCGAACGCAGGGAGAGGCCCACTGACGCTACGCTGACAACCTGAATAGCGTGAGTTTTCACGCCCACATCAATGAAATTTACGCAAGCCTAGCGATGGCCAATTTGACGAAGGTCAAGTTAAAGAGAGCGACTTGCTCTCTCGGCGCGGGCGCTCCCTTCAGGAGGTTAGACAATCCGGAGCGGGAGTTTTAATCTGCTGGCGATCTTCCTTACGGCCTGTGGTGTTCTGCCGAGGTGTCTTGAGACGGCGTGCACGCTCTTGCCTTCCAGGATGAGAGACCGTAGCTGGTCGATTTCCTCATTGCTCCATGGTGGAGCAGTGGGACGCTTTGGAGTTGGCAGTGTTAGCAATGTCAATGTCGCACTCCCTCTGACGCGGTCAACCAAGTTGAAAATATCGCCGAGGCTAAGGAAGCGGCGTGAGCTGGTAAGTCGTAACGATCGGTCGCTCTTCCCCCGCATCATAGTTCTGGCTGGCTATGGCTTGGATAGTTTCGCGGTGCCTGTGATAGGTCGCGCGAACGTCTTTCTGATCGGCGCCGTCCACCGTTGCACGATCGGCCAGCGCCCCCCATTCGATTTCGCAGAGCACTGGTCTGCTGCCGTCAAACATGGCGAACAGAATGCCCGAATGTTGGTCAACTACAATTTCTCCAGAAGGATCTGGCTGAAGCGGCATGGCAATCGATCCCCATTGAGCAATGCGCTACGCGCTGCTCCGCTCCCATCGGCTCTGATCGCAGGCAGAGGGTTGACCAGCGTTATGCCGAAAGATGTGAATAGCGTTGGTTCTCCAAGGATCTCCAAGCCCACATAAGGGTAGTTTACGTGGATGGGGCGGTGGTGAATCTGACCACGGTCAAGTTGTAGAGAACGACCGACTTAGGGGACTGGACCGCCGAAATACCTCCCCGCGCGCCACCAGCCCGAGCGCATATGCCAAAGTCCAATGCTCGCGTCGTCAATCCGCCGGCGAGCCACCCATTGCGCCGACGGAAGCCAGTCGCGGCTGCGCGTCACCGAAACTAACAGTGCACGGCATCGAAGCGCGGCGTCCTCGCCACCGCAAGGCTGTGAAGTTCAGCGACCTGCCCGATCGGCAGGAGCGCAATCGGCGATTGGCAGGAAGCCGGCCGAAGTGCGACCTATTCGACCCGTCCTGCTTCGCCTCGCGGACCGCATCGCAACGCGGCTCCGGACGAAGTGCAGGCCCGGCTCGTAGTGGACAGCAAAATTTCAGATGCCGCGCGTGAGTGACTGCGGTCGGCGCGGACATGCATCGAGCGCAGCAAGCTCGGATGACCAGCCGATTTTCTGCTCAGGCAAGACAACGATGAATGATTGTTTTGTTTGAGAAAGTGGAAGGCTAGATGCCAAGGATCCCCGGGGATAGATGCTCCGACCGCTCTGACAACAGCAATGCAACGAAGCACCATGATCGTGCGACGAATACCCATTTTCAGCCGGAGAAGCCCTGAGGTGCGACCTGCAAGTCATTGATTGTTCTTAGCCCGTCGCTATCTCTTAATCAGCGGGTCTCAGGTTCGAGCCTTGGTGCGCCCACCCTCCTCAGTAGATTGGCGTTTGTGGTCGTACGTCGCACACCGTGCGACGAGTTGTGATGTTCTGGGAGCCTTCTTAGCCGGATCCGACACACAGCGATTGTCCATGACCGAGACGGACGTCGGGACCGTCCGCGTCCGGTTTGAAGCGAAGTGCCGGCGCGGTCGAATCTGCTTGGTGTTAGGTCTGATAGCCGGCTGTGAGAATTGCACTCAGAGGGCCCGACCCGTTATCGGGCTGCGCTCTGCGACCGCACGGACGTTACCCGGCGTTCGCCTTCAATCCTGCGGCTTGGATACCTGCCACCGCACAAGCTTCATCGTTGTCGGATGTATCTCCGCTGACGCCGACGGCGCCGAGCAGCGTCGTGCCGTCCATGATCAGAACGCCGCCGGGGACCGGCACCAGCGCGCCCTTTGCGATGGTGTTCACGGCGTCGACGAAAAAGGCCTGCTCCTGCGCGCGCTGGTACAAGGCACGCGAGCCCATGCCCAGTGCGAGCGCGCCATAGGCCTTGCCGTGTGCGATCTCGGCGCGCATCAGGCTGGTGCCGTCCTGCGCCGCGGCGATCTTGAGCACCCCGCGGGCGTCGAGGATGGTGACGACCAGCGGCTTCAGCTTCAGCTCGGTGGATTTCGCGAAGGCAGCGTCGAGGATCTTGCGGGCGGTGTCGAGGGTGAGGTCAGCCATGGCTGGTTTCCTTTTCAACGGGAGAAGTGGAATTGGTCTCGGCACGATCAAGGCTCATCGCCAGCACGCGCGCGACGTGAAGCGCCTCGCGCTGGGCGCCGTCGTGGATCTGGTGCCGGCAAGAGGTGCCGTCGGCAACCACCAGCGTCGCCTGATCCGCGCGTCGCACGGCGGGCAGTAGCGACAGCTCGGCCATCTCGATCGAGGCGTCGTAGGTGTCCGCGCCATAGCCGAAGGCGCCGGCCATGCCGCAGCAGCTCGACTCGATGGTCTCGACCTTCAGACCGGGGACGAGGCGCAGCACTTGCTCGACAGGCTTGAAGGCGCCGAAGGATTTTTGATGGCAATGGCCGTGCACCACGGCCTTGTCGGCGATCGAGCCGAGCGGCAGCTGCAGCCGGCCGGCCTCGGCTTCGCGCACCAGGAATTCTTCGAAGGTCAGCGCGTGGGCACCGACGGCCTTGGCGTCGTTGTCATTGCGCAGCGAGGCGAGCTCGTCGCGCAGCGTCAAGAGGCAGCTTGGCTCGAGGCCGACGATCGGCACCCCGCGCGCGGCGAAGGGTGCGAAGGCGGCGACGAGCCGGTCGAGCTCGGACCTGGCTTCGTCGACGAGGCCCGCTGACAGGAAGGTGCGGCCGCAGCACAGCGGCCGGCTGCCGCTTGCAGGTTTCGGCAGGTGCACGCGATAGCCGCCCGCCGCAAGCACGCGCAACGCGGCCTCAAGGTTTTCGCGCTCATAGATGCGGTTGAAGGTGTCGGCGAACAGCACGACCTCGCGGCCGGTTTCCGGCCCGACGCTGTCCGCTGGCGGTGCAAACACGTCGCTGCGGAAGGCGGGCATAGCGCGGCGCGCGCTGATGCCGACAAAGCGCTCGAACAGCTTTCGCAGCAGCGGGCTGCGGTTGCGCAAATTGGCGAGCGGCGCGAAGCGCGACGCGAGGCCCGCATAGCGCGGCAGATAACCGACCAGCCGGTCACGCAGCGTCAGGCCATGCGAGGCCGCGCGCGCGGCGAGCACCTCGATCTTCATCTTGGCCATGTCGACGCCAACAGGGCATTCGTGGCGGCAGGCCTTGCAGGACACGCAGAGCTTTAACGTCTCCATCATCTCGTCGGAGGAGAGTGCGCCCGCGCCAAGCTGGCCGGAGATCGCGAGCCGCAGCGTGTTGGCGCGGCCTCGCGTCACGTCCTTCTCGTTGCGCGTCGCGCGGTAGGACGGGCACATCACGCCGCCTTCGAGCTTGCGGCAGGCGCCGTTGTTGTTGCACATCTCGACCGCGCCCTGAAACCCGCCGCCGGCCCCGGGATAAGCCGACCAGTCGAGTTTTGTCTTGAGCTCAGCGACGCGATAGTCGGGTTTGAAGCGGAACAGCGAGCGGTCGTCCATCCTGGGCGCATCGACGATCTTGCCGGGATTGAGCACGCCATCGGGGTCGAAGCGCTGCTTCACCTCGCGGAAGTCGGCGACGAGGCGCTCGCCGAACATCGTCGTGTGGAATTCGGAGCGCACCAGGCCGTCGCCGTGCTCGCCGGAATGCGAGCCCTTGTATTCGCGCACCAGTTCGAAGGCTTCCTCGGCGATGGCCCGCATCGCCTTGACGTCCTTCTCCAGCTTCAAATTCAGCACGGGCCGCACATGCAGGCAGCCCTCGGAGGCATGGGCGTACATCGTGCCGCTGGTGCCGTGCTTGGCGAACACCTCACTCAAGCGCGCGGTGTAGTCGGCGAGATGCGGCAGCGGTACGGCGCAGTCCTCGACAAAGGAGACCGGCTTGCCCTCCTGCTTCATCGACATCATGACGTTGAGGCCGGCGGCGCGGAAATCGGCGATCCCGCTCTGGAGCGCGGGCTCGGTGATTTCCACCACGCCGCCCCATTTGCGCTTGTCGTTGGTCCAGCCGAAGCCGAGATCGCCCATCAGCTCTCCGAGCTGCTTCAGACGTACGAGGTTGTCCGCCTGGTCCTCCTCGGCGAATTCGACCACCAGCACCGCATCCGGATCGCCCTTGACGGCAGCAGAGATGATCGGCTGGAACATCGCGATGTCGCGGCCGAGCGCCAGCATGGTGCGATCAACCAGCTCGACCGCGATCGGCTTGAGCTTGACCAGATGCTGGGCGGCGTCCATCGCCTCGTAAAAACTGCCGAAATGGCAGATGCCGAGCGCCTTGTTGCGGATCACGGGCCACAGCTTCAGCTCGACCTTGGTGGTGAAGGCAAGCGTGCCCTCGGAGCCGACGAGAAGGTGCGCCATGTTGTTGCGCGCATTGCGCGGCACCAGCGCATCGATATTGTAGCCGCCGACACGGCGCTGCACCTTTGGGAAGCGCGCCGCGATCTCCTCGGCCTCGCGGGCGCCGAGATCGAACATGTCGCGGAACAGGGCGCGCGCGCTGTCGTTCGCATCGAGATCAGAGAGATCGCGCGACACCTCGCCGTAACGGTTCAGTGTGCCGTCCGCGAGCGCAGCCTCCATCGAGAGCGTGTTGTCGCGCATGGTGCCGTAGCGCAAGCTGCGGCCGCCGCAGGAATTGTTGCCGGCCATGCCGCCGATGGTGGCGCGCGACGCGGTGGAGACGTCGACCGGAAACCAGAGGCCGTGCTTTCGGAGCTGGCGGTTGAGGTCGTCGAGCACGATGCCGGGCTCGACCACGCAGGTGCGCCCTTCGACGTCGAGCGACAGGATCCGGTTCAAATGTTTTGAGAGATCGACAACGAGGCCGTCATTGACGGTCTGGCCGCATTGCGAGGTGCCGCCGCCGCGCGGCGTGACCTTCCGTCCGTCGTCCCGGGCGATCGCCAGCGCCCGCAAGGCCTCGTCCATGGTCTTGGGCACGACCACGCCCGCGGGCATGATCTGATAGAACGAGGCGTCGGTGGCGTAGCGGCCGCGGCTGAAACCGTCGAACAGGACGTCGCCGGTCATTTCCGCGCGCAGGCGCCGTTCGAGCGAGGAGGCGTTGGTCATCCCTGGTCCCGGACTGATCCAGCGAGGCGGGTGGCCGGGCTGGAGTATTCATTCTTGTTCCGACCGATTATATTATGAATTCAAAATGAGCAAGCCGATTGCCCTCAGGGCGAGGTCGGAGCGTCCTCTTGGGCCTCGGTCAGGTGCTCGATCGCGGCCGTCCGCTTGTTGCGCAGGTGCTGGAACAGGATGTCGCTGAGCTCGCTCGCGGCACGGCGGCGCAGCGCATCGAGGATGGCCTCGTGCTCGCGCATCGCTTCCGCCCAGCGCTGCCGCTTGCGGGCGAAATTGGCGGAGTAGCGGACGCGCCGGATCCGCCCCGCAAAGTTGGCGTAGGCGGTCTTCAGCGTCTCGTTGCGCGCGGCCGCGACGATGCTCTCGTGGATGCGTTGGTTGATCTGGAAATAGCCGTGCATGTCGCGATGCAGATAGTGGCCGTACATCTCGTAATGCAGCTGCTCGATCGCGGTGATTTCCGCATCCGTAATGGCTTCGCAGGCAAGCCGCCCGGCCAGGCTTTCCAGCCCCGCCATCACGTCGAACAACTCCTCGAGGTCGCGCTGGCTGAGCTGGCGGACCCGCGCGCCGCGGTTGGGCAGGAGCTCGATCAGCCCCTCGGCGGCGAGCACCTTTAAGGCTTCGCGCAGCGGTGTGCGGGAGATGCCGAACATCTCGCAGAGCTGCCGCTCGGGAACGCGGGCGCCATCGGGAATGTTGCCCTCGACCACGTAGTCGCGCAGCCGCAGCAGGATCTCGCCATGAAGCGAGGCCTCCTGGCGGTCACTGCCATTGCCGGCGGGCGGGGCAATCGGAACCCCGGTGTCGGGAATCGTGGATTTCATTTGCAGCACAGTAGTTTGCCTGTTTGGTCGCGTCGATCTCCACAATCGAATACCAAAAATCGGTTGAAAGTACAAAAAATGAATGCAAAATAGGCCGTGGAGCCGGCCAGAATCCGCCGATAGGGAGGTTTTCATGCATCAGGGACGCCATTTCCTTCAGATTCCGGGCCCCAGCCCGGTCCCCGAGCGCGTCCTGCGCGCCATGGACATGCCTGTCATCGACCACCGGAGCGCGGAATTCGGCGAGCTCGGTCGGGCTGTGCTCGAGGGCAGCCAGAAAATCTTCCAGACCGCCGGCCCGGTGGTGATCTTCCCCTCGTCGGGGACTGGCGCCTGGGAGGCCGCGATCGTCAACACGCTGTCGCCGGGCGACAAGGTGCTGATGGTCGAGACCGGCCATTTCGCCACCCTGTGGCGTCAGATGGCGGGGCGGTTCGGCATCGAGGTCGATTTCGTTCCTGGCGACTGGCGCCGCGGCGCCGATCCGGCCGTGATCGAGGCAAGACTGACTGATGACACAGCGCGCGCGATCAAGGCCGTGATGGTCGTGCACAACGAGACCTCGACCGGGGCGACCAGCCGCATCGCCGAGATCCGCGCTGCGATCGACCGCACCGGCCATCCGGCGCTGCTGATGGTCGACACCATCTCCTCGCTCGGCTCGGTCGACTACCGCCACGACGAGTGGAAGGTCGACGTCAGCGTGAGCTGCTCGCAGAAGGGGTTCATGCTGCCGCCCGGCCTTGGCTTCAACGCGATCTCCGAGAAGGCGCGCACTGCTGCGAAGACCAACAGGATGCCGCGCTCCTATTTCGACTGGGAGGAGATGCTCAAGCCCAACGCAAACGGCTTCTTCCCCTACACGCCGGCGACCAATCTGCTCTACGGTCTGCGCGAGGCGATCGCGATGCTGCTCGAAGAGGGGCTCGACAACGTCTTCGCGCGGCATCAGCGGCTGGCGGCTGCGACCCGTGCCGCCGTCAATCATTGGGGCCTCGAGATCCTCTGTCAGGAGCCTGCCGAGTTCTCGCCCGTGCTCACGGCAGTGCTGATGCCGCCCGGCCATGACGCCGACCAGTTCCGCAAGATCGCGCTCGACAATTACAACATGTCGCTCGGCTCGGGCCTGTCGAAGGTCGCCGGAAAAGTCTTCCGCATCGGCCATCTCGGCGAATGCAACGCGCTGACGCTGCTCGGTGCGCTCACCGGCGTGGAGATGGGCCTATCGGTCGCGGGCGTACCGCACCGCTCCGGCGGCGTCGATGCGGCGATGAAGCTGCTGGAGCAGCGCCCGCAGGGCAATGCGTCGCCGCATCTGAAAGTGGTCGGCACTTAAACCGCGCGGGACACGCGGACGGCAACCACAAAAGATAATCACGGAGGGGTGGAGATGAAAATTCGGTTCAAGGCCACGCATGTCGTGCTGGCGATGCTCTGTGCGATGTATTTCATCACCTATGTCGACCGGGTGAACATCGGCACTGCGGCGAGCGAGATCCAGAAGGAGCTGGGTCTGTCGAACACCCAGCTTGGCCTCGTGTTCTCCGCCTTCGCCTATCCCTATCTGCTGTTCCAGGTGATCGGGGGCTGGGTTGGCGATCGTTTCGGGCCGCGCAAGACGCTGTTCTGGTGCGGCATGATCTGGGCGGTGGCCACCATCTCGACCGGCTTCGTGCATGGCCTTGCCGCGCTGTTCGTCGCGCGTTTCGCGCTCGGCTTCGGTGAGGGCGCGACCTTTCCGACCGCGACGCGTGCCATGCAATACTGGACGCCGGCGAACCGCCGCGGATTTGCGCAAGGGCTGACCCATTCCTTCGCCCGGCTCGGCAATGCCGTGACGCCGCCGGTGGTGGCGCTGCTGATCCTCTGGCTGACCTGGCGCGGCGCGTTCGTCGTGCTCGGCTTCGTCAGCCTGATCTGGGGCGTCATCTGGGTCTGGTATTTCCGCAACGAGCCGAAGGAGCACGCCTCCATTACCGAGGCCGAGCTCGCCGCACTGCCGCCGCGCCCGACCGGCGAGCGGCCGCAGGTGCCATGGGGCCCGCTATTGGGGCGGATGTGGCCGGTGACGCTGACCTATTTCTGCTACGGCTGGTGCCTGTGGCTCTATCTCAACTGGCTGCCGCTGTTCTTCAAGAACAACTACAATCTCGACATCAAGAATTCGGCGCTGTTCGCTTCCGGCGTGTTCTTTGCCGGCGTGATCGGCGACAGCGTCGGCGGCGTGCTCTCGGATAAGATCCTCGACCGCACCGGCAATGTCCGCCTGGCGCGGCTGAGCGTCACCGTTACGGGATTTGCGGGGGCGCTGCTCTCGCTGTTTCCGATCCTGTTCGTCCACGACATCACGATCGTCGCGTTGTGCCTGTCGGCCGGCTTCTTCTGCGCCGAGCTGGTGATCGGCCCGATGTGGTCGATCCCGATGGACATCGCCCCGAAACATTCCGGCACCGCCTCGGGACTCATGAACACCGGCTCGGCCTTTGCCGCCATCGTATCCCCGCTGGTCGCGGGCTTCGTGATCGACGCGACCGGCAATTGGTACCTGCCGTTCCTGATGTCGATGGGGCTGTTGCTGCTCGGCGGCTTTTCCGCCTTCCTGATGCATCCGGAGCGTCCGTTCACGGAGGCCGAGGGGGCCTGCCGTCCGGCAAGGTGGTGGCTGCGGAGTAGGGCGGCCGCCAGCCGGTTATGCATGGGAGGCGCCTTTAGGAGAGGGGACAAGCCGGTCAAATGGTGCTATTCGGCGGCCATCAAAATCAAGGCAAGACCGGGAAGGACGCCGATGACCGTGCATACTGGAAGGCATTTCCTACAGATTCCAGGACCGACCAACGTGCCCGACCGGGTGCTGCGGGCGATGGACATGCCGACGCTGGACCATCGCGGTCCGGAGTTCGCCGAGCTCGGTTTCGCCGTGCTCGCGGGAATGCAGCGGGTGTTCCGCACCAAGCAGCCCGTGATCATCTTCCCCTCGTCCGGCACCGGCGCCTGGGAAGCTGCGATGGTCAACGTGCTCGCGCCCGGCGACAAGGTGCTGATGTGCGAGACCGGCCAGTTCGCCGTGCTGTGGCGCGGCATCGCCGACAAGTTCAAGCTCGACGTCGACTTCATCCCGAGCGACTGGCGCCATGGCGCCGACCTCGGCGAGATCGAGCAGCGCCTTGTCGCCGACAAGCAGCACGCGATCAAGGCGGTCTGCGTCGTGCACAACGAGACTTCGACCGGCTGCGTGACGCCGCCGCTGGAGGTGCGCAAGCTGCTCGACCGCGTCAAGCATCCGGCGCTGCTGATGGTCGACACCATCTCCGGCCTCGGCTCGATGGAGTATGAGCACGATTCCTGGGGCATCGACGTCTCTGTCGCCGGCTCGCAGAAGGGCCTGATGCTGCCGCCGGGCCTCGGCTTCAACGCCGTCTCGGAGAAGGCGCTCGCCGTGGCGAAGGCCAACCCCGGCATGCGTTCCTATTGGGACTGGCAGGAGGTCATCGGCTTCAACAAGCTCGGCACCTTCCCCTATACGCCCGCGACCAATTTGCTCTATGGCCTGCGCGAAGCGGTCAAGATGCTGGAAGAAGAAGGGCTCGAGAACGCCTGGACCCGCCACAAGCGCCACAGCGCGGCGACGCGTGCCGCGGTCAAGGTCTGGGGTCTGGAGACGCAGTGCGCCGACCCTGCCGCGCATTCGCCGGCGCTGACCGGCGTGCGCGTGCCGGACGGACATGACGCCGATGCCTTCCGCAAGGTGGTGCTTGAAAACTTCGACATGTCGCTCGGCACCGGCCTGAACAAGGTCAAGGGCAAGGTGTTCCGCATCGGCCATATCGGCCATTTCAACGATCTGATGCTGATGGGCACGCTCGCCGGCGTCGAGATGGGCCTCGATCTTGCAAAGATTCCGCACCGGAGCGGCGGCGTATTGGCGGCCATGGACGTCCTGAAGGGACGCGACGTGGTGCCGATGGCCAAGGCTCAGGTCGCCTGAACTAACTTAGAGAAAAGAGAGCGCGCGATGAACGCACCGACGACTGCCAATGAAGACCTGCTCTACTCCGTCACGGACGGCATCGCGCGGATCACCTTCAACCGCCCGCAGGCGCGCAACGCACTGACCTTCGCCATGTACGAGCGCATGGCGGAGATCTGCCTGGAGATCAATGCCGACCGTTCGATCAAGGCGCTGATCCTGACCGGCGCCGGCGACAAGGCGTTCGCCTCCGGCACCGACATTTCTCAATTTCGTGCGTTCAAAACCGCGCAGGATGCGCTCGACTACGAGGCGAGGATCGACCGCGTGCTCGGCACGCTCGAGCAGTGCCGCGTGCCCGTGATCGCGGCGATCGCCGGGGCTTGCACCGGCGGCGGCGCCGGAATTGCGGCCTGCTGCGACCTCCGCATCGGGACTGAAGCGACGCGCATCGGCTTTCCGATCGCGCGCACGCTCGGCAACTGCCTGTCGATGTCCAATATCAGCCGCGTCGTCTCGCTGGTCGGCCCCGCCCGCACCAAGGATCTGATCTTCAAGGCGCGCCTCGTCGAGGCGCCGGAAGCGCTGGCGCTCGGCCTGCTCAACGAAATCGTGCCCGACGTCGAGACGCTGCAGCGCCGCGCCGACGAGACCGCCAAGCTCGTGGCAAGCCACGCCCCGCTCACGCTGGAAGCGACCAAGGAGGCGGTGCGCCGCATCCGCCGCACGCTGTCGCGCGAAGAGGGCGAGGATCTGATCCTCAAGGCCTATATGAGCGAAGATTTCCGCGAGGGAATGGACGCCTTCCTCAACAAGCGCACGCCGAACTGGAAGGGCAAGTAGCGCGGGAACCTTGCTTTTTTGCGCCGCTCCAGATGCGGCGCGAAAGTCGGAAGCGATTGCTGACGTCAATCGTCAGCCGTTCGGCGCGTCCACCATTGTCACAGATCTTTCAAACGGTTCCGCCTCCCGGAACTGCAATTGCGTGCGTGCGCGCCTGCGCGTTCACGTTGACGGCACGACAAGCTCGGGCTTAAGATCGTGGAGGTTGCATGATGCCGTATCGCATTTTTCGGGCCGGCAGGCCGGCCAGCAGGTGATTTTGAGTCCCGTCGAATTGAGTGACGTGAGTTGTGTGCGTTCTGACCGACCGTGCTGCCAACCTGATGTCATTGAACTGAAATTGAACTGAAAAAGTAGTGAACTAGGTTTCAACGACGCGAGCCGCGCCAGAATTTCCATTGCTGCTGACCATCCCGACGCCAGGCGCGGCCTTGCGAACACGCCAAAGCTCTTAAGCCCATAGCCATAATCCAAGACCCCTTAAGCCAGACTCCTAAGTCAAGACCGTTTGAGTCTCGTCTGATTTCTCAGACCGATTAGTCACGTCGCCGCACCCTCTGCGGCGGCGCCTTCATGGTAACGCAGGCAGGGATTTTTCATGACCAATCACACGCCGGTTTTCACCTCGTCATCCGCGACGGGCAGCTTCACCGAATTTGCCAATCTGGACGATTCAACCACGCTGCACACGCTGTCCGGGACGATGAGCTTCAAGGACAGCGACAAGACCGACACCCATACGACGGCCGCGACGCTGCATTCCGCGGTGCTGTCCAGCGGAACGATCATCCCGGCGGCCTCGCTTGCGCATTTTCAGACTGCGATGCAATCGCAGATTCTGAGCGATTCAAACGGTAACGGCCAGCTCAAATGGAGTTTCAGCGACCAGGACCAGGATTTCGATTTCTTGTCCAAGAACCAGACGCTGGTCCTGACTTACGACGTCAAGGTCTCCGACAATCACGGCGGCTTCGCCATCCAGACCGTCAAGATCACCGTGACAGGCACCGACGACAAGCCGGTGATCAACATGACGACGGCCGCGACCGTCACCGAGCAGACCAACCAGACGCTGTCGCTTTCACCCGACACGGTTCACGTCGCGCTCAACTTCACCGACGACGATCTCACCAACACCGGGCATACCGCGACCGTGATCGGCGTATCCGCCTCCGGCGCCACCGCAGGCCTCTTGCCCGGTTCGCTCGGCGACGCCGAGTTGATGGCGTTCTACCACGTCGACAACGTCCTCAAGACTTCCGGCTCCTCGACCGGCACCATCAACACCACCTTCTCGGCGCCCGATCTCGCCTTCGACTATCTCGCGGCGGGCCAGCATCTCGACATCACCTACACGGTGCAGCTCGACGACCACGCCGGCGGAATCTCGACGCAGACGGTCACGGTGACCGTGGTCGGCAGCAACGACAAGCCGATCTTCCTGTCGTGCCCGGAATCGGCCGCGCTCGTCGAGGATCACAATGTCGATCCGACCGGCAATCTCACCGCGCATGACAGCCTGTTCTTCACCGACATCGATCTCGCCGACACGCATTCCGTCTCGACGACCGTTACGGCGACCCGTTCGGGCGGCGGTTCGATACCCCTGACGAATGCGCAATTGCTGGCCGCGTTCGCCACCGGGCTTCATGATTCGACAGGTCATCTGATCGGTGAGGTCGACTGGAATTTCGCGCTGGCCAATTCCTCGACCAATTTCCTCAACGGCGGCGAGACGCTCAAGCTCGTCTATCACGTTGCGGTCGACGACGGTCACGGCGGCTCCACCACGCAGGACGTCACCATCACGGTCCTCGGGGTCAATCATCCCGTCGTGATCACCAGCGGTCCGGAATCATCCACCGTGGCCGAGCAGGACGCCACCACGGGCTCTTCTGTGCCCGATACGACGCCGACGATACCGGCGGGCACGCTCGCCTTCACCGACCAGGACACCAGCGACACGCATGCCGTGACGGTGACGCTCGGCTCGACTTCGGGGCCGACGCCGCCGGCCGCGACGCAGGCCGATCTCGCCGCCGCGCTGACGACGACGCTGCACGATTCCACGGGCAGCGGCACCGGCAGCATCGACTGGAATTTCGCGCTTGCCGACAAGGATCTCGACTATCTCGCGTTCAACGAGACGCTGACGGTGAACTACAACATCAAAATTGCCGACGGCTCGACCAGCTCGACGCAGACCGTATCCGTCGTCATCACCGGCGCCAACGACGCGCCGGTCATCACCAGCGGGCCGGGATCCGCTTCGCTGTCCGAGCAGGCGGGCGTGACCGGATCGCAATCGCCGGACACCACGAGCCCGGTGCCGACGGGAACGCTCGCTTTCAACGACGCCGATCTGTCGGATGCGCATTCGGTCAGCGTGGTGATGGATTCGGCGGTGTGGTCGGCCAATACTTTTGCCGTCCCCGGGCAGACGCTGGTCGATCTCCAGTCGGCGCTCTCCACGGTGCTGCATGATTCCACGGGGACCGGAATCGGCAACGTTGACTGGACCTTCAGTATCGCCGATGCCGATCTCGACTTCCTCAGCGTCGGCGAGACGCTGACGGTGCAATATGACGTCAACGTCTGGGACGGCTTCACCAATTCGACCCAGACCGTCACCGTCACGATCGATGGCGCGGCCGATCCGCTGGTCCTGGCACCACTCACCATTGCGGCGTCCGATACGGCAGGCCCGGATGCAGGCACGGGAATCGCAACCGGCGCCATCTTCGACATCACCCAGCCGGTCGATTTGAGCACGCCGCGGACCATCACCGAGGTCAACGGCAGCACCGCCAATGTCGGCCATTCGGTGGCCGGCGCGCATGGAACGCTGGTGCTCAACGCCGACGGCTCCTATGGCTATGTCGCGGATTCGTCGGTCGACGCGCTGCACGCCGGCGACAACGTCACCGACCAGTTTACCTTCACGGTCGATGACGGCCAGGGCCATCAGGCCTCGACCACGCTGTCCTTCGACATCACCGGCGCCAACGACAATCCGCTGGTCACGGCGGCGAATGTCAGCGGATCGGTCACCGAGGACGCCGGCCCGCCGGTGATCCTCAATGGCGATTTCGAGACCGGCAATTTCGCCAATTGGACGGTGAGCGGCAGCCACATCCACGTCGCCCAGCTCGAGTTCGGCGGCAGCTTCGGCCACTATTCGGTCGAGCTCCTGCCGACGAGCGGCCCGGAATCGTTGTCGCAGAACGTCACGACGGCGCCCGGCCAGCATTATTTCGTCAGCTTCGACGTCGTCGGCGATCCCGAGGGCGTCAACACGCCGTTCTCGGTCTCGTGGGACGGCGCGACGATCCTGTCGCTCGGTCACGTGCCGGCCGGCGTCAATCATTATTCGTTCGATCTCCTCGGCGACGCCTCGCTGTCGTCGACGCAGCTGCTGTTCTCCTATGAGGACGATGCCACCGGCATGATCCTGGATTCCGTCAACGTCAGTCCGGCGACGGGACCCGCGACCGAATCCACGGCGGGGGCGCTGTCGTTCTCCGACGCCGAGACGGCGGATACGCACAGTGCGAGCTTCCTGCCGAACGGCAGCGGTTATGTCGGCACGTTCTCGCTCGATCCGGTCAGCGAGGCCGGGGGTACCGGATCCGTGGCCTGGCACTACACGGTGAACAATGCCGACATCCAGTTCCTGGCGCAGGGGCAGACGCTGACGCAGGATTATTTCGTGACGATTGCCGACAACAATGGCGGGTCGACCACGCAGGACGTCACCGTCACCATCAACGGCACCAACGACGCGCCGACCGCGGTGAGCGAGAGCGTGATCACCGATGTCGGCACCAGTGCATCGGTGCAGATCCCCAATTGGGCGCTCGCCTTGAACGACACCGACCCCGACACCATCGACCATCTTTCGCTCGGCAATATCACGGCGAGCTCCGGCGGCAGTGCCGTCAAGTTCGGGGATGCCTTCTTCAGCGATGACGCGACGCTCGGCGGTTCGTTCAGCTACACGACCTTCGACGGGACGACGACCTCGTCCAACACCGCAACCGCCACGGTTATCAACAACGCGGCCAACGCAACCGCGCTGACCGGCACCGGCGCCGACGACATCCTGATTGCCACCAACGGGACCGAGACGATGAGCGGCGGCGGCGGCAGCGATGTCCTGATCGCCACGATTAGCGGCAATGCCATGAGCGGCGGCGGTGGCAACGACACCTTCGCCTTCCTGCAGCAGCCGACCGGCCTGAGCGTGGTCGGCGATTTCAACAACACCACCGAGCACGACCATATTGCCGTCTCCGCGAGCGGTTTCGGTGGCGGGTTGGCGGCAGGGATGGACGTGACGTTCGAGACCTCCGGCGACAATGCGTTCTCGGGCTTCTCCCAATTCCATTTCGATACGGGAAACCAGACGCTCTACTACAGCGCCGACGGGACCCAAGGCGCGGCGGTCGCCGTGGTCAGCGTCCAGAGCGGCGTGCTGCTCAACCAGCACGACATACTGGTGGTGTAAACCGCAGCCGACGGGCTCGAAAGCCGAGGCGCGGGCCCCGAAAGGGGCCCGCTTTTTTGCGTCCTGCCAATCTCAGTCCAAAGTCATAAGGGGGATGACATCGGATGGCTTGAACTCGGCCGCATTCGCCAGCACAATGGGCGCTGAATTCACTTCTGAATTTCCAATCCGAACAAGAACATAGGCTATAACTTGGGGAGGACGCGCGTGGGACATGGAATGAAGGCCGCGGTCGTGCTGGCGGCTACGCTTTGCAGCGCGCCGGCCTTTGCCGGCTGGGAACCGACCAAGCCGGTCGAGATCGTGGTGGCGGCGGGCGCGGGCGGCGCCTCCGACCAGATGGCCCGGATGATGCAGGCTGCGATCCAGAAGAACAATCTGATGAAGCAGCCGATCGTGGTCTCGCTCAAGGGCGGCGCGTCGGGTGCGGAAGCGCTGATGTACATGAAGTCCAGCGAGGGCGATCCCAACAAGGTGCTGATCGCCTATTCGCTGATCTACATGCTGCCGCTGTCGGCGAAGATTCCGTTCAACTGGCGTGAGCTGACCCCGGTTTCGGTGATCGCGCTCGACCAGTTCGTGCTGTGGGACAACAGCGCGGGTCCCAAGACGGTGAAGGAATTCGTCGCCGCCGCGAAGGCTGCGAGCGCGCCGTTCAAGATGGGCGGCACCGGCTCCAAGCGCGAGGACCACGTTCTGACCGTGTTCCTCGAGCAGAAGACCGGTGCGAAGTTCTCCTATCTGCCCTACAAGTCCGGCGGCGAGGCCGCGACCCAGCTCGTCGGCAACCACACCGAATCCAACGTCAACAATCCATCCGAAAATCTCGAAGTCTGGCGCGCGGGCCAGGTGCGTCCGCTCTGCGTGTTCGACAAGGAGCGAATCTCCTACACCAGCAAGGTGACGGACACGCAGTCCTGGGCCGACATCCCGACCTGCAAGGAGGAGGGCGTCGACGTGCAGTATCTGATGCTGCGCGCGACGTTCCTGCCCGGCAAGGTCACGGCCGAGCAGCAGGCGTTCTTTGTCGAGCTGTTCCACAAGGTGACACAGACCGCGGAATACAAGGACTACATGGAAAAGCAGGCGTTGAAGCCGATCTTCCTCACCGGCAAGGACATGGTGCAATTCCTCGAGGAGGACGATGCAGTCAACAAGTCGCTGATGACGGAAGCGGGTTTCGTCGCGAAGTAATCACATCCTCCACGTCATGCCCCGCGAAGGCGGGGCATCCAGTATTGCACAGAGCTCGACGAAAGACGGCTCTGCACGGCGTACTGGATCATCCGCTCGCGTACGCAATTGCGCGTTAGGCGGACGGTGACAGCGCAACCTGACCTGGCAACTCATGTCCCAAATCGATCTTGAAATCGTCGTCGACGATCCGACCGCGCCCGAAGACGACTCGCCTTCCGTCGTCTCCTCCGGCACGATCGAGATATTCGTCTGCCTCCTGTTGCTCGCGCTGGCCGCCACGCTCGGCTACGACAATTGGCGCACCGGCGCCTCCTGGGATTCGACCGGGCCGGAGCCCGGCTATTTCCCGTTCTATCTCTCCGCCATTCTCGGCGGCGGCAGCCTCTACGGCCTGATCGCGGCGCTGGTCGCGCACCGCGCGGCACCCGAAACCTTCGTCACGCGCGCGCAAACCCGCCGCGTGATGGCGGTGTTCGTGCCGACGCTGCTGTTCTGCCTGGCGACGCAGTTTCTCGGCCTCTACGTCGCGAGCTTCCTGCTGATCGCAGGATTCATGCGCCTCGTCGGCAAGATCGCGCTGTGGAAGTCGCTGCTCACCGCTGTTGTGTTCACGGCGATCATGTTCGTCACCTTCGACGTCGCCTTCGACGTCATCATGCCGAAAGGGCCGCTCGAAGCGGCCTTCGGTTACTAGGCGGACCCGCGATGGAAGCTTTCGGCCTCTTGCTTCACGGCTTCGCCGTCCTGCTGACGTGGAAGACGCTCGCGCTGATGATGGTCGGGCTGGTGCTCGGCATCTTCGTCGGCGTGCTGCCCGGGCTCGGCGGCCCCAACGGCGTTGCGATCCTGCTGCCGCTCACCTTCACGATGGATCCGACCTCGGCGATCGTGATGCTGTCCTGCATCTACTGGGGCGCGCTGTTCGGCGGCGCGATCACCTCGATCCTGTTCAACATTCCGGGCGAAGCCTGGTCGGTCGCGACCACTTTCGACGGCTATCCGATGGCCCAGCAGGGCAGGGCGGCGGAGGCGCTGACCGCGGCGTTCACGTCCTCCTTCATCGGCTCGCTGGTCGCGGTGCTCCTGATCACCTTCCTCGCCCCGATGATCTCGTCCTTTGCGTTGAAGTTCGGCCCGCCGGAATTCTTTGCGGTTTATCTGCTGACGTTCTGCTCCTTCGTCGGCCTGGGCCGCGAGGCCAAGCACAAGACTGTCATCTCGATGTCGCTGGGGCTCCTGCTTGCGGGCGTCGGCATGGATACCGTGTCGGGGCAGTTGCGCATGACCTTCGGCTCGGCCGAACTCTTGCGCGGCATCAACTTCCTCGTCGCCGTCATCGGCCTGTTCGGCATCAGCGAGATCCTGCTGACGATGGAGGAGCGGCTGGCGCTACGCGGACATGCGGCAAGCATTTCGCTGCGCGTCGTGCTGAGCGTGTGGAAGGACCTGCCGAAATACTGGGTGACGCTGCTGCGCTCCTCCTTCATCGGCTGCTGGCTCGGCATCACACCGGGCGGCGCGATCGCGGCGTCCTTCATGGGCTACAATCTCGCCAAGCGTTTTTCCAAGGATCCGGAGAGTTTTGGCAAGGGCCGGATCGAAGGCGTGTTCGCGCCGGAAACGGCGGCACATGCCTCCGGCACCGCGGCGCTGCTGCCGATGCTGGCGCTCGGCATTCCCGGCTCCGGCACCGCTGCGATCCTGCTCGGCGGCTTGATGGTGTGGGGGCTCAATCCGGGGCCGCTGCTGTTCGTCGAGCACAAGGACTTCGTCTGGGGCCTGATCGCGTCGATGTATCTCGGCAATGTCGTCGGCCTCGTGCTGGTGCTGACGACGGTGCCGATCTTCGCCTCGATCCTGCGCGTGCCGTTCGCCGCGGTGGCGCCGATGATCGTGGTGTCCTGCGCGATCGGCGCCTACGCGATCCAGAACGCCATGTTCGACATCTGGCTGATGCTCGGCTTCGGCGTCGTCGGCTACGTCTTCAAGAAGATCGGCATTCCCTTGGCGCCGTTCACCCTCGCGCTTGTCCTCGGCAACCGCGCCGAGGATGCCTTCCGCCTGTCGATGATCGGCTCCGGCGGTGACCTCAAGGTGTTCTGGTCGAACGGCCTGGTCGGCTCGATCACGACGCTGGCGATCACGCTGCTGTTTTGGCCTGTGATCGAC
Organism: Bradyrhizobium nivariense; assembly: GCF_029846695.2. Taxonomy (NCBI): domain Bacteria; kingdom Pseudomonadati; phylum Pseudomonadota; class Alphaproteobacteria; order Hyphomicrobiales; family Nitrobacteraceae; genus Bradyrhizobium; species Bradyrhizobium nivariense. The sequence continues at coordinate 260,737 of NZ_JARWCR020000002.1, read as the reverse complement.
GGCTTGCTTGCTCGTGTCGGATTGACGCAGGCGGGCAAGCCGGTGCCGCGCTAGGCGTAATCGCCCCTGGGATTGAAATACATAGGGGTGATGTCGTCCTTTCGAGAACGCCCGGATGGTGCGCGCACGCCTTCCGCGCGCGACCGTGCGCTTGCATCCCGCAAACGACTGATCTTCGTTCGCACGACGCGGAGCGATGCGCTCTTCCCTGGTGTCGCGGCACCTGAGCGACTGCTTCGCGAACAGCTTCTGCGAGTCGAAAGCCCGGCGGTCACGCCGGGCTTTTGCGTTCTTGGCGTGAGAACAGTCAGGCCCCGTGACGCTTTCTCGCTCTTGTCAGCAAAGTTAATCGGGATCACTATGCAAGCATAGATAGAAGTTTATTGATCTATTTTTTTGGAGGACGTCATGGCTATTGAACACTATCGAGCCCGGAAAGGCGCCGAGATTTCACACGCGGTCGCGGCCGCAGCCGCCGGAGGCTACACCATCGAAGTTCAGTTTCTGGGCGGACTGACAGATAAACAAAAGGCCGCTTTCAAGCTTGCGGCAAATCGTTGGACGCACGCCATCGTCGGAGATTTGCCTGACGTCACGGTCGGTGGCGAAAGGATCAACAATCTTCGTATCACGGCGCAAGGCACTGACATCGACGGTCCCGGCAATGTTCTCGGCCAGGCGGGGCCGAACCGCTTGCGGCCAAAGAATGCGGGGGCCGCTGCGTTCCTGCCGGCGACAGGCGACATGCAATTCGACACGGCCGATCTCGCTGCCATGGAGGCCGACGGCACCCTGAACGACGTCATCACACACGAGATGGGGCATGTGATCGGTATCGGCACGATCTGGACGAACAAGAAATTGTTGAAAGGCGCCCACACCAACAATCCGACATTCAACGGTGCCAACGCCATGCGCGAATACGGCAAGCTTCGCGGTTCCGCGACGCCGCTGCCTGTGCCCGTCGAAAACACCGGTGGTGAAGGGACGGTGGACTCGCATTGGCGCGACACTGTGTTCGGCGCAGAGTTGATGACCGGTTTCGTCAATGAAGGCGGCAATCCGATGAGCCGGTTGACGATCGCCAGCTTGCAGGATCTCGGCTATCAGGTGAATATGGAGGTTGCCCAAGCGTATCACCTGCCTGATCATCTCCATATGGCCGAGGCGGGACTTGCTGCCGCGCATGCCGAAAAGGCAAGAGGCATCGTGCTCCGGCGGATTCCAATCACGTTGCCCGAGGAAAGCCTCGGCGCTTAGGCCAAGGCTTTGCGGCCAAGGCTTTGCCGAGCAAGGCTCCTGGCGAAGTTCAGGGGGGATCATGGAGGGCATGAAGCGACCGGAAGCGATTGTGCTTCCAGATTCGTCACTGATCCCGTCGGACTGCCTGATCTCGCCGCCGCCCAACCAGTTCACCCACGAGGTGGCGAGATCGCAGCCATTCTATGCCTCGCGTGACCTGCCGAGCGGACCACCGGCCGGACAATTCGAGGCGGGAGCCAAGGTCGTTCTGCTCTATCATGATGGCGGAGAGCTTTGTCGGGTTGTCGACGCGGCCGGCCACTATGTCGACACGCGCTTCGACGGGTTGCGCAAGATCTAGACGACTGCGCAAGCAGTTGATGCCAGGCCGATCGTGATGTCCACGACGACGCGGATTCGAAAGGCCGGCCGCCGAGACGCGGCCGTTCTTTCACACCACCTTGGCGTCCCGGAGCTTGGCGATCTCGTCGGCGCCGAAGCCGAACTCCTTCAGCACCTCGTCGGTCTGCTCGCCGAACTCCGGTGGCCGCGCCACCATCCTGCTCGGTGTGCGCGACAGCGTCACGGGCTGGCCGACCAGGCGGATGTCGCGATCCTCGTCGTTCGGCACCTCCTGCGCGATGCCGAGATGCTTGACCTGCGCGTCCTCGAACATCTGGTCGATGGCGTAGATCGGCCCGCAGGGCACGCCGGCCTCGTTGAGTTCACTGACCCAGGTCTCGGTCGACTTCGTCAAGGTACGCTTCTCGATCTCGGCGTTGAGCGCGTCGCGGTTCTTGGAGCGCGCCGGCGCAGTCGTATAATCAGGATGGCTGTAGAGTTCCGGCGCGCCGATCGCCTGCGCGCAGCGCTCCCAGATCCGGCCGCCTGTCGTGGCGATGTTGATGTAGCCGTCCGAGGTCCTGAACACGCCGGTCGGGATGCTGGTCGGGTGGTTGTTGCCGGCCTGCTTTGCCACTTCCTTCTCCATCAGCCAGCGTGCGGCCTGGAAGTCGAGCATGAAGATCTGGGCCTGGAGCAGCGAGGTCTGCACCCACTGGCCCTTGCCCGAAACCTCGCGCTCCAGCAGTGCGGTGAGGATGCCCATGGCACAGAACAGGCCCGCCGTGAGGTCGGCGACGGGAATGCCGACCCGCATCGGGCCCTCGCCCGGCGCGCCGGTGATCGACATCAGCCCGCCCATGCCTTGCGCGATCTGATCGAAGCCCGGCCGCTTGTGATAGGGCCCGTCCTGGCCGAAGCCGGAGATGCTGCCATAGACGATGCGCGGATTGATCTTGGCAAGGCTCTCATAGTCGATACCGAGCTTCTTCTTCACGTCGGGCCGGAAATTCTCCACCACCACGTCGGCCTTGGCGGCGAGGCGCTTGAACACGGCAAGCCCGCGCTCGTCCTTCAGGTTCAGCGTCATCGCCCGCTTGTTGCGATGCAAATTCTGGAAATCGGACCCCCTTCGCGGCCCGCCCGGCTGCTCGCCGCCGGAATCCTCGGTCAGCGCGTCGATCTTGATCACGGTGGCGCCCCAGTCCGCGAGCTGCCGCACGCAGGTGGGCCCGGACCGGACGCGGGTCAGATCGAGCACGGTGAAGCGCGACAGGGCTTCGGAGGCATGCGGGATGGGCATTTTCGGACAAACTCCGGGCCAGTGTGGGTGGGCATCTTCTGATCGGGCAAATCCAGCAGAAGTTCAATGGCATGGCTGTTATACAGCCGTAATTATCATTATCCGGTGTTGCAACATCGGATGTATCGCCCTCCATTGGCTCGCGCTTGATTCGCATGCGGTGCAAGGGGGGAATTCGAAACGAAAGATTAACGCTCGGCCGCAAACCTTGAGGTTGTAAGCAAGTGTGGCATTTGCTTGATTCGCAGCGGTCGAATTGCTGGACGTTCGACAAAAACATTGATTGAAGCGGATTTCGTTCTGGGATCAAGGATTGACGGATGGTGGACCCCGAGTCGGACGACCTGATCTATACCGTTGTGGGTAACGAGATTCAGGGTAGCTATGTTCCGGCGGACTCGGGCGCCACGGTCAGTAACGCGTCCACGCCGGGCGCCGTGATCTCGGCCACCTCGGGCGGCATCCAGATCAATCTGATCCTCGATGCCGCGGCACAGGCCGCGCCGACAAGCTTCAAGAACGGCCTGCAGCAGGCTGCCGCGATCCTGGCTGCCAACATCACCGACCAGATTACCGTCAACATCAACATCGACTACAGCGGCACCGGCCGCGGCGCGGCGGCCGGTCCCGACCTCGGCTATTCCGAAAGCTATTCGTGGGTTCGATCGACCCTGATCAGCAATGCGAGCGCGGGCGACACCACGTTCAGCAGCCTGCCCAACGCCACCACCATCCAGGGCCAGTCCCAGGTTGTCGTTTGGAACGCGCAGTTGAAGCTGTGGGGCGTGCTGGCTGCCAACGACGCGACCACCGACGACGCCAGTGCCTATTTTAACACTGACATCAGTCCGAGCCTTCTGGTTGGCGTCGCCCTTCACGAGTTGACGCATGCCTGGGGGCGCATACCCTACGGCCCCCCTTACAGTTCGTCGCCCGATATCTTCGATTTATTCCGCTTCACGAGCCCCGGCGTGCGGCTCATCAACGGCGCATCGACGGCTCCGGCCGCCTATTTCTCGCTGGATGGCGGCTACACCAAGCTCGCAGATTACGGCCAGAATTCCGATCCGAGCGATTTCCTCAACAGCGGCGTGCAAGGGCCGAACGATCCCTTCAACGAATATTACAACGGCAGCACCATTCAGGGCCTGACGTCGATCGACCTGAAGCAGCTCGACGCGCTCGGATTTCATCTTGCGATCAACAACCCGGTCGCGATCGAGCAAGCCGGCGCCACGAGTCTGGTCCGGGTCGGCACCAGCTACTTTCTCGATAGCATCAGCACGGGGACGGGGCCCATGCTGAAGAATGCGGGCGCGGCGGTGGTCGCGGGCAGTTATGGGGCCTGGTCGCCCGTTGCGGCCGAGCAGGTCTCGGGCGGCGGCTACGATGTTGCGTGGAAGAATTCTTCGACCGCGTATTTTTCGATCTGGAGTACGGACAGCAACGGCAACTTTCAGTCAACTCTCACGTCCGAACTGCCCGGGAGCAGCGCGACCATCGAGTCGATTGAGACCACCTTCCTCCAGGATCTCAACGGCGATGGTGTGATCGGTATTCCCTCGCTCACGATCGAGGCGGCCGGTTCGACCAGCTTGGTCCAGGTTGGATCGAATTACTACCTGGACAGTATCAGCACCGGCACCGGTCCCATCCTGAAGAATGCGGGCGCGGCCGTGGTCGCGGGCAATTATGGGGCGTGGTCGCCCGTTGCGGCCGAGCAGGTGGCGGGCGGCGGCTACGATGTGGCCTGGAAGAATGCATCCACCGGATATTTTTCGGTCTGGAGCACCGACAGCGGCGGCAATTATCTATCCGCGTTGACGCCCGAAGTGCCGGGAACCGACGCCAGCCTGAGGGCGCTGGAGACGTTCTTCCACCAGGATCTCAATGGCGACGGTACGATCGGCATCGCGAGCGTGACGATCGAGTCCGCCGGATCGACCAGCCTGGTGCTGTCCGGCAATAACTATTATCTGGACAGCATCAGCACCGGCACCGGACCCATTCTGAAGAATGCGGGCGCGGCCGTGGTCGCGGGCAATTACGGCGCCTGGTCGCCCGTTGCGGCCGAGCAGGTCTCAGGCGGCGGCTATGATGTTGCCTGGAAGAATGCATCCACCGGATATTTTTCGGTCTGGAGCACCGACAGCAACGGCAATTATCTATCCGCGCTGACGCCCGAGGTTCCCGGGACCCATGCGAGCCTTGAGTCTCTTGAGACGGTGTTCTACCAGGATCTTAATGGAGACGGTACGATCGGCATCCCGAGCGTGACGATCGAGTCAGCCGGATCGACCAGCCTGGTCCAGATCGTATCGAATTATTACCTGAACAGCATCAGCACGGGCACCGGACCCGTCCTGAAGAATGGCGGCGCGGCGGTCGTCGCGGGCAACTACGGCGCCTGGTCACCGGTTGCCGCCGAGCAGGTTTCGGGCGGCGGCTACGACGTCGCCTGGAAGAACTCATCGACCGGCTATTTCTCGGTCTGGAGCACCGACAGCAACGGTAATTTCCTGTCGATGCTTACACCCGAAGTGGCGGGAAGCGATTCCCGCCTGAAGGCGCTCGAGCCGGTGTTCCACCAGGACCTCAATGGTGACGGCGCCGTGGGCGCAGCGCCGCCAGCGACTGCGGAGCTCGCGACCGCCGGTAGCAGCTTCGTTTTCAATTTCAGCCAGGGTGCAACCACACTGTCCAATTCTTCTGAGCTGCCGGATTCTATGCCGCTGCCAGCCAATCTACAGGCCGCCTCAGAGCAGGGGACTCTCGCCGCGCCGGTGGAGAGCCACGCCCCGGTTGTGATCGACGCTCTGGCTGACTTTCTTCACAACCTGCACAGCGCCGGTTTCATGCTCGGCTGACGATTAAAATTATAGAGTCAACCGAAAAATTCAAATTGACAATGAGTTTCAACCAATGAAGAAATAAACGTCAGATTGAACCTTTGCGCGATCCTGAGCGACCATTGAGAGACCTGTGGCGAGTGACACGACTCACGACTGTCAAGTCGCAAAACTAGGGCGAGCATAACTCGAAGACGCTGCTCTCGGGATTGAGGAATATCAAATGACTCTCTTCCGCATGCTAGTTTGCTTCATTCTGCTCTTCTTCGCTATTCCTCTTGTTTTTGTGATATTGTCTCCAGAGGCCTCCATTTTTTCTTTCGGCAGTCGGCCCTCCCTTCAATTGAATCCATCGGGTAACAACTCGCGATAATTGACGCTGGGATGCAGGTGCCGTGGAGTAACTTAGTGAAGCACGAGACGCCAAAGGAGGCGGAGGACACTCGTCTCCACTGAGTCGCCGTTGCGTAAAATGCCAAGAATAGTCTTTTGACTACCAGTCGCCTTGCGTATTCGAAAATTGAAACCGTAAAGCCTATTGCGACCGCCAGAAACGGCGGGGAATTCCAGCAAAACCTAACATTGGTTCCGTAGGCCACAGTTCCGTGGTCACGGGATAATCGTGCATGGCAACAGCTGACTATGTTAGCTAATTTTGGAGGATGAAATGCGCCGAATTGCCCTCTTGGCCCTTGCAGTTGGATTGTTAATACCCTTGATTACAGCGCAGCCTGCTCAAGCCCAGGCCACCAGAACCTGGGTTTCTGGTGTGGGCGACGACGCCAATCCGTGCAGTCGCACCGCGCCCTGTAAGACCTTTGCCGGTGCGATCTCCAAGACGGCGGCTGGCGGTGAGATCAATTGTCTCGACCCTGCTGGCTTTGGCACTCTGACGATCACCAAGGCGATCTCGATCTATTGCGAAGGTGTCATTGGTGGCGTGCTGGCGGCCGGCACTAACGGAATCAATGTGAACGCGGCAGCGACCGATCACGTGGTCTTGCGAGGCCTTGATATCGAGGGCGTCGGCACAGGGCTCAAAGGCGTTAATATCACACAGGCTGCATCCGTAGTGATCGAACACTGTTTCATCAGAGACTTCAACTCCGGGAGCGCGCAGGGAGTTTCGTTCGTGCCTACGAATTTCAACTCGATGCTGCTGATCCGCGATAGCGTCATCTCACATAATGGCACGGCTGCCACCGGGGGTGGCGTCTTCGTGGACTCCTCGGCAGGAAGCGCCAGGGGGTTGATCACCAACACGGCCATTCACAATAACTTTGTCGGTCTCACCGTCCAAAACCAATCCAATATTCAGGTCAATGGAAGCAATATTTCCGAGAACCTCGGCACGGGCATTGCTCAGAGCGGGGCGGCGGGCGTGCGTGTTGGCCGCTCGATGATCGTCAATAATCTAGGATCTGCCACCACGGGCACTGTCCTGTCGTACCTGGACAACCAGATCAACGGGAATAATCCCGACACCACGCCAGGAACCGCGGGCGGCTATCACTAGCGCTCGATCGTTACAATGAACTCCGGGCGCGTGCGCCCGGAGTTTTTTCATGCCCGAACTCGCGCGGAATCGATTTTGCGCTGCCCGCCTGGATGACACCGGACAGATCGCAGAAGTTCGATTTCGGGCTCTGAAATGGGCGCCGAGGCGGGCATTAGGTTAGGCAACAAGGCATTGAAGTTCCAGCGTGCAGTCTGCTAGATGGCGCCAACTCTTTTCTTTTAGGTCAGTCAAAGGCGCCGAAACTCCCGGGGCCGAGGCGCTACTAACCGGGTGTGGATATGTCGGCTCCACTGGGCAATGAAACTGACGTCACGTCGCCGTCGCTAAAAACCCTGCTCACGTATTGGCTCGTGCCAAGCGTCTTGGTTGTGCTGTGGCATTATGGTGAGTTCCCCGCGCGGGTAGTGCATGCGGTCACCGGTCTGCCTTGGAGGCCGATGAAGGTAATCCTCTCGGCCCCCGTAGCTCTCTTCCCGTTCTTGGCATTATTCTACTTTCGAAAGTACTTCGCCAAGCCGACGAGCATAGGTCTACTCGTCTGTTGCGGTCTGGCTTTATCGGTGGCTTCGATCGAGGCGAACTATCTCCGGGCGAGCATGCAATACAGCTTAGATAACGAAATCGCATATGTTACGAAATTGAACTTGGTAGAAGGTGTCATTCGACCACTCGTTTCACGAATCGTTCAGGGTTACGTGTGGGTTCTCGGCGACGACAACTCTGGGCGCTCGACCTACATCACTCATCTTTCTCTCAACTATATGTTCGATTCCGCATCGTTCATCGCAGCCTTTGCGCTAGCCACTGTCCTCGTTCGCCCAGCCGCGTTGCCGATACAAATTCTTTTTGTTCTCTTTGTTGCATTTTACGCCCAAACCGCCATCGTTCCGGGCCGCATGGGGTCTGTCTTTCTGGCAGGCGGATTTTTTTGGCAGCTGTTTCTACTAGGTTCGAAAAGATACGCTCTGATGCTTCTAAGCGGGCTTGTGATGAGTTTTATGCGGACGGACCTCGTGTTCGCTACTGCTTTTGCTATCCCGGGAATTGCTTGGTTTGAGCGACGTTGGCCGAATGCTGTGGAGTGGCTAACGTTTGCCGGACTAATCGTTATTTCGCTGGCCGTTCCGAAAATCCTTATCGCGCTTTATCCGGTCCAGCCAGATTTCTCCTCCTTCCTCCTCACACACGGAGATTACTTTACCAAGCCTTTGGGTAATCTTTCCGCCTCTAGATTAGCCGTTGGTGTCGCAGCCCCGATATTCGTTTTACTCGTACTCACTTGGACTCCTGGTGTATCCCGAACAACCGCAATAGTGCTTCCGCCAGCGGTGGTCTATTTGGCTATGGTTTTTGTGATAGCTGACTTCACTGAACCAAATAAGCTCGTCCCGATACTCGGCGCATTGGCGCTGGTTTGCTGCGAAAGACTCGCCGTCCGTTTCCAGCCAAAAACCTGCGAACCAAAGCTGGAATCTTAAGTGACGCTGACTGCACGAGGAAACTCCTGAGTTATGTTTAGCCTAGATCCAGCAAAAAACGACACATCAGTCACTTTGGATTTCCTGAGGGCCGTTGCAGCACAAATGGTTTGCATTGGTCATGCTATCAACTTTGGGGGGTTTGGAACGACATACATTCCCACCGATGGCGTGTTGTTGTTTTTCGTTCTGTCTGGTTTTCTGATTGCATATACGCTCGACACTAAGTCGGCATCGCCGGATTATGGCATTGTCGAATTCAGCATTGAACGGTTTGCAAGAATCTACACGGCGTATCTACCGGCCATTCTGCTCATCGGGCTCGTCACCATTTTTCTTCGATGGTACGGCATCGAAATTAAAGCTGACCCAACCAATCTGAAGACGTTCATCGGCAATCTCTTCATGCAGCAGAACGTGCCGTGTTGTCTGAGTGTGCCAACGTTCGGGACGGCTGGGCAGCTTACTTCGGTTGCCCTCGAATTTCACATCTACTTTTTTGTTGGTGCTATGTACTTTCTACTACGGGGTAGAAATGTGCTGCTTTGCTGCTTGGTTGCCGCGCTATTTGCTTTTATGCCGCTCACCTATTTTTCAAATGGGCCTGCACCTGATCGGGCGCTATTCGTGCTTTGGCTCTTGGCGTTTGCCTCCTACTTCGTGGTGAAAGCTGTGAGCGAGCATAGTTCAAATGTCCCTTTCTGGTGCTTGGCCTTGATGGTCACCCTCGTCACTTGGTTGATCCAACGTACTCCGGGCGATGACGCCAACTTGGGGCAATATCCCATGTTAGTCCTCTCCTTCGTTAGCTTGGTGCAGATATCTCAGGCCATCCGAATCGTGCCTCAGTGGTTTGCCTCTTTCGTCAGAATGGCCGCAGACTTTTCTTTCTCGCTTTTTCTGATTCACCTCACGACAGAGCGTGTAATATTCAGCTTTTGGGCGGATGTGACTATTGGGCGAGTACTGTTCGCAGTCGTTATCGCGAACAGCTTCGCATTTGTTTTCGCGCTTCTTTTTGAGCGGCACTATCATCGAGTCGCGAGTGTCATAAAGGCCGCTCTCGGTCGACCAGCGCGCAACTTGCGTGGCGAGGCGATTAAGAACGCACCGATTGTGGCCTCCTAAGGGGTTACGGATTACCCTAAAGGCCGGGCCGCGACCTGACGAGTCAAGTTCTCGCTTAAGCAACCGACCTGAGATGCTGGACAACCAGATCAACGGCAACGCCCCCGACACGACGCCGGGCACCGCCGGCGGATATCACTAGGCCTGGTCCAATCGACGAGCTCCGGGCGCGATGCGCCCGGAGCTTTTTTGTGCCCGTCACCCGCTATGGATTTCGGGATACCCACCGACTAATCTGGCAGCACATGCAAGGAGAGCCGGTGGGATGGAGACCCTCGACAGCCAGGATCCGGGGTATTGCCGCGCGGTGCCGCAGGGATCGATGCGCGGCTTTTCGCGACGGGCGGGATGGGGGTGCACCGTCATTCTCGTGCTGCTCGTGACGCTGACGCCCGCAATCCCGGCACATGCCCAGTCGTTCCGCCAGGGCGTCTCTGCCGTCCAGCGCCAGGACTATGTGACGGCTTCGCGCATCTTCATCCCGCTCGCCGAGCGGGGCAATGCGGCTGCGCAGTCCTATCTCGGCTTCCTGTTCGAGACCGGCCGCGGCGTGCCGCAGAACTACACGGAAGCCGCGATGTGGTACCGGCGGGCGGCTGAGCAGGGCGACAGCCGCGCCCAATATTCCCTGGGCCTGCTCTATGACCGCGGCTTCGGCGTACCTCGGGACATCGTGGAGGCCTCGAAATGGCTGAACCTGTCGACGGCCGCAGCGCCGCGGCCGGCGCGCGAGGCGCGGGCCCGGATCCGCGATGCCGTCACCACCAAGATGACGCGCGGAGAGGTCGCCCAGGCCCGCCTGCGTGCGCTGGAATGGGCGCCGAGCCGCGAGCACTGATCCCCGGCACCTGACGAATGGCACGCTATCGGCCGCGCTCGGTACGAGGGCGGTGGCGCTATCGCCAGGATGACATCATGCCGGTGTTTTGCCCGACGAGTCAAAGGGCTTTGTAAAATCCGAAAGCGTTTGTTTGCCGGCACTCAAGTCATTGATATCGTTGACCCCGTCTACTGTGCATGGGGTTGTTTTCGCGTTTTTTTTGCAGAGTGCGCCTCGGGATGACGCTTGACCGGATCATCCTAGCCCGGCCAGCCGCCGAGCCAGTGGGTGTACCAGCTCTCGCCCAACCAGCCGATCCAGATCGCCGGCGCCAGGAATAGCCCGAACGGCAGGAATGCCGTGGCGCGGAGCCGCTCTCTTCGCAGCGCAGCACTGGCGACATAGGCGCCGATCGCGAGCAGCGCCGCAAGTTCGATCACCGCGGCCACGGTCGCGAGATCGAGCCAGGCGCCGCAGACCGCGGCGAGCTTGACGTCGCCGAGCCCGAGCCCGTCGCGGCCGCGCCAGCGCCGGTAGAGCAGCATCAGCAGCAGCAGCGGGAGTGCGACAGCCCCGGCGCGGACAACCGCCCAGAGCAGCGCCTCGGCGCCCGTCTCCAGCGCGAAGGCGCCGGCGCGCAGCAAAGCGAGCGCGAAGGCCGCGCCCGTCAGCTCGTTCGGAATGAGATAATGGCGGGCATCGTTCGTCGCGACTGCGAGCATCAGGGCGGCGAGGAACGCACCGTACAGGCCCTCCGCCCCCGGCGCGGCAACGAGGCTTGCGAACACGCCCAGCAGCAGCGCGAGGCTGAGCGCGAGCGGAGGGCCCGCCCCGTCATCCGCGGCCTGATCCGTCACGCCGTCAGCGCGCCGCCTTGGGCGGGCTCACGGTGACCACGGGATTGCTGGTGCCGACCAGGCGGCTGTTCATCTTGCTGCGCATTTCCTCGGCGATGACATGCGCATCGACGCCGTCCTTGATGACGGTCGGGCGAATGAACAGGATCAGCTCGGTACGGGCGCGCGCGGTGGTCTGATGCGAGAAGGCATCGCCCACGCCGGGAATGGAATCCAGGATCGGCAGGCCCTGGCGCTGCCTGTTCTCGGTCTCGCTGATCAGGCCGGCGAGCAGCACGGTCTGCCCGCTGGTCACCGCGATCGAGCTCTTCACCCGGCGCTGCGAAATCGTCGGCGTCAGCGAGTTGGCGCTGCCGGCGGCCACGCTCGAGATTTCCTGCTCGATGTCGAGCACGACATTGCCGTTGGCGTTGGCGCGCGGCAGCACGCGCAGGATGATGCCGGTGTTCTTGTAGTCGATGGTGTTGACCACGGTGTTGTTGGCAGTCAGCACGGTCGCGGTGCCGGTCGAGAACGGCACCTGGTCGCCGACCTGAAGGGTCGCCGCCTGGTTGTCCAGCACCACGAGCGACGGGTTCGACAGCACCTTGACGTTGGTGACGCCGTGCAGCGCATCGAGCACGACACGCGGCGAGTTTTCGGCGCCGATCAGGAAGTTGAAGCCCGGCAGCGCGCGGCCGAGCAGGGCCCCGGCCGCGGCGTTGACGGCGTTGCTCGTCCCCTCGATGTTGCTGCCGATGGTGCTCGAATTGCTGATGCCCGAGATGGTGTTGGAGATCGAGCCCTGCTTGCTGGCAAGGAAGAACTGCACGCCGTAGTTCAACTGGTCGTTCAGCGTCACCTCGGCGATCGTCGCTTCGATCGCGATCTGGCGCTGCGGCCGGTCGATCTGCCGGATCGTCTGCTCGACGACACGTTGCGAATCCGCGTTGGCATAGACCAGCACCGCGTTGTTGGTGACGTCGGCGGTGATCCGCACGTTCTGGAGGATCGCATTGGTGGCGGGCTTCGCGCCCGAGCCGAGCAGCGTACCGGAGCCGTTGTCCTGGCCGGGGACGCCGGCCGCCGCGGGGGCGGGACGCGCGCCCAGCGACGAGCCGGGAGCACCGGTGACCGGGGTCGCGGCGCCCGCGGCCGCGGTCGGAAGTGCGCTGAGCGAGGCGATCGGGTTGGTCCCGGACGAGGACGTCGCGATGCCCGAGCCGGGCGAGATCTGGCTCGCGGAATTGTCGAGCGAGGAGCTGCCGGTGGCGCTCTGGCTGAACAGGATCTCGTTCAGCAGCGCCACCACCGCTTTGGAATTGCCATAGCGCAGCGGATAGGATTTCAGGTTCAGGCCATCCGTGTCGGAGCGGTCGAGCCGCGCGATCCACACCTGCGCGCGCTTGAGGTATTCCGGCTTCTGGCTGACGACCAGGATCGAGTTGAGGCGGCCGATGGGCTGGAATTTCACCACGCTCTGGCTCAGGCCGCCTTCGCCCGAATCCATGATCTTTTCCATCTCGGAGATCAGCGGCTCGGGCGTGGAGTTGCGCACCGGGAAGATGCCGACCGATTGCCCGCGCATCCAGTCGGCGTCGAAGGAGAGGATGGTGTCGACCGCGGTCGCCCGGTCGGTACCGCTGCCGCTGACCATCAGCGTGTTGCGGGCACTGTCGGGACGCATGGTCGAGGCCTTCACGCCGAAGGCATCGAGCAGCTTGAAGATGTTCTGGGCCGAGACATAGCGCAGCGGCACCACCGTGATGCCCTGGCCGGCTGCGGCATTGGCGGAGCGATCGATGCCGCCGGGACCGGCTTCCGGCGCCGGCAGTAGGCGGTAGCCGGTGCGGTCGCGTACCAGCGCCACGCCGGACATGCGCAGCGCGTTCTCCAGCACGTAGATCGCGTCTGCCTTGGGGACCGGGCGCACCGAGGCAAGCGTGACTGTCCCCTGCACGCGGGGGTCGATCGTGTAGCCGACGTTGAGTACGTCACCAAGGATGACCTTTGCGACGGTGGCGACCGGTGCGTTCTCGAAATTGAGGTCGTAGCCGCTGCCGCCGCCGTCATCGCGTTCGGCAATCGCGCCGCCTTGCGGCGTTGCACCATCGCTGAGGTAGATCGCGGGCCTCGACGCCTTCGCCTGCGCAATACCGCTTGCCCCCGCATCCGCAGGTTGTCGCGGCTGAAGATCGAGGGAGCGGACCTTGTCGGCGATGTCCTGCGCGCGCGGATCGTTGGGATCCGCCTCGATCGACTGGTCGGCAGTGACGATGCAGGCCGTGAGCAGGAAGGTGGACGACAACAGAACGAGCGTTCCAGTCAACGCTGAGCGAAGGCGCAAAAGCGGCTGGACCACTTCAAACAAAATACGCCTACCAACTCTGAGTGTGACAGAAATATGCATCCGATCCCCCTTGGTTCGGACGCGCAATAATTTGCGCCACGATTATGTTTTTGCTAAGTAATAAGTCAAGGGCAAAGGGCCTTCCTTAACCCGCCGAAGTTGTTGCATTCAGGTAACAAGGTCAACGCTGTGAATGCAATGCGCGACCGCTCCGCAGATAGCTTCCGGCAGCACCTCCTGGAAAAATACTCACTGCCGCCGCGGGCGCATGCCCATGCCCAATCTCATGCCGACAAATCAGCCAATCCGGCGATCACGCGCCCTTTGCGCGAATTGTGGGAGGCCACCGATCTTTCCGCAGCCGAGTTCGCCGATGAAGTGTCCGATCATTTCGGCCTGCCGCGGCTGAGCCTTCCGCAGCTGCTCGCGGCCACGCCTCGCCTCGACGGCTTTTCGCGCCGCTTTCTGCGCGAATCCACCATCTTCCCCTTCAGTGCCTCGAATGATTTTTTTCGGCTGGCTGTTGCCGACCCCTCCGACACGGCGGCCATTCGCGCCGCCGAGATCGTGTTCGGAACGTCGGTCGACGTCGTCGTGGCGTCATATGAAGACATTACGACGGTCCTCGATCAACGGGCCGAGGCCGACGATGCAAATGCCGATCGAAGCGGCAGGATCGTTGCGCAGCAGTCCGACGACGACATCGAGAGCCTGCGCGATCTCGCCAGCGGCGCGCCGGTGGTGCGCGCGCTCAACGATCTCCTGGAGCGCGCGGTGGACTTGCGTGCCAGCGACATTCACGTCGAGCCGTTCCGTGCCGGGCTCGTGGTGCGCATGCGCGTCGACGGTTTGCTACGCGCGCTGCCGTCGCCGCACGGCATCCCGCCGCAGGCGCTGATCTCGCGCATCAAGATTCTCGCCAGCCTTAACATCGCCGAGCGGCGTCTGCCGCAGGACGGCGCGGCGCGCGTGCGGGTCGGGCGAAGCGAGCTCGACGTCCGCGTCGCGACCATGCCGACGCAGCATGGCGAGAGCGCCGTCATCCGCCTGTTGCCGCGCGACCGCGGCCTGCTGGAGATGAGCAAGCTCGGGCTCGCCGCGCGCGACGAGAGCGCGATGACGCGGCTGCTCGCGATGCCGCACGGCATGATCGTGGTCACCGGCCCGACCGGCAGCGGCAAGACCACGACGCTTGCGACGATGCTGTCGATCCTCAACGAGCCGACGCGCAAAATTCTTACCATCGAGGATCCCGTCGAGTACGAAATCGCCGGCATCAACCAGTCCCAGGTCAAGCCGTCGATCGGGCTGACGTTTGCCTCGGCGATGCGCGCCTTCGTGCGCCAGGACCCCGACGTGATCATGGTTGGCGAGGTCCGCGACGCCGAGACCGCGCATATCGCGATCCACGCGGCGCTGACCGGCCATCTCGTGCTGACGACGTTGCACACCGAGACGGCCGCGGCGGCCGTGCCGCGCCTAATCGATCTCGGCATCGAGGGATTCCTGCTGAAGTCCACGCTGCGCGCCGTGGTGGCGCAGCGCCTGGTGCGCGTGCTCTGCGATCGTTGCAAGGTGCCGCACGCGCTGACCGAGGCCGATCTTGCCAGGGATCCGCGCTTTGCGGTGATCGGTTTCAAGTGCGGCGAGGTCGTGCACGAGGCCGGCGGCTGCGAACGCTGCGGCGGCACCGGCTATCGCGGCCGCAACGGCGTGTTCGAGATCCTCGAAATGTCCGACGAGGTGCGCACGCTGATCGGCCCGCAGACCGACTCCCACTCGATCGATGCCGCCGCGATGCGCGGCGGCATGACGACGATGCTGGAGGACGCGGTCGCCAAATGCCGGGTCGGGATGACGACGGTGCCCGAGGTCTTCCGCGTCACGACAGTGCGTTAGAAATCATGCCGAATTATCGTTACCGCGCGCTCAATGCCAACGGCGAACTGGTCTCCGGCGCCATCGCCGCGCCCGCGCCCGGCGACGTCGCGCAGCGGATCGAGCGGCTTGGCCTGGTGCTGGTCGACAACGTCACGCCGGAGGAGGGCGGTGCGACCGGCAGTGTGTTCAGCCTGTTCAACAGGCCGAAGCCGGAAGACGTCACCATCCTCACCCGCGATCTCGCGCTGTTGTTGCGCGCCGGCGCCCGCATCAACGACGGATTGGAGCTGCTCGCGGCCGATCCCGATCTCGGCCGGCTGCGCCCGGTCGTTGCCGACATCCGTTCGCGCGTCGTCTCGGGCGAGAGCTTTGCCGAGGCGCTGGCGCGGCACGAAGGGCTGTTTCCGCCGATGTATATCGCGCTGGTGCGGGTCGGTGAGGCCTCCGGCTCGCTGGACCAGGTTCTGGAAGTGCTGGCCGGCGAACGCGCGCGCAGCGAGGCCTTGCGGCGCCGGCTGTCGGATGCGATCCGCTACCCGCTGTTCGTGCTCGGCGCGGCCGGCTGCGTGCTGCTGTTCTTCCTCACCTTCGTGCTGCCGCAGTTCGCCAGCGTGTTGCAGGATTTCGGCGCCAAGGTCGATCCGATCGTCGGAATCTTCCTCAACATCTCGACGTTCCTGCGCGGCAATTCCGATGCGGTGCTGGCCGGGCTTGCGGCCACCATCGCAGCTGCGTGGCTCCTGCTGCGGCAGGAGCGTGTCCGCCGCGGCCTCACCAATGCGATCACGCGGCTGCCGGCGATCCGCAACGTGATGCGCGCCTACCGCACCGCGCTGTTCTGCCGCAATCTCGGCCTGCTGCTCGGCAGCGGCGTCAATCTCACCACCACGCTGCGCATCCTGATCGACATGATGGCGACGACCGGCCCGTCCGCGGTCTGGAGCGATGCCGCCGACCGCGTTCGGCATGGTTCAAAACTCTCCGACGCGTTGGCCGAGACGGAGGCGCTGCCGGCGATGGCGGTGCGCATGCTTCGGCTCGGCGACGAGACCGGACAATTGCCGATGCTGTCCGGACGCGTCGCGGAGTTCTACGAGGTCAAGTTGCAGCGCACGCTGGACCGCGCCGTCGGGATCGCGGGACCGGCGGCGATCATCGCGATCTCGCTGGTGGTCGGCGGCCTGATCACGTCGGTAATGACGGCGCTGATGTCGGTGAGCCAGATTGTCGGTTAGGCCAGGGATTGTTGGGCCAGGTATTGTTAGGCCGAGTATTGTTAGGTAACGGGAGAGGCTTGAAGTGACCAAACATCCATCGTTGAGGCGCGGCCGGCGGCGCGCAGGCCGTGGGGAGGCGGGCTTCACCCTCGTCGAGATGCTGGTCGTCATCACCATCATCGGAATGATCATGGCGCTGGTCGGCCCGCGAGTCCTGAACTATCTCAGCGAGTCCAAGGCGAAGGCGGCGAAGATCCAGATCGAGAGTTTTTCCAGCGCGCTCGATCTCTATTATCTCGATCTCGGGCGCTATCCGACATCCAATGAAGGTCTCGCGGCGCTGACCCGCAATACCAGCCAGGCCGGCTGGAACGGGCCTTATTTGCGCGGCGGCGTGGTGCCGAGCGATCCCTGGGGGCACATCTATGTCTATCGCTCGCCGGGCGCGAGCACACCCTACGAGATCGTCTCGCTCGGATCGGATGGTCAGGAAGGCGGCAGTGGAACGGCAGCCGACATTGTCAGCGGCGCGCGCTGAGGACATCTGCGATGCGCGCGGCTTCGCGCTGATCGAGATCCTGTGCGTGCTCGCGATCATCGGCCTGCTCGCGGCGATCATCCTGCCGGCGGTTCCGCGCACGACGACGCGGGCGAAGTTGGAAAGCTACGCGGTCGAGATCGCCGCGCTGCTGAAGGCCGATCGCAACGCGGCACTGCGCCGGGAGGTCAGGGTGGCAACCCAGGTGGATGCGGAGGCGCGCGCGATCCGTTCCGGCGTCACCGGTCGGACCATCCGCCTGCCGGGCGACGTGGTCGTGCAGGCGATGCTGGCCTCGCGCTGTGCCGACCGCGCCACGGGGCGGTCGATCGATTTCTTTCCGTCGGGCATGTCGTGCGGCGGGGTGATCGCGCTGGCACGCCCGGGCATGGGCTATGAGGTGCGCGTCAACTGGTTGACCGGAGGCGTCGAGATTGTCCCGCAGAAGCTGCTCTGACGCCGCCGGCTTCACCCTGATCGAGGCGCTGGTCGCGCTCGCGATCATCGCGGTCGTGCTCGGGACGATCGGCTCGGTCATCGCCACCACGGTGAAAGGCACGCGGGCGATCGATCAGCATCTGGCTCTCGCCGGCACTGCCGAGACCCTGCTTGCGGACCTGCCGGCGCGCTCCTTGCTGAAACCCGGCCGGCAGAGCGGCGAACTGGCCGGCAGCCGCTGGCGCGTCGACGTCGCGCCGATGAACGTGGCGGGCGGCGATCCCGCCACCGACCGCTTCGTGCCGTTGGCCGTCAATCTGCGCCTCCAGCGCGCCGACGGCAGCGCGATTCAGATCACCACGGTGAAGCTGGTGCCGAGGGCTTCGCAGTGAAGGGCCTGGCAATGAAGCGCCTGCGCCGCGCGCTGGCAGACGAAGCAGGCTTCACCCTGCTCGAAGTGTTGCTCGCAACGCTGCTGATGACCGTCATCCTGGGGACACTGGCGACCGTGACGGCGCAATGGCTGCCGAACTGGAATCGCGGCATGGCGCGCGTGCAGCGGGCGGAGCGTCTCGCAACCGGCCTCGACCGCATCGTCGCCGACCTGTCGGTCGCCGAGCAGATGACGGTCAACAGCGATGCCAGGGCGCCGCTGTTCGACGGCGCCGAATTGTCGGTGACCTTCCTGCGCACGGCGCTCGGCCCGAGCGCGCGTCCGGGGCTCGAATTCATCCGCCTGATCGAGAAGGCCGACGCTCAGGGGCTTGCGCTGGTGCGCGAGCGCGCGCCGTTCCAGCCGATGCCGACCGACGGGCAGATCCGCTTCGTCGACCAGGTCGTGCTGATCCGCGCGCCGTTCCGCGTGAGCTTCGCCTATGCCGGGCCGGATGGTCAGTGGCTGCCGACCTGGCGCGGCCAGGCGCAGCTGCCGGATCGCATTCGCATCACGGTACGCAACAGTGCCACCGGCCAGGTCCTCTCGGTCTCAGGCGCGGTGACCCCGCACATCACGGCCCCGGCCGAATGTGCGCGGGCGAAGAATCCGACGACCTGCGTGACGGCGCGCACGCGGCCGCAACAGGCGGAGAAAGAGGAGAAGCAGCTGTGAGCCGAGCGAGGCAAGACCGTGCGAGGCTTTGTGACGGCCGCGGCTTCATCGTCGTTGTAGTGCTCTGGATGCTGGCGGCGCTGGCTGCGCTCGCGCTGATCTACCTGACTTATGTCACCAACACTGCGGTCACGGTCGCCGTCAACGCCGACCGGTTGCAGGCGGATGCGCTGGTGAACGCCGGGCTCGAACTCGCGGCCTACCGGCTGACGGCGCAGAACGAGGCCACGCGTGCGACCAGCGGCACCTTCAATGCCCGCGTCGGCGCCGGACGTGTCAGCGTCACCTTCCGGTCGGAGGCCGCGCGCATCGATCTCAACATGGCGCCGAAGCCGATGCTCGCAGGGCTGATGATGGCGCTCGGCGTCCCAGCGGCGGACGCGCCGGTTTATGCCGACCGGATCCTCGCCTGGCGCTCGTCGACGGAGCCCGGCCAGGACAATCCGGAGGATTCCTACTACCGCACGCTCGGCGCGTCCTATCTGCCGCGCCACGCACCGTTTCCGCACAGCGACGAGCTCTGGCTGGTGCACGGCATTCCGGGCGCCGTCGTGGAACGCGCGCTGCCCTTCGTCACCGTGTTCAGCAACATGCGGACCGTGAACGTGCTCGACGCCGCGCCGCAGGTGGTGGCGGCCCTGCCGGGCATGGCGCCCGAGATGCTGCAACAGGTGCTGCGCGACCGCGCCGATCCCAACGTCGATCCGAAATCCCTGATCGGGCTCGCCGGCGCCACCAACGCGACGGTCGAGGGCTCGAAGGCGTACCGCCTGACGGTCGCGGTCGAGGCGCCGTCGCATCGGCGGAGCTCGGCCGAGATCGTCATCCTGCTTCTCGAAAGCGGCGATGAGCCGTATCGTGTATTGTCGTGGCACAACGCCTACGACGGCTCCGCCGGAAAGTCTCTGTGAGATGAGTTCGCTCAATTCCCTTCGCGCCATTATCGATGCATGGACCGGCACCGTGGCCGGCACGGTCGTTGCCGGCCTGGAGCGGATGGTATCGCCGCGCGTGGTGCGGCTGGTCGAGACCGAGAGCGGTGTGTTCGCGCTGGATGCGGCGAAGTCGGAGAACGTCCCGAAGGAAATCGCGTTCGAGGACGGCAAGTTCATTGGTGCCGATCTCGCGCAGATCGTCCGCGGCAGCCGCATCGAGATCGTGCTGCGGCCGACGCGTTTCCTGTTCCGTCCATTGGAGCTGCCGGCGCGCGCGGCCGATTTCCTGGACGGCATCGTGCGGGCGCAGATCGACCGGCTGACGCCCTGGAGCGCGAGCGAAGCCGTATTCGGTTGCAGCGTTCCGGTGGCGCATGGCAGCGAGAGCATCTCCACGGAGATCGCGGCGGCACCGCGCAGGTTGGCGATGAGCTATGTCGAGGCGGTGTCGCCCTTCCATCCGACCGCGATCGCGATCGCGACGGAGACGCCCGAGGGCGGGCGCATCAAGGTGTTCGAGCAAAGATCGCGCGGCGCGATCGACCCCGTGCGGCTGAGCCGGACGTTGCAAGCGGTGCTGGCTCTCGCTGCGGTCGCCGCGGTGATCGGATCGGTCGCAGCAAGCTACCTGGCCGACAGCCTCAGCGCGCAGGAGAGCGAGCTCGAACGGCAGATCACCCAGCGTCGCGCCGCGCTTCGCGGCAGCGACGGCGGCGAGCGCTCGCCGCTCGCGCTGCTCGAGCGCCGAAAGTACGAGACGCCGGCGAGCGTGATCGTGCTGGAATCGCTGAGCCGGCTGTTGCCGGACCACACCTATGTCACCGAGCTGCATCTGGCCGGCAACAAGGTCCAGATCGGCGGCATCACCCGCGATGCGCCCTCGCTGATCCCGTTGATCGAGCAGTCCCAGCATTTCACCCGCGCGACCTTCTACGCCCCGACGACACGTAGCCCGTCCGATCCCGGCGAACGCTTCCACATCGAGGCGCAGATCGAACCGAGGAACGCGCCATGAACAAGATCGTGAGCAGCGCCAAGGTCGCAAGCGGAAATGCGGTTGGGCGGGCGCTCGCCGGCTCGCCCCTGATCGCGGTCACGCTCTATCTCGCGATCGCAGGCGGGCTGTTGCTGATGGCGGGGCTGTCGATCGCCGAAATCATCGCCCATCGCCAGGCGCTGGCGCAGACCTCCGACCTGCTCGACCAGCTGCGCGGCCGCAAGAGCGGCGCCAAGAACGCCGCAGCTCTATCGGCCGAGCATCCCGGCACGCCGTTCCTGGAAGGGCCGACGGTAACGGTCGCGGGCGCCAATCTGTTGCAGCGGGTTGCCGCCGCGGTCGCCGATGTCGGCGGCTCGGTCCAGTCCTCGCAGGTCGACGTCTCCGGCGCGCAGACCAAGGACGGTTTCGTCGGGCTCGTCGTCAGCTGCGAGCTGGAGCAGCCCGCGCTCCAGAAGCTGCTCTACGACCTCGAAGCCGGCATGCCGTTTCTGTTCATCGATCAGCTCGACGTCCAGGTGCCGCAGACCACGGCGCTGAGTGATGCCGGCGCCGGCCGCGTCAGGGTGATTTTGGGAGTCTCCGGCCAATGGCAGGCGGGGAAGTAGGCGGCCTCGTCAACCCGCCACGTCGACTCACCAAGCGTACTTGAACACGCCCTTGCCGGAATAGCTGGTGACGTTGCCGGAGAACTCGCCGTCGAAGGTGCCGGCGATCGAGAAGCCGCTCAGCCATTTCATCTCGGCGCTGGCGCTGACGAGCGCGGAGTCGGCATCGACCCGGGCGCCGTTCACGACGAAGCTGGTGCCCGGCAGGGTCTGGAACAGCGCGGTGACGGCGCGGCTCGGATTGTAGTCGTGCGCCCAGGCGGCGCGGCCGCGCAGCGTCAATACGCCGTTCTGCATCGCGTACGACTTGTCGGTGCGCAGGCCGAGCTCGGAACGGGTGTCGGTCAGCGATTGCGAGGCGTAATTCAGCGCGAACAGGCCGCCGCCATTGAGGCTGACTTCGGAGTAGTTGGGCAGATTGAAGTTCGTCACCTGCGCCGCCGCATAGGGCGTGAGGCCGATCATCGGCGTCGCGAAGCGGTAGCCGCCCTCGAAGCGGGCCGAGAAGGTGTCGGCCTTGAAGCGGCCCTGCAGCTGGTCGAAGCCGGCGGGCGCCACGGTGCGGTTGGTGGTGACGTCATGCCAGCCATAGGCAAGCGCGGCCGAGACATAGGCCGGTCCGAAATTGTGCCGGCCATAGACGCCGGCCTGGAACAGGTCGGCTGAGCCCGAGCCCATCGCATTGGCGAGCGAGTAGCTCAGTCCACCGCCGCCGAGCGCGAAGCCGACCAGCGTGTCCACCGAGATCCTGTAGTCGGCGCCGGCCGCGCCGCCCCAGACCCGCGCGGTCAGGTCCTGCGAGCCGACCGGCGCATTGCCGCCGACTTGTGCCGAGCCGCCATAGCCGGCAGTCCAGAGGCTCCAGCGGCTGGCCGGCTGCGAGGAGAGCAGCGGCGCCTTGGTCGCCATTGCATAGGCCTCGCGCTCGCGCGCGTTGGCCGGACGCATGGATGCATAGGCGGCCGCGTCGTCGCTCTCGGCGAATTGCGCGACGCTGCCCGCCTTGGCGAAACCGCCCGAGCGGCCGATGACGGTCGGGTCGAGCATCAAATTGAGGAACTGCCCGTCGGCGTTGATCGCGGACTGGATCACGCCGGTACCGAGCTCGCCCGAGGCGGTCGTCAGCCCCGCCGGCGTCAGTGCGGCGAAGGCTGCCGGAATGCCGCCGGTCGAGTTGAAGAAATTGGTCAGCGTGTTGGCGACGTTCTGCTGGTTGACATTGAGGCCGCCCGCCTGCGCGAAGTTGACGTTGACGTTGAGGAACACGTTGTTGGTGTCGTAGCTCAGCGTCGCGTTGAGCGTCGGCATGTTGGAGACGACAGTCGAATTGAAGCTGGTGCCGCCGAGGGTGCCGGTCGCGGACAGGATCTTGTACTGCTTCTGGACTGTACCCGAGGTGAAGTTCGCACTCACCGTTGCGTTGCCGAGCGTGGCTGCGCCAAGGACGTTGGTAAGGCTGGCATTGGTGGAGGAGACCTGCACCAGATAA
Source organism: Bradyrhizobium nivariense (assembly GCF_029846695.2). Lineage (NCBI taxonomy): Bacteria > Pseudomonadati > Pseudomonadota > Alphaproteobacteria > Hyphomicrobiales > Nitrobacteraceae > Bradyrhizobium > Bradyrhizobium nivariense. Next base: position 237,659 of record NZ_JARWCR020000002.1, on the reverse strand, counting down.
GTCGAGGCCGCGGTGAAGCTGAGGGGGCCGTTCACGGTCAGCGGTCCGAACGGGCTCACGGCGCTGCCCGGCGCCAGCGTACCGCCGTTGACCGCGACATTGCCGACCGTGCCGGAGCCTGCGAGCGTGCCGCCGGCATTGACGGTGCTCGCGCTCAGGATCGAGCCGTCCACCACCAGCGTGCCGCCGTTCACGGTGGTGGCGCCGCTATAGGTGTTGGCACCGGACAGCGTCTGCGTGCCGCCAGCCACCGTCAGGCCGCCGCCAGCGCCGCCGTCGTCGATGACACCGGCGAAGGTCCCGTTTCCGTTGGTGATCGTCAGGGTGCTGGCGCCGAGATTGACCGCGCCCGAGCCCGACAGCGACTTGATCGAGGTACCGGCGCTCAGGGCCGAGATGTCGAAGATTCCGTTGGCGATGACATTGCTCGAGGTCGCGATGCTGCCATCGCTGCCGCCGAAATTGATGAGATCGAGCTCGCCGCCGCTCGCGATGGTCGTAGTGCCGGTATAGGTGTTGGTACCGTAGAACTGCTGCACGGCCCCGTTTGCGATCGCCAGGTTGCCGCCGGCGCCGCCGCCGATGCCGCCGTCCTGGATCACGCCGCCGAAGAAGCTGCCGTTGGTGATCGTCAGTGTCTTCGATCCCAGTGCGACGATGCCTTCGCCAAATAATGAGGAGAGTCCGGCAACCGATGTGCCGGCAGCGGTCTGGGAGATGTCGAATATGCCATTGGCACCGAAGAACACGATGACGGCCGAATTCGCGATCGATCCGTTGCCCTTCATCGCCAGCGTCGCACCCGCATCGATCTGCGTCGCGTTAGTGTAGGTGTTCACGCCGGACAGCGTCTGCGTTCCACCGAAAACATCTAGGCCGCCGCTGCCCTGGATCGAGCCGGCGAACTCGGTCGAACCATTGGTGATGGCCAGCCCGTTGCTGCCCATCTGCACGACACCGCTGGAATTGCCGGCGAGCGTTGTGATGGCAATGGAGGAGAAAGAAGATGCCGAAATGTCCAAGGTCGCATTCACCGTGACGACACTGGACGAGGCGATGCTGACGAAGCCGGACAGCGCCAGTGTCCCGGCTGAAATCGTGGTGGCGCCCGTGTAGGTGTTGACGCCGGTCAGCGTCAGCGTGCCGGTGCCGACCTTGGTCAGCCCGCCGCCGGTGCCGGAGATCACGCCGTCGACCTGGGTCGAGGTGTTGAGGCTGCCGGTGGTGAGGGTGTTGGCGCCGAGCACGAAGTTGCCGGCGCCTTCGATCGAGCCTGCTGACATCCCGCCGCTGGTCAGGCCGGAAATATCGACCGTGCCCCCGGCGTTGTTAATGAAACGCGCGCTGCCGCCCGTGCTGGAGCCGTCGAACGTCACCGTTCCGTCGTTGGTGATGGTCGAAGTGGCGGCGGTCGTGGTGTTGTGGAAGTTCAGCGTCGCCGATGCGAGGTTGTTGATCGTGGCACTGCCCGCCGAGGCGCTGGTGAAGAAATCGATCTGGCCGTTGGCGTTGTTGGTGATCTGGGCGCTGCCGGCAGAGCTGGAATCCTCGAACGTGACGAAGTTGTTGTTGACGAGGGTTGCCGTTCCAGCGGTGCTGTTCTGGAGGAAGTTGACGGTGCCGCCGGCATCGTTCGTGATGGTCACCGCCCCGGCGCCGCCGCTCGCGGTGCTGCTGTTCTGGAACACCAGATTGTTGCCGGAGGTGACTTCGAAGTTCTGCGTATGGCCCGTGTCATTGTTGATGATGCCCGTTCCGTTGACGATGAACGGGTTGCCGACCGTGACCGAGTAGGCCTGCGAGGTGGTGGCGAACTGGATCGTGCCGATGACGACGACCCCGTTGTTGTTGTCGACGGCCGTGCTTCCGGTGTTGGTGAACGTCGCGGTTCCGTCCGGCACGAACGGGTTGGATGACCAGTTCGTACCATCCGTCCAGTCGCTGCTGCCGCCAACCCAGTCGCCGTTCAGGGCGTGCGCGGCGGCGACGCCGAGCGCAGTGGTCGCCAGCAGGGTCGCCAGGGAGTGGCGTACGACGGATCGCAGCCCGTATCCGATCCGCCCAGCAGCCTTTGTCGGTCCAGCCATCCGGTCTTCTCAAATCAGCAAAGAAATCATCGCAAGCGTGCAATTGCGGCACGTGGCAAGCCCCGCGCCATGTCATGATCTCATGGCGTTGCAGCGTGCCGCAATGAACGGATATCCATCTGCGCCGGGTTCCGGCCTGTTCCGACTTGCATTTTCGGCGATCGTGGCCATCGGGCAACATATTCATGCATTGCAACACGTGCCGAACAGAATGGGCGTGCCGTCGGGTTCGGCAGGACGCTGTGGGTTGATGACGCTCCCGATAGGAACTAGTTTGGTAGGGTACCTCGCCGTTTGTTCGCGCGGCCGGTGGTGGCAGGGGAATGTCGATGGTCGGGTGGTTGAGGCCGACAGGAGTGGCCGTACTGTGCGTGGTTCTGGGCACTGCCGGAACCAGGGCCGCCACCTCGTCGCGGATGGATGTCCTGTCCGACGATGCTGCGGGCAGCCCCGCCGAGATTGTCGACGTTGGAACGATGCGGCCGATCGCGCGGCCCGCGCAGCAGGCTCCCACCAGGCCCGTTCCTCGCGGCAATCCGCTGTGGTCGGTGCCGCTCTCGGCCCTGACCGCGACCCAGGAGCGCCCGATCTTCTCGGCCATGCGCCGGCCGCCGCCCCGCGCGGTCGCGGCATCGCCGGTCGAAGAGATTTCCGCACCGCCGCCCAAGGCGGTCGAGGCGCTGCCGCCGCTATTTTTGGTCGGAGCCGTGGTGGGTGAGGGCGACGCCATCGCGATTCTCGTCAACCGCACCGATCAGAAGGTCGTGCGTCTGCGGCAGGGCGAATCGCTCGGCGGCTGGTCGCTGACCTCGGTGCAGCCACGCGAGGTGACGCTCAAGCAGGGCGAGCGCAGCGAGGTGCTGGCGCTCCAGCGGCCGGACGCAGCCGCTCCCGCGGGCCCGCCTGCGGATGCCAGTGGCAAGCCGACGATGCCGGGCCCGGCCGATCCGGCGTTCTCGCCTTTCGCGCCGCGCTCGACGCCGAAGAACGGCGAGTCGGATGGACTCTGAGCGTGCCTTCCCGAGATCGCGCCGCAGGCGTCCGTGATCTGTCCTGGCAAGCCTCGGGTTGAGCCCTGAAACAACGGTTGAACGGGTCCGGCCCAGCCGGGCCGGCTGCGGTCCCTGCCGGCTATCGACATTCCGTGAACTGACTGCTAGCCCGAATTCGCGATGCCTAGGGGGACCCCTGATCGGCGCGGGGCAAAGGCTTGGTGAGGTGATGGCCGGGTGGCTGGCATGACGTTGAGAAAAACACCGCCCGATCTGCTGGGGAATTCGGCGTGGAATGCGATGGCCTTCCTGGTGGCCGTGGTGCTGAACCTGGCCGTCCTGCCTTTCGTGATCACTCACCTCGGCCTCGCTGCATTCGGCGTCGCGGGTCTTGTCACCGCATGCATTGCGCCAGCACTGGTGTTCAGCAACGCGCTTGGACTGTCGACGTCGCGCGAGCTTGCACAGCGACTGGAGCCAGCCGACCGCGACGATGCGCGACGCCTGTTCGCGACCGCGGTCATGCTCGCGGTCGGCGCGGGCGGGCCAATCGCCATTTTCCTTCTGGTTGCCGGGGCTCCGCTTGCGCGTCTCGGATTTCATCTGGCCGGTCCCGCCGCCGACGATCTCGCACTGGCCTTCGCGCTGGCCGGTATCGGCTGGCTGTGCCAGTGTGTATCGGCGGTCTTCATTTCGTTGTTCACCGCGCGGCAAGACTATCGCCGGATCGCCTCGATCGGCATCGTCAGCACCGTGATCTCGACTCTTTCGATGCTCCTCCTGATCCCCGCCGCGCCACACGCATCGACGTTCCTGGGTTGCCAGGCGCTGGGGTTGGCGATCGGCCTGCTGCTGGCCCTGGCTTGGTGTCGCGGCCAAATGCGTCAGTGGCTGGCACCTCCAGCATTGCATCGCGAGGCGCTCCGCAGGCTGGTTCGGCTGGGCGGATGGCAAGTTGCCGCACAGGGCGGCGCGCTGCTTGCGGGGCAGGCCGATCGATATTTGCTTGGCGCGCTGCTGCAACCGCAGTTTGTCGGCTTCTACGGCGTTGCGCAGCGCCTGCAGGAGGCGACCTACATCGGTATCCTGAAGGTCGGCGAGATCCTGTTTCCCTTCTTCAGCACGCTGCAAGGGGAGAGCGAGGATCGCAAGGTCGATCTGCTGTTCCGATCGTCGTGGATTCTCAACGTCCTGGCCGCAAGTGCCCTGGGCGGATTGATCCCCGTGGCTGGCCCGCTGCTGCATGTTTGGACCGGCGCCGAGGTCGCAGCCGAGGCTGCACGGGTTCTCGTCGTACTGTCGATTGCCGGGATCCTCGGATCGAGCGCGAACGTCTTCGGCTTTTACTTGCTGGCGCACGGGCGGTCGCGCTCCAACGCGCTCGTCGCCCTGATCACCGGTGTCGTCACACTCGTTACCAGCGCGATCGCATTGCCACGCTTCGGATGGCAGGCCGCAGGCTGGAGCGCATGCGCCGGAATGATCGCGCAGATGGCGACCATTGTCTTCCTGTTGCACCGTAGTTTTGACCTCGCCGGCATGTGGTCGCGCATCGTGCATTGCGTGCTGATGCCGCTTGGCATCGGGATCGCGACGGCGCTGGCGGTGCGATACGGTCTCGACCGCGCGCCATTCCAGCCCGCGCCGTCCTGGTGGTCGGTGGGAGCTGTCTCGTCGCTGACGGCCGCGGTCATCCTCGTGATCGCGGTTGCCGCGTCGCAATTGGGTCCGTATCGAAGGGCCTGCTGGCAAGATATTCGTTCGATCGTCGGTCGCTTCTTGCCCGTCAAGGCTGTCTAGGACATGTGCGGAATCGCAGGCATCGTAAATCTGGGTGGCAATGCGGTCGAACCGGCCGACATCTCGCGGCTGACGGGCCTGATCGCGCATCGCGGTCCGTTCGGCGAGGGGACCTGGTTCAGCGCAAACCGAAGCCTCGCATTCGGCCACCGCCGCCTGGCGATCATCGATCCCGGCGAGGGCGGCTATCAGCCCATGCTGTCTGCGGACGGCCGCCACGTGATCGTGTTCAACGGAGAGATCTACAACTTCCTCGAGCTTCGCCGCGAGCTCGAGGCGCAGGGCGCGGTGTTCCGCAGCCAATCCGATACCGAAGTGATCCTGGCCGCCTGGCAGGCCTGGCGGGAAGACATGCTGCCCCGCTTCAACGGCATGTGGGCCTTGGCGATCTTCGACACCAGCACCCGCGAGCTGTTTCTTGCGCGCGACCGCTTCGGCATCAAGCCGCTGCTCTATGCCGCGTCGCCGGAACGATTCATCTTCGCCTCCGAGCAGCGGGCGCTGGTGCGGAGCGGACTGATCGATACTTCCGTTGACGTGGAGGTTGCGCGCCGGCTGCTGCTCGATGCCTTCGGGATCGAAGGAAGCGAGCGGACCCTGTTTCGGCAGGTCCGCCGCCTGCAGGGCGGCCACTGCATGTGGCTTCGCCAGGGCAAGGTCAGTGTCAAACGCTGGTGGCGGACCGTGGATCATCTACCGCCCGTGCCGGCCACCGAAGCCGAACGCGTCGCGCGCTTTCGCGAGCTGTTCCAGGATGCCGTGGCCCTGCGCATGCGCAGCGATGTGCCGATCGGAACATGCCTGTCCGGAGGCTTCGATTCGTCGGCAGTGATTTGCGCCATGGCGGCGCACGAGAAGGAAGGCATGGGGCCGCGTGACAGCACGGCATGGCGTCACGCCTTTGTCGCGGCGTTCCCCGGCGCCTCGAACGACGAGAGGCCGATGGCCGAGGAGGCCGCCGCCTGGGCCAATGTCGCGCCTACTTTTCTTGAAATCGGACAGACCGATGCGCTGACGGATATCGATCAGATTCTCGACGACCTCGATGACGTCTACATCGCGTTGCCCAGCGCCATATGGCTGCTCTATCGGCAATTGACGCGAAACAGCGTGACGGTGTCACTCGACGGCCACGGGGCGGACGAGTTGATGGGCGCCTATTTGCAGGAAGGACAAGCACGCGCATTCCGAATACGGAACGCGGCTGAAGACCTCGCTTCGCGTTCGAAACTGGCGCGGCGCGGCGTGGATGTCCTGCGTGCGTTGGCCCTCAAGCGGAAGGGCGTGTATTTTCTGCGCGGCGGCCTGCGCGATCTTCCCGCCCAGCTCCCGCTGACGGCGGAGGACGATGTGCTGCCGCGTGAATGGGGTGGCTTGAACAAGCGCCTCTATCGGATGTTTCACAGCACGGTGCTGCCCACCATCCTGCGCAACTTCGACCGCCTTTCGATGGCGCACGGCGTCGAAGTCCGCATGCCCTTCATGGATTGGCGGCTGGTGACCTACACGATGGCGCTTCCCGAAAGCAGCAAGTCGTCAGACGGCTATACCAAGGCTGTTGCCCGGCGGGCGATGGCCAACCTGATGCCGGAGTCCATTCGCACCGCGCGCCGCAAGGTCGGCTTCAATTCACCGATGCCGGAATGGTTGAACGGACCGCTGGCCGGCTGGACGGCCGACCTGCTGGACAGGAACGTGCCGGCGTTTGCGGAACTGGTGGATGAAGCGGGTCTGCGCGCGGCGGTCAGCCGTTTGACGGCGTCGAAGTCCTGGGATTGGGAGTCGGTCGGGCGGATCTGGCCGTATCTGAACATGAAATGGATGTTGGCGAGGTACGTATAAGCAATGCGTCTGTTCCAAAATAGCTGTTTCTATCCATCCTACCTGCCGCGATTGAACCAGCTCGCGGCAAAGGCCGTTAGCTTCGAAGAGCGACGCCGGGTGTTTCTAAACGATCGCTTCGGTGCATCGCATTTTCTGAAACCGGTGCTCGATGGGTCGCCGGAGGCCTTCTTCACCAATGGGGATGACGAGGTCCTGCAGCGCCGCTGGGCGCGCGAGCAGGGCATGCCGGGGGAGCCGACGCTCGAGGCCATCCTGCTCGCGCAGATCGAGCACCACGCCACCGAGGTGTTCTACAATCTCGATCCCGTACGCTACCCGAGCGCATTCGTTGCCAAGCTGCCGGGTTGCGTCAAGAAGGCGCTGTGCTGGCGTGCCGCGCCGTCGGGAAATGCCGATTTCACGGCCTATGGCGCCGTGCTTGCAAACTTTCCTTCGATGCTCGATATGTGGCGCCGCAAGGGATGCCGGGCCGAGCTATTCTACCCTGCGCATGATCCGGTTATGGATGAATATGGCCACGGAGAACGTCCGATCGACGTCGTCTTCGTCGGTGGTTATTCACGACATCATCGTGAGCGTGCAAAGACGCTAGAGCGAGTCGCGCGCCTAGCCGACAGTCATAATGTTGTGCTTTGTCTTGACGCGTCGCGTCTGACCAAGCTCGCCGAGAGCGCAATCGGACGATTGCTGCCCTTGCGACACCACAGGCGTCCTGATGCGATCGCAGCTATTGCCCGGCCGCCGGTATTCGGGAGAGCGCTTTACGAGCTGATTGGTTCGTCTAAGATCGCGCTCAATGGCTCGATCGATATGGCGGGCGAAGATCGCGGCAACATGCGCTGCTTCGAGTCGATGGGGTGCGGTGCATTGCTCGTATCCGACGCCGGAAGATATATTGACGGCATGCAGGCTGGGATCACGATCGAGACTTACGATTCCCCTGAGCACGCTGCTGAAATGATCTCACGGAGTCTGCAGGACTGGCCGAGATCGGCCGAGGTCGCAGCGCTAGGTCGGGCACGCATCCGCGACATTTACCACAAAGACATGCAGTGGGAACTGTTCGGCGAGGTCGTAGGGCGCCTTTGACCGCGCAGTCGCTCTGTTGGAGGTGTCAATTGAGAATCCGAGCACTTTGGATTTTGGTACATGAGAGGATGCGCTGATGTCCAGCCTTTCCACGCTCATGCGGTGGTGCGCACACGCCATCGATGGCATCAATTTAGACTATATTGCCCAGCGCCTGATCGGGAGGGCGACCTGCCGCTTGGATCGAGGTTCATTCTTGGCCCGTAGCGCGCGGATCAGGAATGCGCTCGGCAATAGCGAGAAGATTATAGTTGGCAGCCATTCTCACGTCAGGGGTGAACTGATGGTTCTCGGTCACGGCGGTCAAATTAACATCGGAGAATGGTGCTATGTCGGGGTTGGCACGCGTATCTGGTCAGGCGCGTCGATCGACATCGGGAATCGTGTTTTGATCTCGCATTCCGTCAACATATTCGACAATCTCTCGCATCCCATCCGTGCTTCCGAGCGGCACGAACAGGTGAAGCAGATTTTCTGTACCGGTCACCCAAGGCAGCTTTCTCTCGACGACCGGCCGATCAAGATTTGCGATGATGCGTGGATCGGTGCTTGCGCCATGATTATGCGCGGCGTGACCATTGGTGAGGGTGGGATTGTCGCCGCTGGTGCTGTGGTCACCAAGGATGTTCCGGCATATTCCATCGTAGCAGGCAATCCTGCGACCATCGTCAGGGAATTGTCGCCGGACGAGCGATGAGGGAGCGTATGGCAATATCGATAGGATTGTGCTTGCGAGCCAAGCGAGCGTCTCGTTGGCAGGAGTCAAGGTAGCATCATGTCCACGTGGGTTACCGGTGCGAACGGATTCATCGGACGTCATCTCGTTCGCGAGCTGGCGGGCGTCGGCCATACGGTCCATGGCGTCGGTCACGGTGCGCTCGATCCGGCAGATGCGCGCGCTCTCGGTTTGCAGACATGGATCAATGGTGAAGTCGACGCTGCCAATCTGAATGCGCTTGCCGCCTCGCACGGCCTGCCGTCGCAAGTCTTCCATTTGGCTGGCGGATCGTCGGTCGGGCTGTCGATCGCGCGCCCGTTCGAGGATTTTTCGCGGACCGTGACGAGCACGGCCCGTCTGCTCGAATGGCTCCGAAGTTTTGCGCCCGAGAGCCAGCTGGTGGTTGCGTCGAGCGCGGCGGTCTACGGCGCAGACCATGCCGGTCCGATTGCCGAAAGCGCGGCGCTGGCGCCGATGTCGCCCTATGGCCATCATAAGCTGATGATGGAGCAGCTGTGCCGGAGCTATGCCCAGAGCTTCGGCCTTCGCTGCACCGTCGTGCGATTGTTCTCGGTCTATGGTCCGGACCTTCGCAAGCAACTTCTCTGGGACATCTGCTCGCGGCTGAAGAGCGAGGAACGGTCTCTCAATCTCGGAGGGACTGGGGCCGAGATAAGGGACTGGACCGACGTTCGCGACGTCGTCCGCTTGCTGGTGCGGGTTGCGGAGGACGTGCGCGGGGATGATTTTCGCCTGATCAATGGCGGCTCGGGGCGCGGGACGAGCGTGGCCGACATCGCCGACGGCCTGATCCGGAATTGGGGAAGCAATACTGTTGTGCGTTACTCCGGCGTGGCACGGCCGGGCGACCCAATGAGCCTGCTGGCGGAGGACGGGCGCTTGCGCGAGATGAATTTCGATTGGCGCCTTCCGCTGGAACGCGGTCTCGCCGACTACGTCGAATGGTTCAGGAGCGTGGCCCGTGCCTGAGCGCGCGCCGCTGCGGATCGCATTCACCAACATCCCGCGTCGCCTGTGGGCGGGCGGTCACAACTATCAGCGCAATCTATTCGAGGTTCTGAACCGGTACAGTCCGGGGACGGTCACACCGGTGCTGTTCGCCGGAACGAAGGACGATCCCGAGGAGATCGCGGCGCTCGCCAGGATCCCGGCGGTGGAGCTCATTCAATCGCCTGCGTTCGATCGCTCCGGGACGGGACTCTTCGGTGCGCTCGCGCTCGGGCGCGATGGACCGGCAGTGGCCGAGTTCCGCGCGCGGCGAATCGACATGGTGTTCGAGTCCGCCCGCTTCTTTGGCTGGCGCCTTCCGTTTCCGGCCATCGCCTGGTTCCCGGATTTTCAGCACCGCCTGCTCCCGCATCTCTTCTCCAGGAGTGCATATTGGCGGCGCGATCTCGGCTTTCGGGTTCAGATCGCGTCCGGCCGGCACATCATGCTGAGCAGCGCCAGCGCGCTCGGCGATCTCAGGAGGTCTTTTCCGGGCATTTCGAACGGCGTTTCGGTCGTCCGGTTTGCGACGGAGCCTCCGGTCAGTCTGCTCGCCACGCAGCCGTTCGAGGTGACTGCACATTATGGCCTTCCGCCACGGTATTTCTACCTGCCAAACCAGTTCTGGCGGCATAAGAATCACCAGATCGTGGTCGATGCGCTTGATCTGCTGAAATGCCGGGGGCTCGACGTCGTCGTCGCGGCATCCGGAAGCACGCAGGACTTCCGTGAATCCGGCCTTTTCGAGAGGACCATGAGTGACGTCAGGTCGCGCGGTCTCGAGATGAACTTCAGGCATCTCGGAATGATTCCACTGGATCATGTCTACGCCCTCCTGCGCGCATCGATGGCTCTCATCAATCCTTCGGAGTGCGAGGGGTGGAGCACGACTGTCGAAGAAGCAAAGTCGTTTGATGTCCCGATGATCCTGTCCGACATCGATGTCCATCGCGAACAGACCGAGGGCAGCGCGCGATACTTCGGCATCCGGGACTCGAAGTCGCTGGCCGATCAGATGTTGCAGGTTGTGCAAACCGCCGGGCCTGCGACCGTCCGCGATTTGTTGCCGAACCTGGAGCAGCGCGTAGAGGCGTTCGTTGCGGATTTCATCCGACTGACTCGGGATGTGATGGCGTCACGGCGCGGCTAAGCCTGATTGGAAGCGTGGATGCGCGCGGCCTGGTCGCATGGCCACGATTGTCGGAGCGACCGAACCCTTCGGTGCTCGACGAACTCGCGCCGATCCAGGCCTGCTCGGTTGAGGTTTGGCAACGATATTTACAAGTTTATGCCGCAGTGCTAGCAGATACGCGCAGTAACGCGTCGGTGCTTGCTCAGTTGTAGTCATGATTGATATCGATGCCATTGGGCTTTTTGCACCTCTCGTCACAACGACAGGCTTATTGATCGTCTCGGCGGCGATCGGGTGTCAGCGATCAAACCGATGACGAAGACCTGGTTGACGAACGCAGCCATAGCGGTTTGGATCTCAACTAACTCAGTCCTTATCCTCTTGTATGGCATGAGTGGCACGAAGGGCCATGCAGCCATAACAGCGGCTGTCATGATCGCGCCGCTACTCGTCATATCGAGGAAATTTCGTCCGCTACCAGCAGACTATTTGTTCGCTGCATTGGCAGCGCTCATGGTGGCGTCGGTTGTGGTCAACGGTCGAACGACGAATGATCGCGACTATGCGCTGCTCGCCCTTTCGATGGCCGCCTATCCCGCGTTCCGGGCCGTGGGTCCTCGTTTTGATCTCTCGCGCTTCTCTTACATCACGGCAGCGCTCGTTTTGGTCGGGACCCTGTTGACGGCTTGGGCGGTGGTTTACGACCGGAGCGGCGAGTACAAGCCGCTGGTTCTGGGCTTCCACGAAGGTCCGACCGTGTTTTCGCTGACGTGGTGCTTCCTGGTCTTTGCTTTCCTTTCGATGAACTTATCGTCGCTGCAATGGCGTGTTGTCGGCGGATTGATCGCCTTGCCTGCGTTCGTGTTTGCCGCAGCAATGGTGCGGCACCCTTTCATCGCCCTGGCTCTCACGCTGGTTGCGACGGCCAGGATGGGCAGCCGGCGCCAGATTGCGGTAGCCGGCGTAGTGTGTCTGAGCATTGTCATTGGTTTGGCTGCTCGTCCCGCGATGTCCGGCAAGATCATCGGGCTTGTCCTGGAGAACGCGCAGAAGCCGGTCGTGGCGTGCGATACCGAGGATACCTTTGCGATTCGAATCATACTCACAAAGGAAGCCTTGAATCTGTTGCCGAAGGTTGGTCTTCTCGGCCAAGGTATCGGAACGTTCGCTCAACAATCTTGCTATAAGACGGAGCCGCACAACGTTGTACTGCAAGTCGCAGTCGAGGTTGGTGTTGCTGCAGCGCTGCTTTTGGCTGCTGCGTTTATTTCGGCTTTGATGTCGGTAGCAAAGCGTGCGCGCTCTGATGCCGCCGCGTCCTTTGTGTTTGCTGGCCTGGTATTCGTCGGGATTGAGTTTTTGATGAGCGGCTCGATGACGAACTCGGCGCTACTGTTTGGATTTATGGGCTGGGCGGTTGGGCTGCCGCAGAATGATGGGCACGAGATAAGCGGTCAACCGCATCCTCTCGCCGGCCCGTAGCCGATGCCCCGGCCGTAAATCAACTCCAGATCCGGACCTGGTGGTGCGCTCGTTGCGGACGCTCGCTTGCGGCCGACGAAAGGTGTGAGCGGGATCAGGCCAGCTCAAGCGTACGCTTGAAATAGGCGATCGTCTCCTTCAGCCCGTCCTCGAGCGCGACCTTCGGCTCCCAGTCCAGTGCGGCCCTTGCCTTGGTCAGGTCGGGCTGGCGCTGGCGCGGATCGTCCTGCGGCAGCGGCTGGAAGATCAGTTGCGAGCGCGAGCCGGTGAGCTTGATCACCTTCTCGGCGAGCTCGCGGATGGTGAACTCGGAATTGTTGCCGATGTTGATCGGTCCGGTGATGTCCTCGCCGGTCGCCATCAGCCGCATGATGGCCTCGACGAGATCGTCGACATAGCAGAACGAACGGGTCTGCCCGCCGTCGCCGAACACGGTGATCGGCTCGCCCTTGAGTGCCTGGACGATGAAGGACGACACCACGCGCCCGTCATTGGGCTGCATGCGTGGGCCGTAGGTGTTGAAGATGCGCGCGACCTTGATCGGTAGGCCGTGCTGGCGCCAATAGTCGAAGAACAGCGTTTCGGCGCAGCGCTTGCCTTCGTCGTAGCAGGAGCGGATGCCGATCGGGTTGACGTTGCCCCAATAGTCCTCGGTCTGGGGATGGATCAGCGGATCGCCATAGACCTCGCTGGTGGAGGCCTGGAAGATGCGCGCCTTGAGCCGCTTGGCGAGGCCGAGCATGTTGATGGCGCCGTGCACCGAGGTCTTGGTGGTCTGTACGGGATCGCGCTGGTAGTGGATCGGCGAGGCCGGGCAGGCCAGGTTGAAGATCGCGTCGACCTCGATGTAGAGCGGGAAGGTGACGTCGTGCCGGACCGCCTCGAACAGCGGATTTGCGATCAGATGGGCGATATTGCGCCGGCTGCCGGTGAAGTAATTGTCGGCGGACACCACCTCGGCCCCCGTATCGAGTAGCCTCTCGCAGAGGTGCGATCCGATGAAGCCGGCGCCTCCGGTCACGAGGATGCGGCTGTTCTTGTAGCTTTCAAACGGCATGATCGGTTCCAGATTATCCGCGGCGGAGCGCGCTGAGTGGTATCGGCAACGGCCGGACTCGCCAATAGCCAAATGGCTTGGTCCAAGGTATCTAAATACCTATACTGTGCATGGGGTTGTTTTCGCGATTTTTGTGGGGGGGGGCGCTGGCTAGAATTCCCGCCGTTTCAGCCAGGCGCGCGCACCCCAATGGGCAAAGCACCAGGCCGATCTGATCACGGAGAGGCGTTCGACATTGCGGTAGATCTGCCAGACCCATTTGGCGGAGCGCGCCGGGCGGCTGGAGACCGACGAGCCCCTGACGCGGTAGCGCGCAAGGTCCTCGTTGAGGCCGTATGCGGTATGGCCGCGCTTGAGGATCGAGAGCCACAGGCAGAAATCGTCGTAGCCCTCGTTCTTCATCGCGATGGGACCGACGATCTCGCGGTCGACCATCGCGGTCAGCGTCGCGATCGCGGTGTTCTCCAGGAGCTGGCCATAGGTGAGCGAGGCCGGCACCTCGATCAGCCGTCCCGTGACCGTGTTGCTCTCGTCGATGCGGCGGAACGCGGTGTAGCTGAGGGCGGCCTGCTTCTCCCGGGCGAAGGCGAGCTGGCGCTCGAGCTTCCCCGGCAGCCACAGATCGTCGCTGTCGAGGAAGGCCAGATAGCGGCCCTGCGCGGCGTCAATCGCGGCCTGGCGGGCGAGCGCCGGGCCGCCATTTTGGGCCTGCCGGAGCAGCTTGACGCGGGGATCGCGCTCGCCGATCGCCGCGATGATCGCCGGCGTCCCGTCGGTCGAGCAGTCGTCCGCGATCAAGAGCTCCCAATCGGCGAATGTCTGGTCCTGCACCGAGCGGATCGTCTCCTCGATCAGGCCTTCGACGTTCCAGGACGGTGTGATGATCGAGACGAGCGGCATGATGGGTCCGTTCAGTTCGTACCGGCGGGCTCGGCGATTGCCGCGCGCAAGGAGGCCGCAAACGTGTCGAGCAGATTGGGATCGCCGATATAAAGCTCGCCCGGATATGACCGGCGCCAGGCAGACTCGAAATAGGGCGCCCCCCTGGCCGGATCGAACGGCCCGGCGGAGAGCGCTTCGCGCAGCCGCGCCGGCACGTCGGCCAGTCGGTCGACCGCATATACCAGCGGGCAGGATCGGTAGAACGCATCGCCCATCACAACGACAGGCTTGCCGAGCAGCAGCGCTTCGGCGCCCGACTTGCTGTTGACGGAGATGACGGCGTCAGCGCGATTGAGCACGGTGTAATTGTTGGTCTGCGGCGGCAGCAGCACGAAATTGTCGAACCGGCGCGCGAGCTCGAACAGGCGCGAAGCCGCGATCGCGCCGATCTGGGCGGGATGTTCCTTGACCACGAGCACATGCGAATCCGGGATCGTGCGCAGCAGGAAGTCGACGGTGGCGACCTGGTCGAGATAATCCGGCGAGCGCAGCGTCAGCGCCATGTCGGCCGGGACGTGGAAGGGATAGTAGACGAAGGGCGTCTCAGGGAGCGGGCGATAGAGCTTGCGCAGCCGCGTCGCGTTGAGCGCCATTGCCGCATGAACACGCGCGTGGCGCAGATTGTGCCCGAACTCCTGGTGCTTGCCGAGCGCGAACTGGTCCCAGAGTTTTTCGGCAAGACGATGGGCATTGCGCAGGTTGACGACCTTCTTGAAGGCCGCCGAATAATGGTGCTGGTCCTTCTTGGGGATGACGATCGCACGCTGCGTCAGCGTGTCGTCCAGATAGGCGCGCACCTCTGATGATACCGTGTCTGCCGCCGCCGGCATCACGTCGGGAGCTGCGAGACTGTCGGGCGTAAAATACATCCGGCCGCGGAAGAACGACGGCTCGATGAACCAGTTGCGGATGTTGCGGCGCCTTGCGGCGTAGAAGCTCGCGATGACGGAGAGAAAGCCGCCGAGCTCCTGCACCAGCTCGACGCGCGTGCCTTGCGCCTCCAGCCGGTCGAGTAGCGCCTCCATGGCGTTGGCATAGATCATGAAGCGCCAGCGCAACGCAGCCGTGTCTCGGATGCCGAAAGTGAAACGCTCATGGCTAAACAGGAAATTTGTCCCGTCGAGCCCGTAGGCAGCAACGCGCGCGTCGAACGCCTTGCGGTTGTCGGGTGCAGGGCCGGCCTTGAGGCCGTCGCGGTACATGTTCGTGACCGGCACGCCCGCAGCGGCCGAAATCTCGGCGCTGCGATCGTCGAAGGCGAGCAACTCGACATCATGGCCTGCCGCGCGCAACCGCTGCGCGACCGGAATCCAGAACCGGGTCTGGTATTCGGCAAGCGTGGTGATGAGAATGGTCTTTGCAGATGTGGTCATGGCTCTATTGGACCTGTTCGATCGCAATGCTCGCGAGCGGCAAGCCCGTCGTCGCGCAATGCGCGCGTCGCGCCGCGAATTGCGACGGGCTCGTGCGATCATGAGCTGCGATCCGCTGAAGCAGGGTTTTGACGAAGGCCGGCTCGATCCGCTTGTCGCGCCGGGCTGGATTGAACCGGCTGCGCAACCGCTCGGTGACGGCCGAGCCGAGCGCGGCGCTCGCGGTGCCCTTGACGATCTGACCGAGGCTCGGATTGGCGCGCGTGCCCTTCACGGTCGCAAGCAGCGACACGTAAGGCCGGCGGGAGCCGGTCGCGCGGGTCAGGACGTCGGCTACTCGTTCAGCGGCCTGTCCATCGTTGCGATGGAAGAAAGCCTCGATGTCTGCGGCGTGAACGCCGGCGAAGTCGAAGGTCCCGGTCTCGCGCTCGACGTGGTCGATCGCACCAAGCAGCTCGTCGAACGAGGTCACCTGCCGGCTCACGCGCGCGGGCAGGCCGGCATGGCCCGCCGTGGTCGGTGTGTTCAAATATTCGAGCTGGAGCGGCAGCTTTCCGAGCAATACCGATTCGACGGCCGTCCCGCAGTTGAGATGGACGACCGCGGCCGCATTGCGGATGCGGTCGAGCACGCTGCCGGTGCCGTCGATCACGACGTTGGCATGGCGCGAGAGCGCATTGCGATAGACGTCGTCGCTCTCGAAGGGATGCGGACGGACGAGAATGTGCCGGTCCGGCCGCGCTGCGGCGAGCCGCTCGATCTCGGCGAGATAGTTCGTGAAGACCTGCTTCAGGTCCGCAATGAAGCGATCGACATAAGCGCCGTCCCAACCGGCCCGCACCATCGCCTCGCGCTCCCCGCCCGGCTTGCCGGTGAAGCGCGAATTGACCAGCGGAAAGTTGGCGTTGACGAGCAGATAGCCGTGCGGCTCGCCGTCGAGCAGCGCGCGCCAGCGTGGCGCCGCAAAATCGAAGCGCGGGCAACCGGTGAGGTGAAGCTGCTCAGGCGGCATGGTTCCGGCCGTCAGGAAGGCGTCGTGCAGCCGGCTGCCCCAGAAGAAATAGCCCGCCAGGATGTCGGCGTAGCCGCTGTCCTTGATGTGCGCGGCCATCGCCGGCGGCGAGTTGCCGCCCTTTTCCGCGAGCACGCCGCCTTCGGTATCGAGCACGTACAGTGCTAGGCCGGCCTTGGCGAAGCTGCGCATCAGGTCGAAATTGACCGGACGTGCGTAGTTGACCACCAGCGCGTCGAGCCCGAGCCGTGGCACATCGACCGCCTGCTCGTACATCGGTACCAGCACGACGGAAACGCCGCGCCGCGCGAGTTGATAACCGAGCATGACTGCGCCCGGCAGGTCACGCTTGGGGTGATCGACCACCAGGCCTATGCGCAAGATGTGAGCTCCCGGCAGGTCCGTGTCAGAGCCGCATCACGCTGCGCTCGAGGTCCGTCAGGGCGCCCGCCGCGCGGAAGCGCGCCGGCGGTTCGGGATAGATGCGCGGCTGCTGAATGTAGGTTGCCGTGTACAGCAGGCGGCTGCGATCCGACTGGATCCGGCTTCCCATGTGCAGGCAGCGGGCCGTGTTGACGATGAAGCACGACAGGCGCGGCGCGATCATTTCCTTGACCGCGTCGGGACCGGTCTTGGCGAACACCCGCGCGTCGCTCATGTGGCTCTTGAGCGTGTTGCGGAATGACTTCGACGGTCCGGCCGGAATGAAAGTGAACGGGCCGTCGGCGGTGTCCCTCACATCGGTCAGGTAGATGAAGAGCTTGCAGACGCGCTTGTCGTCGTGATCGAGATGCCACAACTGGGAGAAGCTCAACGCCTGGTTCGGACTCGGTTGCGACAACGTCAGCACCACGTCCGACAATTGCGGCAGGTCGTGCATGAAATCGCCGATGATGCGCAGCGCAGCCGGCTGCAGGGCGTTGCGCACGAAGGGATGGTCGGTCGCAAAGGCACCGTTGACGAGGTCCTCGTCCAGCAGGCTGACCCAGAACGATTTGTGCCGTTCCTTCTGCTGGCCGACGAGCTCGTTGAGGCGGTTCACCTTGCCGTCGGCGAACGACGCGACGGCTTCCGCCAGGCTGCGATCGACCAGCGCGGACACGTCGACGTAACCGTCCTCGTCGAGCTTGCGGCTCGCCTCGGCCCATTCGGGCTTGGTCGGAAGCTGCTTCAGGAGCGCGACACGCTTGGCGCGTGCCGGCAATTGCAGACTGGTCAGGGCCGCCTTGAGCACCCATCCGAGATCGGTGCGGTTGACGTGCCACAACAGGCGGCGGAACTGGCTGATCTTCGCCTTCTTCGGCGCAGGCCGATCAGCCGTCGTGTTGATGGTTGTCATGTGGGCTCCCAGCAATACAAAAAGCCATCATTGTGGATCGTCGGCGCGAACGGCATCCGTTCACGTGCCAAAATGCGGACGCGGCCCTGCCGCTCGTAATCGTCGAGCGTCGAGAACAGCTTCGTCTGGTAGTCAACTGAGCGGATGTAGAGGAAGCTGACGATATCGCGCGGACTCGACAGATTCAGCAGCTCCGTCGTCGGCTCGATGTTGATGATGCGCTTGGGCCTCGCCGCGATGATATTGTCCACCACCTTGCGCACGTCGTAAGGAATCTGCTCGATGCAGAAATAGGTGAAGACGACCTGATCCCTGACGGCGGAATAGTTTGCGTCGTTGCCGTCGGTCAGATCAATCCTGTCGAGCGATATCCGGTCTGACAGGCCATAATGCGCCGCGATCTCGCGGCCCGCGGCGATGCCGTTCGGTGCGATGTCGAAGCCGCGCAGCTTCCAGTCGGGATGGTTGAGGTGAAGCGACAGCAGATTGACGCCGCAGCCCGCGCCGAGCTCGACGATCTCCGTGGCGCCGCCGGTGTGCCGCGCGAGCAGTTCGCCGAGAGCTCTGGCGCGATAGCGGTAATAGTCATCGGCCGCGACCCTGCAGATCCGATTGTCGACCTTGCGAAGATCCCGCGCGCGATTGTTCGGGACCAGGAATTCGTCGATGCTTGCAGCCGTTGTCCAGGCCTTTTCCGACAGGGTTCGCTGCCAGTGCGTCAGATTGTACTCGGAATCAACGACGTCGGCAGTGCGCTTGATACGGCGCATTGCGAGACGGCCGATGCTCCTGGCCGCATCGAGCGCATAGGTCGCCGTCTTGTCCGACAACGACGCCGGAGCGAAACTTGTGATGACGGCTTTCGTGTCTGTCGCGTGGATGTTCATTCAACTGCTTTTGGATGTCAGTCCCATCAGTTGTCCGACCGCGGGAAATACAGTCCGGTGCCGCTTTTCGAGGACCAGGAAGTATTGGAGCGCCCAGGTGATCAGACAGAAAACCATGGAACCGAGCGCGAGCTTTAGCACGCTGTCGAACTGAATGTAACCTGCAATTATTGCTAGAGAAATGCTCGCCAGGACAAGAATTGCGAACTGGGTTCCGACCACCTTCGCGAAGCGATTGCGGTCGAGTTCGAGTGCACTGCGCAACTCCCCAATCTGCCAGGGCAGGATAGCGATGCTGCCGATGACCTGGCCAAGAATCAGGGCGCGTTCCGCGAACAGATGCAAGGTCGCGGCGGAGACTACCGCCCAGATCAGAAGCTGGACGGCCATCAGCCGGTTGAGCCGGGCTTGCACCTCGGGCCGCGTCAGGAAGATCAGGCTGCCGATCGCTACGTATTGGGCGCAGATCGGTACCAGGAAGCTCAGGCCCATCCAGAACGCATAGGGGGCAAGAAGAGGACCGATCCAGATGTTCATGATCTCGGGCGAGAGGATCGCGGTCGCGGCAAGCGGCGGCACTACGAACATGGGCATCATGACGAGGCCGAGGTCGCCCAGGCGCTGGAACGACGTTGCGCTGCCGCGCTCATCGAGACGGCTGGCAACGGGAAGCAAGGCGGATGTCAGAAGGCTGACAACGACTTTGGAGACCCGCGACAATCGCACCAGCGCGTCGTAGATGCCGACGGCTTTGGGCCCGAACAGCAATCCGATCAGGAACGGCTGAAGCGGCCCGGAGATGCCGCCCAACAGTTTGCCTTGCAGGAGCAGCAGGCAGCGATGCAGAATATCCTGCCGGATGTCCGGGGTCCACGGCAGCAGTCGCACATGCTTGTGCCGCAGGGCGGCGAACGCGGCAATTCCGATGACGACGGCGCGGGCCACCAGCGTGGCGAGATAGATGTAAGCCACCACTTCAAAGCCTGTCGCCGCCCACGAGGCCGCGAATGTCAGGCCGACATAGGCAGCCGTTGACGTGACCTCCGCGAAGCGGAGCAGGTTGTAGCGCTCGAAGCCTTTGACAATACCTTCCCACACCAGCGCCGGAACGAAGATCAGATTCGCGAGTGCCGTGTAGTGCATGATCCGGGTGAACGTCTCCAGATGTGCGGCGTCAATCCTCATCACGATGACGAGCAGCGGGGTCGCGAGCCAAATGGCGGCGCTCAGGATCAAGGTGAGCGCGATGGAGACCACTCCCAAAAAAGCGATCTGGCGGCTCGCCTGCGTCCAATTGCGGTGCTCTCGCGCGCGCGCGACGATTTGGGTGGCGACCTCGGACAGGCCGAGATCCAGCACCGCCATCATGCTGCCGGGCAGCAGCAGCCGCGAGATCACGATGAGGCCGAACTCGGTCACCCCCCAGGTTCGGATGATCAGTGGAATGACTGCCAGGCCCAGCAAGGCGGCCACGCCGAAGGCAAACGCCGAAATCACCGTATTCTGGATCAGGCGCTTGATCATCGAAGTTTTGCTACCAGGCGCTCAGGCCGCCGTCGACGGCGATGTTCTGACCAGTCACGTAGGACGCGGCATCCGACACCAGGAACAGCATCGTCCCCACCATCTCGTCCGCGCGGGCCATGCGGCCGAGCGGAATGCGGGCAGCATAGCGCGCCTTGAAGGTCTCGTTCTGCCCGCTCTCCACCCCTCCCGGGGTGAGAGTATTGACGCGAACGCCTTTCGCCGCCCAATAGGTCGAGAGGTGCTTGGTCAGTCCGATGACGCCGGCTTTGGAAGCCGTGTAGACCGCAGGCGTGTTGATGGCGCGGCCGAGATATTCGGAGCCTTCGTAGATACGCTGGTCGGGCGCCATCAGGCCGTAGATCGAGGCGGTCTGCACGATGGCGCCGTAGCCGCGCTCAGCCATTCGACCGCCGAAGGCCTGGGCGACGTTGAACATGCCGTCGAGATTGACCGCCATGATCTCCCGCCAGGTCGCCAATGAAAACTGCTCGACCGGCGCGAAGAAGGCGTCGACGTCGCGGGTCTTGCTCGCGGCGTTGTTGAGCAGGATCGAGACCGGTCCGAGGTCGGCTTCGATCGCATCGGCCGTGTTGCGGACGGAGCTGGGCTCGGTGATGTCGCAGCCATAACCCCTGGCGCGGACGGCATGGCGTGACGTGACGTCGGCTGCCGCCGCATCGGTCGCGGCCTGGTCGAGATCGACAATCGCGACATTGGCGCCGAACTCGGCGAGGCCTTCGGCGAAGCGACGGCCGAGGATGCCGCAGCCGCCGGTGACGACGGCCGTGCGGCCGGTGAGATCGAACAGAGCCTTGAAGCTCGTGGTCATTGTTTAAGCCCCCTCAGGCCGGCAGTCGCTGGCGCAGCAACAGCTCCACCAACGCAAAGTCGAGATCGGAATCGATGTCGATCGAGCGTTCTTCCGGCATCTCGAACAGGCGCGTGTCTGGATAGAATACCGCAGGCTGCGCCAGGAACGGCGCGACGCGCCAGACATAGATCGACGCGTTCATGTCGAAGCAACGCGGCGCATCCTGCCGGCGCGTGATTGGAGGATTGGCGGATTTGGAGAGGCCAACGCTGCCATCGGTGCGCTGCTCGACCAGGTTGAAATAGGGCGAGCGGCGCGCCGGCGCGCCGGTGATGACATTGCGGGTGCCGCTCTCGCGCAGCAGTGCCACCGCACCGGCGATGTCGGAGGCAAGCCTGAGCGGTGAGGTGACGTCGAGATCGACGAAGATCTCGGGCGTCTTGCCTGTTTGCGCGATGGCCTGCTCGAGACAATGGCGGATCGCCGGCAGCTTCGGTGCGGTATCGGTCGCCATCTCGTCCGGACGCTTCACGGCGATGTCGGCGCCGGCCTTCAGCGCCGCGTCGAGCAGAGCGTCAGAATCACTGCTGAAGGCGATCGCGTCGAACAGGCCGGTCTCGCGCGCCTGCTCGATGCTCCACGCGAGCACAGGCTTGCCCAGGAGATCGCGCGCATTCTTGCCGACAACCCCTTTCGAGCCACCTCGCGCGCAGATCGTGCAGAAGAGACTCATGGCGATATCCAGGTCTTGGTGCGCAGAGCGCGCTCGCTGGCATCGATCAGATGTACGACGCCGAGCGCCTCGGGCAGAGAGCAGGCCGGGCTCGCGCCACGCATCGCCGCGACATGCATGTCGCGATAGGTTTGGTCGCGCTCGCTGGGGATCTCCGTCGCCTTGCCGTTGACCGCAAGACGGTTGCCGACGAGATCGGCCTCGATGGTGTCGTCGTCGACGTTGACGCGAATGCGGCGGATTCCCTGACGGTCGAGATAGTCCATGTGGACGTGGACCGATGGCGCCCGCTGCATATCGAGCAGCAGGTCGAGGTGGTCGTCGACGTCGATATCGCGCGCGCCGGACGCGCCGCCGAGCGCTGCGACGCGATGCCACGGTCCGAACAGCCACAAGAGATAATCCAGTTCGTGGCTGAGATCCCGCAGCACGCCGCCCCCGGCGTCAGCCGTGGCGGATGCAGTCGCTCGATGATCGCGGCCGGGGCGCCAGTCCCTGATGTCCTGGCCGACATAGGCGGCGACCGTGATCACTTCGCGCCCACGTAATCTTTCGGCCAGCGCCGTCATCACGGGGTGAAAGCGCAGATTGTATCCAACGCTGACATGGGAAAACGGATATTTCGGCGGCGGTGCCGGTGTTGCGAATAGCGGTTTTTCGACAAGGACTTTGCCATGGAAGCCGGCCTGCGCGAGCTCTTGCAGATCGTCCGCATGGCGCGCCGTCTCGGTGGCGATCACTGTATAGTCCGGATGCGCGCCGGCGACGGCCTGCGCGATCGACCCGTAGTCGCCGCCTTCGCGGCGGCTGACGGTCGCGACCCGAAGGCCAAGCTCGCGCAGGACGCGTGCATGCCTTGTGCCGATCGAGCCGAGGCCAACCACGACGGCGCTAGTCGATGTCACGGGAAGACCTCGTGAAACTCCGCATGCGCTTGCTCGAAATCCTCCAGGCGGCCGATGTCGAGCCAGTATTCGCGGATCGGATAGACCGCGACGCGTCCCTTGCCGGCGATCACGCGCTCCAGCACGGTCGGCATATCGATCCTGACGCCGGGCGCGACATGGCTAAAGACGGAGCTGCCGATCACATAGATGCCGGCACTGACGAACCAGCTCTCGGTCGGCTTCTCGCGGATGGCATCGAGAAAGCCCTCCGACGTGGAAACCACGCCATAAGGTACGTGCACCTTGTGCTCGCGCACGGCCATCGTCGCTTCCGCCGGTGTTCCGTTGTGGAAGTCGAGAAGAGCCCGGTAGTTTATCGTCGTGAGAATGTCGCCGTTGGTGACGATCATCGGCAGAGCCGGCGGCGTCGGGAAGAGCCCGAGCGCGCCTGCGGTCCCCAGGCGTTCCGTTTCGTGCACGTACTGGATACTGGCGCCGAAGGCGGTGCCGTCGGCAAAGTAGTCTTTGATTGTCTCGGCCTTGTAGTTGACCGAGATGAAGATGTTGCCAAAACCCTGCTGCACGACGTTGCGGACGATCGTCTCGAGCAACGGCCGGCCGCCGACATTGAGCATCGGCTTCGGCACCTCGCGCGTCAGCGCGCCCAGGCGTTCGCCAAGGCCGCCCGCCATGATCAGGACCGGATTGGGATAATGGCTCGGTTCGAGCAATTCATCGAGCGTCTCGACCAAGACCAGATGGCCGCCCTCGTCGACGAGCGGAAGCTGCTTGATCGACTTCTGTCGCATCAGCTGCAGGCGATCCTCGCGCGGCAGCGTCGCAGGAGCCGACACCGGCGCACGGCTCATGATGTCGGTCGCAAGTCCGGCGAGCGGGATGCCGCGCAGCAGGCCGCGCCTCACGTCACCGTCGGTGACCACGCCGAGTAGGCGATTCTGGTCGTCGAGCACGAGCGCAATCTGAATGCTTCCGCTCTCGATGGCGGCAATGGCCTCGCCCACGGTCGCCTGCGTTCCAACGACGGCCTTACGCCAGGATTTCATGGCAATCTGCCTCGTATACGCCGGATGTCGGGGGCCGCCCACGGCTTAGGTCTGCTATATCGCGGCTGCGAGACGCGGCGTCAACCCCAACCGCGTTTCCTCGGGCAGCCCCGTTAACCTCAGCTTTTCGCGGTCCAAATCAACGGTTTGAAGACCCGCCCTCCGGCCGCTAAGATTGTCCCGCGCAGGGGAATCGGCATGGACGATCTCATCATCATAGGCGGCGGCGAGCATGCCTTCATGGTCTACGAGGCGGCGCTGTTGTCCGGCCAGTTCAAGGTTGTCGGCTTCCTCGATCGCCAGCCCGCAGCACTGGGCGGCATCAGCTATCTTGGAACCGACGACGCTGCGCCGAAGTATCCGGATGCGGCGTTCGTGATGGGGATCGGAACGATGCAGGCGGGGCCCGCGCGCCGGCAGATGATCGGTCGCATGCAGGTCAAGCGCTGGGCGTCCGTGATTCATCCGCGCGCGATCGTCTCGCCCTCAGCCGGGATCGGTGCAGGCACCGTCATCATGCCGGGCGCGATCGTCAATGCGCGAAGCCGGATCGGCAATCACTGCATCATCAATTCCGCCGTTGTCGTCGAGCATGACGTGCGGATCGGCGACTGCACGCATCTGTCGCCGGGAACGGTGGTCGGCGGCGGTGCAGAGATCGGCGCGAACTGCTTCCTCGGTCTCGGCAGCCGGGTCAGGGACCACATCGCGATCGGCGACGACACGCTGGTTGCGATGGGATCGGTGGTCACGGCCCGATGCCCGCCGGGGTCTGTCCTTCGCGGCATTCCGGCAAAGCCGAAAGGTTAGACCGGATCGTCCGGCTCGAGCGCGCGCGGCGCCGCCGTCCCGATCAGCGACCAGTAGTCGATCGGCGGCCGGCCCGCGCCGGGCCGCTTGGCGGTGATATCGGCCGGGCCGATGGTCTCGCCGGCCTTCAGCGCACGCGCCGCCACGATGCTCTTGCGCGCGACCGGAACGTTCCTGATCTCGGACTCCTTCGGCGCCTTCACGCCGTCGCCGAGTGCACGCTCCACGTTGCGGATGGCCGCAACCATTTGCTGGAAGTCGTCCGGTTCCAGCGAGGCCGCGTGGTCGGGGCCCGTGGCATTGCGGTCGAGCGTCAGGTGCTTTTCGATTGTTGTGGCACCGAGCGCGACCGCGGCCACTGAAACCTCGAAGCCGTCGGTGTGATCGGAATAGCCGACCGGGAGCAGGAACGCGGAGCGCATTGTCGCCAATGCGGCGAGGTTCACATCCGCGATGGGGCAGGGATATTCGGTCGTGCAATGGAGCAGGCTGACGTGCCGCGCGAGCGCTGTTCGTGCCGCCGGATCGCGCCAGGCCGCTCGGAAGGAGGCAATGCCGGGCGGATCATTGCGCTGGCCGTAGCCATGAGCCAGTACGCCGAGCGCTTCCTCGATCTCGCCGAGCGTCGCCATGCCGGTCGACAGGATCAGCGTCGCGCCGGCCTCCGCCGCCGCATGCAGCAGCGGCGCATTGGTGAGATCGCCAGATCCGATCTTGATGCGCGGCAGTTTCAGCGACAGCAGGAAAGCGAGCGAAGCGTCGTCGAACGGTGTCGACAGGAACTCGATGCCGCGCTCCTTGGCGCGCGCGATCAGCGTGTGGTGCGCGGCTTGCGGCAGCTCCAGCCGTTCCAGCATGGCAAGCTGGCTCTCCGCGGCGTTCGTCGTGCGCTGCTGATACTCGGCCTTCTTCGCCGCATCGCCCGCCAATGCCTTCGCATTGAAGGTCTGGAACTTGACGATGTCGGCGCCGGCGTCGGCGGCCGCGTCGACCAGCGCCAGCGCCTTTTCCAGGCTGCCGTCATGATTGACGCCGGCTTCCGCGATGATCAGCGTGTGCGTCGTCATGGCCGCGCTCCACTTGCCGGAAGTTCGTAAAAGCCCTTCGCCAGAAGCTGCCTGAAATCGGGGATGCCGGCGACGATGTCGGCAAATCGCCGGCTGGATTCGCCGTCGCCGTAAGGGTTGACGGTGGCTTGAGGGCCGCGCTGGAGCCCCGCCGAGATGGCGGCTTCTATCGAATCGCGCTTGGGCGCTGCGTGAAATACCGAGGCCGCACCTTCACGTCCCTTCTGACGATCGCCGATATCGATCGTGGGAACTCCGAAGGAGGGCGCTTCGAGCACGCCGCTCGAGGAATTGCCGATCACCAGGTCCACCTGGCTCATCAGGCTGAGATAGCGAAGCTGCCCGAGCGAGGCGACCGCGATCGTGTTCGGCCGGCCAGCCGCAAAAGCCTCGATCCGGGCGTTCAATGCGCGGCCCTCGGCATCGGCGTTGGCGAGGGTGAACACGAAACGAAAGGCGGGATCGAGCGTCGACAGTGCCGCGAACAACTCGTCCAGTTCGGCCACCGAGCGCCCGGCCTCGACCGTGACGGGGTGGAACGTGATCAGCGCATTGCGCTCGCCGAGCGGCATCCCGACCGCGCGGCCGATGCCGTCGCGGTCCATCAGGACGAGATGCTTGATGGCGTCGATGCCGACCGAGCCGATGGTGTGAATGCGCGACGGATGCTCGCCGAGCTGAATCAGCCGCTGCGTCGAGCCCCGATTGCTGGTGAAATGCAGATGCGACATCTTGCTGATGGCGTGACGAATGGACTCGTCGACTGCGCCCTCGGTAACGTCGCCGCCGAACAGATGCGCCATCGGCAGCCGCATGAACATCGCCGCCTGCGCGGCCGCGAACATCTCGAAGCGGTCGCCGAGGACGACCACGAGATCCGGTCCCAGCCGCGTGAAAGCATCGGCAAAGCCGATTACACCGAGCCCGACGGATTTCGCGACGCCGGCCCCGGTGTCGCTGCTGAGCAGCGTCTCGACACGCTCGTCGACCTCGAACCCCTCGTCGCGGATGGCGTTGAAGGTGTAGCCGAACTCCGGTGCGAGATGCATGCCGGTGGCGACGAGCTGAAGTGTCAACCCGGGCGTCTCGCGGATTGCTCGCATCGGCCAGACCAGCAGCCCGAAATCAGCGCGGCTGCCGGTGACGAAGCAGATTTTTCGCGCAACGCTACTCATCGCGGACCCTGATGCTGGCGCTGCTGGGCAGGTTGATCAACCGGCGTTCGATGGACTCGGCGGCTGAGAGGTCGCCGCGCGGATTTTGCGCGAACATCGGCAGCTTGTGCATCAAGGTCCAGGCCGGCCGCGCGCCGAAGCCGGCGTCGTTGAGCGCGGCGAGCAGGTCGTCGCGCCGACCGGAATGGGCTTCGTCAAGCAGGATTGCATTCAGCCAGTAGTTGCTCGTCGTGTCCTTCGGCTCGCGCGAGAATCGGATCCCGGGAATATCCGCGAAGGCGCGCTGATAGGCTGCAGCTAACTTGCGCTTGCTCGCAAGAAAGCCCTCGAGCTGCTCGAGCTGGGCGCAACCGAGCGCCGCGTTCAGGTTGGGCAGGCGATAGTTGAAGCCGATCTCGTCATGCACGAACGCCCATTTGTGCGGTAGCTTCGCGGTGGTGGTGAGATGCTTGGCGCGGCGTCCCAGTTCCTCGTCATTGGTGAGGATGGCGCCGCCGCCGCCGGTGGTGACGATCTTGTTGCCGTTGAAGCTCAGCGCCGCGAGCCGCGTCTGCGATCCGACCGCGTGCCCCTTGTAGGTCGAGCCTAGCGATTCTGCGGCGTCCTCCACCAGCGCAATGCCCCAGTCGCGGGCGGTCGCGGCAATCTCGTCGAGCTCGACCGGATGCCCGAACGTGTGCATCGGCGTGATCGCGGCGATGCGGCGTCCAGTCTCGCGATTGACCGCCCCCTTGGCGGTTCGCTCGGCGATCTCGTCGAGCCGCGTGGCGAGCGCGCGCGCATCCATGCCGAGCGTGACGAGCGAGCTATCGACGAAATGCGGCGTTGCGCCGCAATAGGCGATCGCATTGGTCGTCGCGATGAAAGTCAGCGCCGGCGAAATGACCTCGTCGCCGGGCTCGACGCCGGCGAGGCGGAAGCAGGCATGCAGTGCGGCCGTGCCGTTGACGACGGCCACTGCGCGCCTGGCGCCGGTGACCTCCTCCAGCATGCGCTCGAACCGATCGACGAACGGCCCGACCGAGGAGACGAAGGTGCTCTTGATGCATTCTTCGAGATAGGCGATCTCGTTGCCGGCAAACACCGGCTCGTGCAGGCCGAGGATTCCGTTGGGCGTTCCGACGGCGCGCTGTACGGCATCGACGATCGTCTTTGGTTCGAAGTCTGACCTGGTCACTGGACTGTCCACTATCGCCTCAGACGTTGTAGACGTCAGCCTTGTAGCGGCTGAGGTTTGCAGGATTGGTGAACCAGTCGACCGTCTTGATCATCCCGCGGCGCATGCCGTCGACACCGCCGAATTCAGGGCTCCAGCCGAGCTGCCGGCGTGCCTTGGAATTGTCGGCCCAGAGCCGTTCGACCTCGCTGTTGGCGGGACGCAGGCGCGCCTCGTCGGTCTCGATTTCGATGGTTGTCCCCATGACATCGGCGATCATCTGCGCGGTCGCGCCGACCGAAATCTCAAAACCGCTGCCGAGATTGATGGTCTGGCCGACGACCTGCTCCGCAGGCGCCGTAAGGCCCGCGATCAGGCCGCGCGCAGTGTCGGTGACGAACGAGAAATCGCGCGTCGGGCTGACGGCACCGAGGCGGATGTTCCGCTTGCCGGTCGCGATCTGGCTGATGATCGTCGGGATCACCGCGCGCGCCGACTGTCGCGGGCCGAAGGTGTTGAATGGGCGGATCACCACGACGGGCATGTCGAACGAGGCCTGGAACGACAGCGCCATCTGGTCGGAGGCGATCTTCGAGGCGGAGTAGGGGGACTGTCCGACCAGCGGATGGCTCTCCTTGATCGGAACGGTCTGCGCCGTGCCGTAGACCTCGCTGGTCGAGGTCTGCACGAAGCGGCGCACGCCGGCCATGCGCGCGGCCTGGAGCACGTTCACGGTGCCGCGCACGTTGGTTTCGACATAGGAGTCGGGCGCGACATAGGAGAACGGGATCGCGATCAGCGCCGCCAGATGCAGCACGTCGGTGCAGCCGCTCGCGGCCGCAATCATGAAGTGCGGATCGCGGATGTCGCCGGCCACGACCTCCACCGACGTCATGATGTCGGCCGGCACCGTGTCGAGCCAGCCCCAGGAGTTGAAGGAGTTGTAATAGACGATCGCCTTGACGCGGGCACCGGCTTTCACCAGTTCCTCG
Organism: Bradyrhizobium nivariense; assembly: GCF_029846695.2. NCBI lineage: Bacteria > Pseudomonadati > Pseudomonadota > Alphaproteobacteria > Hyphomicrobiales > Nitrobacteraceae > Bradyrhizobium > Bradyrhizobium nivariense. The sequence goes on along the minus strand of NZ_JARWCR020000002.1, from coordinate 208,674 downwards.
ACGACATGCGAACCGATGAAGCCGTCGCTGCCCGTAACGAGGACGCGGGCGTCCCTCAGATCTGCCATGCCGGACCCCAAAGGGCGATTAAGCCAGTGTTCGCAACAAGATGGCGCTATAGCACACTGGCGCTCGCGTGCAACAGAGCACCGTTCGATATCCGCCAAATCCCCAGGGATGCTGCGCTTTTGGGATCTGCGCCTAGGCCTTCGGGGCTGGGGCCAGGCGTTGCTTCACGAATGCTTCCAGATTTCCGCCCTCGAACAGATGGCCCGCAAGGCCTGCGCCCAGCGCCGCCTCCATGTCGCTTTCCTTGTCTCCGATCACCATGCTGCGCGTCATGTCGACTGCGAAACGCTGCGCAAGATCGGTAATCATGCCGGGCGCCGGCTTGCGCCGGTCGCTCGTGCGGCAATAGTGCGCGACGGTGCCGTCGGGGTGATCGGGGCAATATTCGAACGCGTCGATATGTGCGCCGACCAGCGCCATTTGGTCTGCCATCCAGCGGTGCAGGGCGACGACATGATGCTCTTCGTAGTAGCCGCGCGCGACGCCGGATTGATTGGTGATGACGAAGGCGAAGTAGCCGGCGTCGTTGACGGCCTTCACGGCCTCGCGTGCGCCCTCGATCCATTCGAGCTTGTGCGCCTCGAAAGTGTATCCCGAATCGTGGTTGAGCACGCCGTCGCGGTCGAAGAACACGGCCGGCCGGCGCAGTTTCTCCCTCAATTCGCGATCGGCGCGCGCGAAATCATCGGGAATGCCGATGTCGATGAAGTAGCCGCGATAGGCCGTGCCGCGCAGCGCACCGGACTTGACGAGGCCGGGGAACACGTCCTGCTCGAGCGAGGCGGGAAGCGTCGTGATGTCGGCGAGAACGGACCTGTCCACGACGTAGATGCCGGCGTTGACCGGCCCCGTGGCGCCGGCACCCGGAGCGATGAAGTCACGCACCACGTCACCGTCGAGCACAACGCGCCCATAGCGATCGCCGACGACGCCGTCGCGCAGTGCCATATGAACGCGCCCACCCTGCGCGCGCGCGATCAAATCGAGCAGGTTAAAGTCGAACAGCGAGTCGCCGTTGAGCAGCAGGAACCGGTCGTGCAGCAGATCGCGCGCGTGCACGAGCGCGCCGCCGGTGCCGAGCGGCTCGGTCTCGCGCGACACGACGATTCGCGCCTGCCCCCTGGCAGCCGCAGCGTAGTGCGTCTCGACGATCTCCGCCTTGTGGCCCGCAAGCAGGAGAATTTCATCAAACACGCCATAGCGTACGAGCTCGTCGATCAGCGTGTCGAGAAACGGGCGTCCGCCGATATCGAGCATCGGCTTCGGCACCAGTCTGGTGCGGTCGCCGAGCCGGGTGCCGAGGCCGCCGACGAGGATGACGGCCTGTCTCAACATGGAGGGGTTGTTTTGCGACATCGGTCAAGCTGCCGGTGAAAAGCAAGTATCATTCCCAATGTCCATACCGCGACACCGATCCCGGCGCCAGATGCGCTTTCAGCGTGACGGATAATGCCGAAGAGGTCAGCGCTCGCATGGAATGCGAACGACAGCAGTCTGCTTGTTGGCGAACAGCACCTGGAATGGCCGCCCTGCGCGGAGCGACTGGACGAGGGCGGAATCGAGCGGCTCTGTTGGCGGAAAGTAGCTGAGCCGCTCACCGGCATCGAGATGAATCCATTCGATCGTACGAGGATTGATCACGGCGACGAGCTGCCAGGTATCAGTGCCGGTATGGAGCAGACCCTGGATCGTGTATTTATTCGATTCTTCCGTTGCCTCCCTGTCTTGCGGAGCCGTCGCCGATGGCGTCGTCGTCTCCGGCACTTTGGTGGTGCGGACAGGCCGTAGAATCCCACCCAGGACGTCGGCCCTCCGCATCTGGAAATACGTCTCCTGATTGATCTCTTGCAAGAGTGACCGGACGGAGGCGCAGGCTTCGGCAATCCGCTGCGGTCCGCCATTCGGCTCGACGATTGCGGAAATGACAACGCGCGCCTGTCGGGCGGTGCCCTCGTTCAAGGTATCCAGATTCGAGAACACATAGGCAGCCGGAGCACCTGTCAGGGACTGGATTATGCCGAGCGTGTAGGGATCGGACAGCAAGATGCCCTTCTTTAGGTTGCTGTGCACCCAGAGCGCGGCGTCGAGGTCGCTGGCATTATAGTGCGTGATGGCGGCGGCGCCGTTCGGAAGGGCTCCGTAGCTGTAACTCTTGAACATGCCAGCCAGTCCGGCGCGGTCGAGAGCGATGCCCAATCCGACGATCGCCGCGAGCGCGCAGACGTGAATCCATTTCGACCGGATGAGCGTCATCGGCACGAGTGCCACAAGGAGAACCGCTCCCGCGATCTCGGTGGGCCGAAGGAAGTCCTGGTACCGCGCAAAGGGCAGGTCGGGCCGCCAGGTGAAAGTATAGACCGACAGCACGAGGCCGGCAACGAGCAGAGCAACCGTGATTGCCGCCGAACCTCTCCGGCGGAAGGAAGCGGGGGAGGGGTCAATGAGCAACTGGCAGAACGCTTCGGTCGCCGTGACAGTGAGCAGGACCAAGACGATCATGGTGGTGCGATACAGGAACGGAAAGCCTGACAGCACTGCGACGATGAGCGTACAGCCGATCGTCCACGACCACAGCAATTTCGACACGCGTGGGGTTTGAGCAGGGTTGGAAGCAGTGTCGAAAGTAGCGGTGGAGCGATCGATCCACCACCAGGCCATTGCCAGCGCGAGGCAGACGGCGAATAACGGGCCCACGGCCCGTCCGAGTTCGATCACCGCGACTTGCGGGCCGGCGCCGAGGAACAGCTCTTCGCCACTTTCAATTTTTTTCCCAAGCACCAGCCCGGTGATGTGGGAGAACACGATGTTGGCGTTTGCCGCCTGTAGATAGCCGAGGCGCATCGCCACGATACCGCCGAGGATTCCTCCTATGACCAACGGCAGCGCGATGGACAGGGCGCGTAGAATCCTGAGGGTCTGCGCCGGCCGGCGTGATGTCTCGCGCAGGATGAGCAGGTAGCTCAACCAGGCGGCAAGCACGGCGGGGATGAACAGATAGGATCCACGGTGCGCCAGCAGCAGCGTCGCGGGCCATATGCAGCCGACGAAAACGATGCTTGCGCGCCGATTGGCCTTGCCCCGGACCCTGAGCACGAACAGCCCGCCCGCCAGGAGCGCAAGCACCAGCGCGTTGCTGTTGAGCACGAAGGCAACGAGAAGCGAGGTCGCCACGCTCAGGATCAGCAACGCGACCGAGCTCGCCCGGATATCCTCCTTCACATCCTGCCCGGCATTGCCGAGAAGGACACCCAGAAAAGCCACGCTTCCGGCAAGCGCCAGGCTCCCATTCGTCAGCAGCCCGACGCCGTTGCCTGCTGCGGCGAAGAAAAACGCGATCCATTTCCGCCACGGTTCCGCGTAGAGGCCTTCTGCGAAGGCGTAGAAGGCCAGAAGGAAAAACAGAAGCGAGAAGTAGCGGTAGGTCCAACCGAAATGCAGGAGATCGAGGCCTAACGTTCCAGACAACGCGCCTGCCAGCGCCGAGCGAAGGTCGACGTAGGATTGCGACGCGTAAGGGTTGATGACGCCACTGTCGGCGTATTCCTGCGCCGTCTTCATCCAGTGAACGTCGGCGCCGATGTCCGAGTAAGGGAAGTCGGAAAACGCACCGAACGTCCACCACCACGTCATGAGCGCGATCGGCAGTGACAACAGGCCCCACAGCACGATCTGTCCGGCGTCGTCGCTGCGCGGGCGCCAGACCGGCCAGGTCCACGCCAGTCCGAAGGCGGACAGCACAATCGCGATCGCCAGATGAAGCCGGATGTCACCAACCGCAACCGAGCAGATTCCGAGGAGAATGCCCACGGCGGAGGCGCCGATTGCATATCCCAGCACGACGAACTGGACCTTTGTCAGCCGGCTCGTCTTGATCAGTTCCATCGGTGCGATCGCCAAGATAGAGAGACCTGTGCCGAGCTGAATCAGGAAGAACACGAACGTCAGAAGAAATGTACTCATCCACATTGCAACATCTCTAAAGCTCTTCCGGCTCAGCCAGGCAGCTGTATAGGACAGGCCGGCCTCGACGCGACGAATGACTTCCGGTCATTTCGGATGGTGCGTTGTGCAGGGTTTCCGAAGGCCCGGCACAGCTCTATTCACAGTTGCTTCCGCGTGCGGCTGAGCGTAAACATCCGTCGAATTGTGCGGGGTTTTTAGCATGCGGGCGAGAACATCCGGGCGCAATTTCCACTATCCGCCGGCCAATCCGGCATGATTGTTGCCCTCCCGCCGAGTTTCGCCGCATGCCCGGTGAATTGCAGATTAGCGAGGTCGTCGCAAGGGGCTATCCGCCTGCGGTGCTCTACCTGCGTAACGACGAGACCGTCACGACGGAAGTCTGTGCGTTCAACTACTTCTCGGTTTTCCTGAAGGATAATCCGGAGGTGGATGCCCATGTCTGGTTCTTCGACGGGGCGGGAAAGCCGGTTGGATATTTCCACAAGGAACTCGGCGTCAACGGACAATTGCAATTGCAGACGTCGGAGCTGTGCCCGCACGTGTCGGGAACGGTGGCGATGTCACTAGTACCGAAACACGAGACCAAGCTCCGCCCCGGGCGGAAGGTGACCACCGGCTATTACGCACAATATTTCTCGCAGCATGGCGCGGTAACATTGTCGCACGAGCGCGAGCCGGTCGCGGCAGCGCCGTTCCCGACTTCCGCCTGGATGCAGTCCTATCTCACGCGCTTCCTGAAGGAGTCTGGCGCGGTGCTCGTGAACTCCTGCATGGCGTCCGAAGGCGCTTCGGTGGGGACGGCCAGACTCATGGCTCTGAACGGCACCGCATTGGGCGAGCGCGCGCTTCCGGAAATCGCGCCGATGGGCGCGGTCCGCATCAGCACGCTGGATCTCTTCCCCGAGGCCGAACGACTGGTCGGCGCGAGCGAGGGTTTTGCCCTGGAGTTCAAGGGCACGAACATCGCCAGTCCGTTCAGCTACTATGAATTTGCCAACGGCAAGTTCAGCTTGCACCATTTTTAGGGGCCGCGTCCGTGACACGTTTCTCGTCCAGTCCTTGGAAGCCTTACGAGCCCAGATTCATGTTTCCGACTTTTGCGGGTGTCGAGTCGCGCATGGGTTTCTCGATTCCCGCCTGGTATCGTCCGGTAGACATCAGGTATCTGCGCAGCCTCATCGCCGGCAGCCTGCGCAAGAACTTTCGCGAGACGGTCAAGGATCTCGTGCCCGAGCTTGCCAGCCTGGTCGCCTCGGGCTTCAGCAAGAGGCTCAGGTTCAAGCTGCACATCCTGTCGCGCCAGGGGGACTACCGGGCGACCTACGAGTTCCCGGAAAACTATGCTCCGGGCGCCACCGTCGAGGTCGAGCTGTCGCGTCTCTTCGCGACACTCAAGCTGCCGCAGGACGACTATGTGGTCATCGCCGTGATGTCGCGCGGACGCATGGACGGCTTCCGTTCCTCGCCTGCCAGCTATTCGATGACCTATGTCGATCAGGACAATGTCGCGATCTACCGCACCGGCGCGTTTGCCCGGCCCTTGAACGAGGGCAGGCTCAAGGCGCATGTCGGCTTCACCGGGATCAATCCGAAGATCATTGCGACCAGCGACATCGTCAGCAGCCTGATGCTGATCAATCACTCGTCCGATCCCGAATATGCTCATGCGGCGCGGCCGACGTCGAAGCTGATCCGCGAGGACGGCGAGCACATCGAGGGCGACTTCGGTGAGATTCCGCCGCTCGGTGCGCGCGAGATGTCGGTTGTCGACATGTTCGGCAGCGGCGTTTTCGATTTCCTCAAGCCGTTCGGCGGTCGGGGGACGACGGTCACCACCTGCACCGGGGTCACGCTCGCGAGCCTGCATTTGCAGCGCACGAACGACAACCGGCGGACGCTGCTGGGCATCGAGCACTCGCGCCCCGCGCACATGAACCTCGCCGGCATTTTGCAGCACTAGATGGACAATCAATTGTCGGAGCGTGGGTCAATGCTGTCATCGTCCGGCGGTCTTGGCCGATTGCTGAATTTCAACGATCGCATGAAGACCCCTTCCCTCGGCCTCGTGCTGGGGTTCTGGGGAATCTCGAACGTTTTGGTCATCGCCTGGTGGTGGGCAGACATATCCGACAGGTTTCTGCCGGGAGCGCTGCGGTATGCCGGAATAACCTTCTTCGTGGGCGCATCGCTCGCTCCGCTGGTGCTGCTCTTCAAGGTCAGAAGGAAGTTCTTCAATCCGGTCGTGCTGGGGTTGCTCGTCAGTTGTTGTCTCGCGCTGTCCATCACCGCGCACGAAGCCAATCTGCTGCGCGAGCGGCTGCAATTCAGCCTCGATCACGAGCGCGAGTTTGCCCATGTCGATGCCGTCGAAGGCGTCATCCGGCCGTTGATTGCCAGGATCACCGAGGCTTACGTCCAGATCCTCGGCGACGACCACACCCGAGGAGGCTCGACGTTCCATACCCATATCGTCGTCAACTACGTGTTCGATTCCCTGTCGTTTCTTGCGGTGTTCGCGCTGGCGACATTGCTGCTTTCGCCGACCGCGACGTGGCTATGTCTGCTAACCTTTGCGTTCTACACGCAGATCGCGATTTACCCGGGACGCATGGGCCCCGTCTTTATCGCGGGCGGATTGTTCTGGCAGCTCTTTCTGCTGGTGTCGCGTCGATATCCCGCGGCGATCATCTCAGGGCTGATCATCAGTTTCGGGCGGACCGATGTCGTGTTCGCCTCGGCGTTCGTCCTTCTGAGCCTCGCGGCTTTTGAGCGACGATGGCCAACGCCGAAGGAATGGGCCTTGTTCGGCCTGCTCGTCGGCATTTCGATGGCGGTGCCGAAGATGCTCATCTGGATGCATCCCGGTACGGATTTCAAATCATTCCTGATCACTCATGGCGACTACTTCAGCAAGCTCGTCGGTAACCTCTTGACCATGAAGCTTGCGGTTGCGATCGCCAGCCCCGTGCTTGCAATCGCGGTCGTGCGGACGTTTGCGCTGACCCGGACGATCGCCGTCGTCGTTCCGGCTGCCCTGGTCCACGTGGGAATCGTCTTTCTGATTGCCGATTTTTCCGAGACGCGACTGATCATACCTTCGCTGGGTGCGCTCGCTTTCGTCGCCAGCGAAGCACTCGGAAAGGCACTGGAAGCGGATGACGCTTGCCGGGACGAGACCTCCGCGTAGCACGCCTTTCGGCCACTCTGCCCCTAAGGACTCGGTCAAAAATTGACGCGTTCGCGCTCGACGACGATCGGCCGCCGCCGGACCTGGTTGAAGATCGCGACGATGTACTCGCCGAGCACGCCGAGGAAGAAGAGCTGCACGCCGCCGAAGAAGAACAGGCCGATGACGATCGTGGGGATGCCGCGCGGGCCGATGTCGAAGCCCGCGATCTTGAGCAGGAACACGATGAACGCGTAGGCGAAGCTCAGCGATGAGATGATCAGCCCGAAGAAGAATGCCGAGCGCAGCGGCACGGTGGAAAAGCTGATCGCGCCGAGCAGCCCCTGGTCAATCAGGCTCGACAGCCGGTTGCGTGATATGCCGTGCTTTCGTGCGAGCCAGGTGTAGGGCACGCCGATCGAGCGGAAGCCGCATTCGAACGGCATCATCCGCATGAAGGGCTGGACGTCCTCGAACTGCTTCATGGCGTCGAGCACCTTGCGGTCGACCAGCTGGTAGTCGCCGACGTCGGCAGGATAGTCGACATAGGACATCCGGCTGATCATCTTGTAGTACAAGTGCCGCGCCGTGCGGCTCAGGAACGGCTCCTCGCGCCGCGCCCGGATACCGAACACGATCTCGTAGCCGTCCTCCCAATGCTTCACGAAGGTCGGGATCAGCGCCGGCGGGTCCTGCAAATCGGCCGGCAGGAACAGCACCGTGGCGTCGCCGGTGGAGGCCAGCACCCCGTTGTAAGTGTTCCTGAGCACGCCGAAATTCCGGGCGTTCACGATGACCTTGACCGAGGGGTCCTGGGCCGCGATTTCCTTCAGGATCTCGACCGTCCGGTCGGTCGAGGCGTTGTCGCAGAAGATGTGCTCGCGCTCGTAGCCTGGAAGCTCCCGATCGAAGATGTCCTTGACCACGGCGTAGCACTCACGGATGCCCGCCTCCTCGTTGTAGCAGGGGGTCACAAGGCTGATCTTCTTCGGCATCACTCCTCCAGGCGTCCCATCGAAAGAGATCTGTCCCGCGCGGCTTGGAATCCGGCGGATGGCGGCCGCCCGAGGCGGGTTGGCGCGCCGGTGGTGGGGTTGCCATCTTTCAATCGTTTCTTTAGCAGGTAAGCCGACAACTTCAACCGCTCCCAGAGTGGGGCGGCACGGGCCAGATATTGTTGACAAGATTGGTCTATTCGTTCTGATGTGACGTTTTCTGCTGGATGGGTATGAGCATGAAGGCCGTGATTCTGGCGGGCGGCTTCGGGACACGCATCACCGAAGAGAGCCACGTCAAGCCGAAACCCATGATCGAGATCGGCGGCAAGCCGATCCTGTGGCACATCATGAAGATGTTCTCGTCGCATGGCATCGACGAGTTCATCATCTGCTGCGGCTACAAATCCTATGTCATCAAGGAATACTTCGCGAACTACTTCCTGCACATGGCGGACGTGACGTTCGACCTCGCCAACAATTCGATGGAAGTGCACAACAAGTTCGCCGAGCACTGGAAGGTGACGCTGGTCGACACCGGTCTCAACACCATGACCGGCGGACGGCTCAGGCGCGTCAGGGACTATGTCGGCAACGAGACGTTCTGCATGACCTATGGCGACGGCCTCGCGGACGTCGATATCGGCGCGCTGCGGGCGTTTCATCAGGCCCATGGGCGTCATGCGACGGTTACCGCGATCCAGCCGCCGGCGCGGTTTGGTGCGCTCGACATCGGCGACGACGTGGTCCGGCAGTTCGAGGAGAAGCCGCGTGGAGACGGCCGCTGGATCAATGGCGGCTTCTTCGTGCTGGAGCCCGCGATCTTCGACTATCTCGGCGACGACGCCACCATCTGGGAACAGGAGCCGCTCAGGCGCCTGTCGCAGGACGGGCAGCTTGCGGCCTACCGTCACGCCGGCTTCTGGGAGGCGATGGACACGCTGCGGGACAAGCTGCACCTCGAACAGCTCTGGGACAGTGGGCAGGCGCCCTGGAAGAGCTGGCCATGAACGCCGGTTTCTGGACGGGCAAGCGCGTTCTCGTCACCGGGCATACCGGTTTCAAGGGTGGCTGGCTGGTCGCGTGGCTGCGCCATCTCGGCGCCGAGGTCGCGGGTCTCGCGCTGCCGCCTGCGACCACACCGAACCTGTTCGATCTGGCGCAGACCGAGCGGGATATCGTATCGGTCTTCGCCGACATCCGCGACCCCGCTGCCGTCAAGGCGGCATTCGACCGATTCCAGCCCGAGATCGTCTTCCACATGGCGGCGCAGGCGATCGTGCGAGCGTCCTACGAGGATCCGGTCGGCACCTACGCCACCAACGTGATGGGCACGGTGCACGTGTTCGAGGCGGTGCGGAATTCGGGCGTGCGCGTGCTGGTCAACGTCACCAGCGACAAATGCTACGACAACAAGGAATGGGTGTGGGGCTACCGCGAGACCGATCCGCTCGGCGGCAAGGATCCCTATTCCAACAGCAAGGCCTGCGCGGAACTGGTGACGCAGGCCTACCGGTCGTCATTCTTTAGTGGAACCAGCCGGATAGGATTTGCCAGCGCCCGGGCCGGCAACGTGATCGGCGGCGGCGACTGGGCGCAGGACCGCCTGATTCCCGACGTGATCGCGGCGATCCGCAGCCGCCAGCCGGTGCCGGTCAGGAATCCCGAGGCCGTGCGGCCGTGGCAACATGTGCTCGAGCCGCTGTCGGGCTATCTTCTGCTCGCCGAGCACCTATGGCGAGACCCGGCTGCGTTCTCCAGCGAATGGAATTTTGGTCCCGATGCCGACAGCGTGCGCACCGTGCGCTGGCTGGTCGACCGCCTGGCTGTGCTCTGGGGTGTTCCGCCGCAGCAGATGCCGCAGCCGGGACAGCATCCGCATGAGGCGCGACTGCTGTCGCTGGACAGCTCCAAGGCCCGGGCTCATCTGGGGTGGGCGCCGCGCTGGGACCTCGATCGTGCGGCATCCGCCGTGGTGGAATGGTACAAGGCGTTCGAGGAGGGCGCCGCGATCAGACCGGTGATGGTTGACCAGATCGATGCTTTCATGAACACCAAGCGGGATCAGAGCATGATCCGGAAAAGTGTGTAGCGGTTTTCCGAAAAGATCATGCTCAAACAATAGGCTTTCTTTCTCTCGGCCCGTTTGGGCCGCAAACTGGATTCAATCTGATGACCACCACGTCGACGCGACCGCTCACCGAGATCAAGAGCTGCGAGGTCTGCGGCAGCGACAGGCTCGTGCCGGTGCTCGATCTCGGCCTGCACCCGCTGTGCGACGATTTGGTGACGGTTGGTGATTCGCGTCAGTGCCGCGAATACCCGATCAAGATCGACTTTTGTCCGACCTGCGCCACCGGCCATCAACGTTTCCAGGTCCCGAAGGAGGATCTGTTTCCCGGGGATTATCACTACCGCTCGCGCTTCACCGCCGACGTGCTCTCCGGGATGAAGAGCCTCGTGGCAACGTGTGCGGAGCGGATGGGGTCCTTGACCGGCAGAATCGCGCTCGACATCGGCTGCAATGACGGCAGCCTGCTCGACTTCTTTCGCGAGGCCGGCGCCAGGACGGCCGGCATCGAGCCGACCGGCGCGGCGCAGGATGCCGCGGCCAAGGGCCATTTCGTGGTGCAGAACTACCTCAGCACCGAGACCGCGTCCGAAATCCGTCGCGGCGTCGGTACGCCCGACATCATCACTTTCACCAACGTGTTCGCCCATATCGAGGATCTCGAGGGCGTGCTCGCGGCGCTGAAGGTGCTGCTTGGGCCCGACACGGTGATCGTGATCGAGAATCACTATCTCGGCGCGGTGCTGGACCGGCATCAGTTCGATACTTTCTATCACGAACATCCTCGCACCTATTCGTACAAGTCGTTCAGCTTCATCGCGAAGTCGCTCGGCCTCGACATCGTCAATGTCGAATTTCCCGCGCGCTATGGCGGCAACATTCGCGTCATCCTCGGGCACGCGGCGAAGAGCGATGCCGTCGCCGCCGATGTCGTTGCCCGCGAAAACAATTTTCAGGTCGAGTTTGCACAGCTCGCGCGCGACGTCGAGCTCTGGAAGGCCCGCAAGGGCGAAGAGCTGAAGAAGATCATCGCGGCCCACGGACCGATTCGCGCCAAGGCATTTCCCGGCCGTGCCGCCATCCTGGTCAAGCTGCTCGGCCTGACGGAGAAGGAGATCGTCGCGGTGCACGAAAAGCCAGGCTCGATCAAGATCGGACATTACGTGCCGGGCACTCGCATTCCGATCGTGTCCGACGACGAATTGTTCGCGCATGGCGACCAGAGCAAGCCGCTGCTCAATCTCGCCTGGCACATTTCGCGCGAGATCCGCCAATATCTCTCAGACAACGGCTACAAGGGCCCGGTGATCGACGTGCTCGGTGCCGACGATTTCCATGCCTGAGGCACCCGTCTTCACGATCCTCGGATCGGGTTTCGGGATGTACGGATATCTGCCCGCGCTGATCGAGTGCGGGATCAAGGTGGCGCTGCCGGAGCGCTACCGTGCGGTGGTCGGCGGGCGGAGCGAGCTCGCTCAATACGTGCCTGACGTCATCTGGTGTGCGAACGCCGACGAGCCTGTGATGCGCGCGACCGGTGCGGTCGTGGCGCTTCGCCCGGCCGACCAGGCCGACCAGATTCCGCGGCTGGCCGCGATGCCAGCGCTTCGCGACCTCATCCTGGAGAAGCCGGTGGCGCCGTCGCCGCAACTCGCGGCGCAGCTTCTGGACACGCTCGACCGCGCGGGCAAGCGCTATCGCGTCGGTTACACCTTCCGTTTCCTGCCATGGGCAGACCGGCTGCGCGCGATCCTCGCCGAGGGCGCCGGCAGGCTGTCGCTGGACTGGAGCTTCATGGCGCATCACTACCGCGCCAATCTCGAAAACTGGAAACGGTTCGACGCCAGCGGTGGCGGCGCGCTCCGCTTCTACGGCATTCATCTGATCGCGCTGCTCGCGGAGTTCGGCTACGACGATGTCTCGTCGTCGGTAGTCGCGGGCCCCTCCGATGCCGAGACGGCGTCCTGGGAGGCTGTGTTCACCGCAAAAGCCCTGCCGCCGTTCGCGCTGCGGGTCGACAGCCGCGCGACGCAGACCTGCTTCAGGATTGCAGCAAACGGGCGCGGCGAAGTCGGCCCCGTCATCGTGGACCAGCTCGATCCCTTCGCGTCCGCGAAGCAGGCCTCGGTGAACGTCCGCGATCCCAGGGGCGCACGCGATCCCAGGGTGGCGCGCGATCCCAGGGTGGATGTGCTCGCGCGTTTGTGCCGATCGCTCGGCGAGGACGACGCCGATCATGCGTCGCGTCAGCGTGCCATTGTTGCGTTGTGGACGCGGATCGAGGCGGTGTCCCGGCGGTTATCTGCGACGTGAGTTGCGCGCGCTACCACACGCTCCGTCCGCCATCCATCACCAGATTCTGCCCGGTCATGTAGCTCGACGCGTCCGAGCAGAGAAACTGCACCGCCGCCCGGTATTCGTCGACGTCGGCCATGCGGCCCATCGGGATCAGGCGCGTCAGTCGTTCGACGAAGGCGGGATCCTGGTTGTTGAAGACACCGCCCGGCGAGATCGCGTTGACGCGCACGCCGTGAGAGGCCCAGTAGGTCGCCAGATATTTCGTCAGCCCGATCAAGCCGTGCTTGATCACCGAGTAAGTCACGGGTTTCACCGGCTGTTCTTCTTCACGCGTCACCTGCGGCTGGCGATAGAGCCGCTGATCCGGCGCGATCACGCCGAGATCGGAGGCGATGTTGAGGATCACGCCGCGTCCGCGTTTGGCCATCTCGCCGCCGAACACCTGCGCGCACAGCATCGCGCCGGTCAGGCCGACGGCGATCTCGGTCTGCCATTGCGGCACCGGGAATGCCTCGAAGCGCGAAGAGTGCATGACGCCTGGGCTCGACGTCACCTTCGGGTCGATGGCGGCGTTGTTGACGAGGATGTCGACAGTGATTCCGCGGTCTGCAAGCTGTTCGTTCGCGGCGCGCACCGAGTCGAGCGAGGTGACGTCGATAGCAAGCGCAATCAGATCGGCTGAAGCCGCGACCTGCTTCAGCGCGGCGACGGCAGCTCCGGCCTGCGTCAAGCCGACATCGGTGACAACCACGCGCGCGCCGGCTTCGCTGAGCGCTGCAACATGCTGCTTGCCCAACAGGCCGCCGGCGCCGGTCACGAGCGCGGTCCGTCCGGTCAGGTCGTAGCGGGAGGAGGGGTTTGCCATCGAAGGCTCCTGTTCAGCTTCTGAGCTGGCCGCCGTCGGCCACCAGCACGCTGCCGGTGATAAAGGCGGCGCGGGGCGAAGCAAGGAAGGCGACGACGTCGGCGATCTCCTCGGGAGTGCCGAGCCGGCGTAGCGCCACTTCGCGCTGGAGCATGTCGTCGATCGCTTGCTTGTTTTCGGCGATCTTGCGCGCCCAGGTGCCGTCCGGGCTCAAGATGTTTCCGGGCGCGACCGCATTGATCCGGATGCCTTCCAGCGCCAGCGGGCGCGCCAGACCGCGCACGGTCGCATTCAGCGCCGCTTTGGCGGCGTAGTAGGTGACGGGCGCGCCGAGTGCGGCCATGCCTGCGATCGAGGAGATGCAGACGATGGCGCGGTCGCCGCTGCCACACGCCATCAGCGGCCGGGCGGCCTCGATCATGTTGGTCGTGGCGAAGAGATTGAGGTCCATCACCCGCGACCATTCCGCCGCGGTTTCCTCCCCCGGGGGTACGGACGCGCCGTTGCCGACGTTGCAGACGAGGATGTCGAGCCGGCCCCACTGCTTTTCGACGTCCTGAACAAGGCCCGCCGCGGCGGCGGGATCGGTGACGTCGGCAACGTAAATCGAGCTCCGTCCGCCCACCGCCGCGCGCGCGGCGTTCAGCGCATCGGCGCTACGCGCCGCGAGCGTGATCTTGGCGCCCTCTGCCGCGAGCGTCGTCGCGATCGCAAGCCCGATTCCGCGGCTGGCGCCGGTGACGAGAGCAACGCGATCGTTCAGCTCGAGCTTCATCGCGCGGCGTCCTCGATCCAGCGAACCGTCATGTCGCGGTATTTCGCCAACGCGCCGGCGTGGTCGCCGTCGATGGCGCGCGCGGTTTGCAGGATGTATTGGCCCTTGTAACCGGATCGCTCGATCAGCCGGATCGTCTTGGCAAGGTCCGCGTTGCCGGTGCCGAGTGGCACGGTGGTGCCGCCGCGAATGCGGTCCTTCACGTGCACATTGAGGATGCGCTGTGCGTACGCGCCGACCTCCTCGTCGCTGTCATAACCGAGCGAAGCGCTGTTACCGCTGTCGTAGTTGATGCCGAAGACGTCGGCTGGATACGCCTCCATGAACCGGGCGAGCTCGCGCGGCGGCAGATCGGATTCGAAGACGATCTTGAGGTTCCGTCTTGCAAGCTGCTCGGAGCGAGCGAGCAGCACGCGCTTCAACGTATCGCCCTCGCTCTCGCGCTCGATCTTGCCGTTGTCGACCAGCGGAATCACGACGAATTCGATGCCGATGCGGCTACAGGCGGCGATCAGGAGATCGAGGTCGGCGACAAGCGCGTCGCGCACGACGGCATCGACCTTCCAGAACGGCGCCTGCATGAAGCAGTCGCCGGTCAGGCTCGGAACCCGCACGCCGTTCTCGCGCGACAGCGCCAGAATGTCCTGTTGCCCCGGCTCGGTCGTCAGCGGGTTCTCGCGCAGCCGTTCCTGATCGATGGTCCATTCTATCCGCGTCAGGCCGAGCTCCTTCGCACGCGAGAATTCCTCGCGCCATTCATTCCAGGGGAATGCCTGGATCTTGCCGTCGACGAGGGCCGAAAGCCTGCCTTGCATGAAGCCGATGCGTTCGAGCGTTGCGGTCACGGTTGCTTGTCCGAGCTGATGGCGAGGCCCTTTGTGGTCCAGCCGCCGTCGATGAAGAGTTCCTGTCCGGTCACATAGGCGGAGGCTTCCGACGCCAGGAAGACGGCGGCTCCCACCATGTCGGCGGGCTGTCCCCAACGGCCGAGCATGGTGTGGCGGCGCCTCGCCTCGTGCATGTCTGGATCGGCAAAACTCTTCGCGGTCATCTCGGTCGCGACATAGCCGGGCGCGAGCGCGTTGACGCGGATGCCGTCGGGCGCATAGTCGGCGGCGAGCGCTCGCGTCAGCCCGGCAAGACCGGCCTTCGCCGCCACGTAGCCGGGATTGCCGGGAAAGCCGCGGACCGAATTGATGCTGGTGACGTTGATGATCGCAGCAGAGCCCGCGTTCTTCAGAAGCGGATGGGCGGCAAGGATGGTGGCGTAGATGCCGGTGAGATCGGTTGCGATCGTGGCCCGGAAGCGCGCGAGTTCGCTCTCGACGCTTCGGGCAGGCAGACTGATGCCGGCGGCGTTGACCAGCGCGTCGATGCGTCCGCCTTGCGCGGCCACTGTGCGGAATGCGCTCTCGATGGCGTCATCGTCGGACAGATCGCAGGCAATCGCGATCACGCCCTCTGGTGCGGTCCCGGAACGGCTGAGGCCGAACACCGTGGCACCGGCATCTTGCAGGCCGGCTGCAATCGCAGCGCCAATGCCGCGGGAGGCGCCGGTGACGACCGCGATTTTGCCGGCCAGAGAGAAGGCGCTGAGGTCAGGCATAGCCGTAACTACGCATGATGGCGGCGCAAAGCTTGACGTCCTCGGGACGGTCGATCTGGAACATCTTGTGACGCTCCATCAGGTGAAAGCCGATTTTTCCACCGAGACGATTGTTCTGCTCGCGCAGGAGTGATGGGATCAGGACGTAGAACGAGCCGTTCTCCAGGTAGCGCTTCTCGATCTGCTGCCGCATGCGGCGGTTGTGATAGTCGTAGTTGATCGGCTCCGGGCCACTCCCGCCGATACGCCAGTTGAAATAATCTTCGACCTCGCAGACCGAGAGCAGGCTGTCGAGATGCTCGTGGTCGAAGGTCGCAAGTGCGTTCTCGATGTCGCCGGACTCGCGGATCGGCGAGGTGGCCTGGAGCGCGACGATCCGCTCGAACCGTCCCATCCGCTCGTCGGTCGCATTGAGCGCGTGCAGCCAGGCGGATTCGGAGGAGGCGAGGTCGCCCGAAATGTCTTCGGGGCGTCGCACGCCGATGGCGCCGGCGGCTTCGGCCGCGGCGAGGATATTGTCGCTGTCGGAAGAAACCGCCACCACGTCGACGCCGCGTGCCGCGCGTGCCTGCTCGACCGTCCACGCGATCAACGGCTTGCCGCAGAGATCGAGCAGGTTTTTGTGCGGAATGCCCTTGGAGCCGCCGCGCGCAGCGATCACGGCCAGCGTCTTGCGCGCCATCAGATATGCCTCTCGAGACGCTCGAGCGCGATCCAGAAGCCTTCGCCCATATTCTTGTGGCCCTGCCAGATTTCGGGGATGAAGGACGCGGTCGGCGCATGCTTGCGCAGCACCCGCCCGATCTCGTCGAAATCGATTTCGCCTTCGCCGACCTGGAGCCCTTCGCCGTCGAGCCCCTTGGCGTCACCGAAATGCAGATGCGCGGTGTACGGCCCGAGTTGCGCCAAGCCTTGTGCGAAGTCGAAGCCGAAATGGTTGGCAGCGAGCTTGGTGTGGGAGATGTCGACGCACATCCGCAGATCATGCTTGGCGCAGAACGCGGCGGATTCCTCCGGAAAGATAAAGATGTTCTGGTGGCGCTGGCCGCCGAAATGCCAGGGGAACGGCGCCATGGTCTGCGGCGTCAGCTCGACGCCGTCCATGTCGAGCTCCTTCAGGCTCCGGGCGAAGATGCGATAGCGCTCGGCCTTCTCCTCCGGCGACAATGGCTCGTCCATGGTGAAGCCGCCGATATTGGCGACGATGGGCGGGCGCTTCGTCTTTGGGAAGAATTTCTTCAGATCGCGGGTGATGTCGATCACGGCCTGCGTCTGCTCCAGCGAGTACCGCCGCAGCGCCTCGTCGGGGGTTGCGAGGTCCATCAGCTTGGAGCCGGCAAACAGCTCCGGCGCATGCACGACGAAGCCGAGATCGTAGGTGCCGGAGAGATACGTCGCGGGATCGCGCTCCATGTCGCTGTAGCTGAGATGGAACTCGATGATATCAGGCTCGCAGATCTCCAGGAAGCGCTCGGTGTCGTGATAGCGCACTGGCACGCCCCAGGGCCGGTCGAAGTGGAAGCGCCGCGCTTTTGCGGTACCTTCGTCGAGGTCGCTCTGGAAGAAATAGTCGTCGGTCGCCATCGTCCGCGTCAGCTTTCGGCCGAGCAGCGCCGGCATCTTCAGCGGCGACAGGCCCTGTCCCGGGCTCTTCACGGCGACGTCGCTCTCGGAGATCACGGTGCCGGCCGGAAGGTCGCGCGCAGCCACCAGGCTCTTGGCGAGGTTTTCGCGGTTAATCAGCTCACCCTGGCTCAGGGCGCGCTCGGCCAGTTTCTCGCCGCGCGCCGCTTCCACCTCGCGGATGCCCGAGACCAGCGTCTTGAATTCCTCCGGCTCCAGGCTCGCAGCATGGTCCGGACCTTCCATCTCGCGGTCGAGCGTGATGTGGCGTTCGATGACGACGGCGCCAAGCGCCACCGCGGCCGTTGAAACGGCAACGCCGCGCTCGTGGCCCGAATAGCCGACGACCGGATGGATTTCGCGCAGCGTTTCCATGAAACGCAGATGGATGTTGTGGAGCGCGGCCGGATAGGTGCTCTGGCAGTGCAGCAGCACGTAACTCGCATCGCGGTCGTCGAGGAATTTCGCCGCGGTCTTGATTTCGTCCGTCGTGCTCATGCCGGTCGAGACGATCAGCGTCTTGCCGGTGGCGGCAAGGCACGCAAGCAGCGGCAGATTGGTGAGGTCGGCCGAGGCGACCTTGTAGGCCTGCACGCCGAACCCTTCGAGCACGGCGACGCTCTTTGCGTCCCAGGGCGTGCAGAGATACTGGATACCCTTTGCCGCGCAGTACTCTGCGATCTTCTTCTGCTGCGCGGTCGGGAGCTCGAAGCGGCGCAGGAGATCGAGCGTGTATTCGACGGCGAGGTCGTCGTCCTTCCCGGACAGGCTCGAAGCGCGATAGACCTCGTCGAGCTTGCGCATCTGGAATTTGGCGCAATCGGCACCGGCCACGACCGCAGCATCGACCAGCGCAATGGCGCGATCGAAGTCGCCATTGTGGTTGTTGCCGATCTCGGCGATGACGTAGCAGGGTTCGCCATCGCCCAGAAGACGGTTGCCGATGCGGACCGGGGCGGGCTGTTTGGGCGATGTCATCAACATTCTCGTCTCATATCGTCAGGCGAATCGTGCGGGAAAGCGCGACTTCCACGTCCGCAGCCCGTTTTCTTCGAACATGATGCGCGAACAGCTGTGTCCCTGCTGTTCCAGTGCGGCAATGAGCTGGTAGCGCTCGAACGGACGCACGAAGAACATGAAGTAGCCGCCGCCACCGGCGCCCAGCAGCTTGCCACCGACCGCGCCGTGCTGCTTGGCGAAATCGTAGATCGCATCGATCGCGTCCGACGAGATCTTCGAGCTCAGCTTCCGCTTGGCGTGCCAGGCGTCGTCGATCAGCCGGCCGCATTCCAGCAACTGGCCGCGCAGCAGATGTCGCCGGATGTCGCGCGTCACTTCCTTCTGCTTGGCGGCCGCGGCCACGGCGTCGCTGGTCTCGTGCTGCGCCTTCTGGTCGCGGTGGATGGCGCCGGAATCGCGGCCCGAGCCGGCGTAGCAGAGCACCAGGCTCTCCTCGAGCTCGGCGATGATGTTGGGATCGAGACGAAGCGGCACGATGGTGTTCTGGTCGGAAAAGAACTCCATGTGATTGAAGCCGCCGAACACGGTGGCGTACTGATCCTGCCAACCGCCGGGAATGTTGAGCATCAGCCGCTCGGCCTGGAACGCCATCTCCGCGACCTCGTGACGGTCCCACTGGTCGCCGCGGAATTCGTTGAAGCAGCCGATGATGGCGGACGAGACCACCGCGGAGCCGCCGAGGCCGGAGCCGACCGGGAAGTCGGCCGACACTTCGAGCTCGAATCCATAAGTCGGTTTGATCAGGCGCACCACCGACTTGATCAGCGCGAGATCACCGCCCGTGCCAAGTTCTGCGAGATCGTCGGCCTCGATCGTGCAGCGGAAATCATGCGAATAGATCCGGATGCTGGGATCGTTCCGTCGCCGCAGCGTCGCGTGAGCGTACATCTTGATCGTGGCGTTGATGACCGCGCCGCCGTCATTTGCCACGAAATAATGCGTCAGGTCGGTGCCGCCGCCGGAGAAGCTGATTCGCACCGGCGAGCGCGCGCGCGCGAACACTTCGCTCTCTTCGGACAGGTTGAACAGCTCGCGGCTGAACACGTCGACCAGCCGTCCCTCGCCATCGAGGATTGGCACCACGTGCACGCGCTGGTCGAGCAGCTTGAGGATCTGCTCGCGCGGACCGCCGCTCCGGGCCCAGACGAAATTGCGATTGATGCAGGTCGCCACCCGGTCCTGAATCGTGGTGCCGGTCAGCATGCGCCTGCGGATGTCGCCGTCGGTCACCGCGCCGACGATTCGTCCGCCCGCGTCCTGCGCGAACAGGATCCCGAGCATGTTGGCATTGAGGCGCCGGAAGGCTTCCTCAATGGTCTCGGTCTCGGCGATGGTGACGAGGGTTCGTTCAAGCACGTTTTAGGGTCCAGGAAGGGCCAATTCCAGGCCATACCGTAAGCGGGGTTGGTATTACGGGAGCAGCAGGGACGATGCAAGGTTCCTGCGCCTTGGGGGGCATCGCGGCCGGTCCAGATCAACCCCAGCCTCAACATCAACGAGCAGCCGACGGTGAACGCGCCGCTGGAGGCGCTCCATACCTATTTCTGCTCGGGACTCGACGTGCTGTATCTGGGCAATGACCGGCTGTCGAAGGCGAACGGAGGTTACCGCTCGTCCGCGATCACCTTGCCGTCGTTCGGCAGCGCGCCGGGCCTCACCAGTTCAACGTCGCCTCCGAGCTTCGTCACTGCGCGCAAGGTGCCTGCAATCTCCTCGCGCAACGCGTCGCTCGCGGCCGCCGTTTCCGCTTTCAGCGTCATCGCGTCGGTCTCGCCCCGGCGCGCGACGACGAGGCGTAGTCTTCCGAGCGCGGAATGGCGCTTGCCGATCTCGGCGATCTGCTCGGGGCGGACGAACATGCCCTTGACCTTGGTGGTCTGGTCGGCGCGGCCCATCCAGCCTTTGATGCGCATGTTGGTGCGCCCGCAGGGGCTCGGGCGCGGCAGCGCCGCGGTGAGGTCGCCGAGCGCAAGCCGAATCCAGGGATGGTGCGGGTCGAGCGAGGTCACGACGATCTCGCCGACGTCGCCGGGCGCCACGGGATCGCCGGTACCGGGCTTGACGATCTCCATGATCAGGTCCTCGTTCACGACCATGCCGTCGCGCGCGCCGGTCTCGAAAGCGATGAGGCCGAGATCGGCGGTGCCGAAGGCCTGGTAGGCGTCGATGCCGCGCGTCTTGATCTCCGCCTGGAGCGAGGGCGGGAAGGCCGCCCCCGAGACCAGTGCGCGCTTGATCGAGGAGACGTCGCGGCCCGAGCTTGCGGCAGCATCGAGCAATATTTTCAGAAAGTCCGGCGTGCCGCTGTAGCCGACGGGACGGTAGGCCTCGATCAGCTCGAATTGCTGCTCGGTATTGCCGGGACCTGCGGGGATCACGGCGCAGCCGAGCGCGCGCGCCGACGCATCGAAGATGAAGCCGCCGGGGGTGAGATGGTAGCTGAAGGTGTTGAGCACGATGTCATCGGGCCGGAACCCGGCCGCGAACAGCGCCCGTGCGCCGCGCCAGGGGTCGGACTGTCGCCCCTCCGGCTCGAAAATCGGCCCTGGGGAGGTGAAGAGCCGGGCGAACGAGCCGGGCGCCGCCGCGACGAGGCCGCCGAAGGGCGTGGAGGCCTTGTGCAGGGCCGGCAGTTCCGACTTGCGCAGCACCGGCAGGCCCGCCAGGGCTGCCCTGGAGGTCACAGCGGCCGGATCGACGCCTTTCAGCCGATCGGCATAGGCGGGCGCGGTCATCGCACAGCGCAGCACGCCTGGCAGGCGGGAGAACAGATCGGCTTCGCGCGCGGCTTGTTCGCGCGTCTCGAGGGCGTCGTAATGGGCGGTCATGGCTGATCTTTCCGGGTTGACGTCCGTTGCGCGCCGCCGCCGGCATGGGTATCAGACGCCCATTGGCGAGGTTTGAAGAGGACGCGATGGCGGACGAAGGAATCATTGCGGCGGACGAGGCGGCGGACGTCGTCGCGCGCCTGAAGCGCCGCATGATCGACGAGGCGTTGCCGCTGTGGTCGACGGTCGGCTGGGACCATGGCGCGGGTGGTTTCATCGATCGGCTGCACCGTGACGGCACGGCGGACGTGGCCGCGCCGCGGCGCGTGTTCGTGCAGGCCCGCCAGATCTGGTGCTATGCCAAGGCCGCGCAGATGGGTTGGTACCCCGAGGGGCGCGCCATCGCGCTGAAGGGGCTGGAGCATCTGCTGGCCAAGGCAAAAGCGCCCGACGGCCGGCCCGGCTACGTGCACCGGCTGACTCCGGAGGGCGCGGTGCTCGACGGCCGGCGCGATGCCTACGACCACGCCTTCATTCTGTTTGCGCTGGCGACCGTCTATTCGCTCGACCAGGACGCGCAGGTTCGCGTCGAGATCGACGCGCTGCTCGCCTTTCTCGACGGTCATTTGCGTTCGCCGCATGGCGGCGTCCACGAAGGCCTGCCGGTCACGCTGCCGCGCCGGCAGAACCCGCACATGCATCTGTTCGAGGCGATGATCGCGTGCTTCGACGCGACCCACGATCTGTCGTTCCAGAACCGCGCCGGCGAGTTTTTCGCGCTGTTCCTCGGCAATCTCTACGATAAGCAGACGCGCGCGCTGGGCGAATATTTCGAGGAGGACTGGTCGAAGATCGCGCCGGTCAGCGTCGAACCGGGTCACCAGGCGGAATGGGTCTGGCTGCTGAAGGGGTTCGAACGCATCACGGGCTGCCCAACCCGACAGCGGCGCGCGGAGCTGCTGGAGACCGCGTTGCGCTATCGCGACGAGGCCACCGGCTGCCTGATCGACGAGGGTGACGACGCCGGCAACATTCGCCGCAGCACGCGCCGGCTTTGGCCGCAGACCGAAATTGCGAAGGCGTGGATCGCGCAGGCCGAGTCCGGGGAGGCGGGCGCGGCGGATGAGGCGCGCATGGCGCTGGTGCGGCTCGAACGGTATTATCTCAGCCATCCCGTGAGGGGCGGCTGGTACGACCAGTTCGATCGCGACGGCAAATCGCTGATCGACACCATTCCTGCGTCGTCGTTCTATCATGTTCTCTGCGCAGTCGCGGAAGCGGAGCAGGTGCTGGAGTAAGAGTCTGTTGTTTTGACGCGTTTTCTTCACGCGAACCGGTTCCCACTTCGCTTGAAAACGCTATGTCAAAGCCACCGCTTGCGCCGCTTGAAGCTCTTGAGGTTCTTGAAGCTCTTGCGCTGGTCGCCGGCGCCGCCGAGGTAGAATTCCTTGACGTCCTCGTTGTCGCGCAATTCGTCCGCGGTGCCGTCGAGCACGACCTTGCCCTGCTCCATGATGTAGCCGTGGCTTGCCACCGACAGCGCGGCGCGCGCGTTCTGCTCGACCAGGAGGATGGTGACGCCGAGGTCGCGGTTGATCTTCTGGATGATCGAGAACACCTCTTTCACCAGCAGCGGCGACAGGCCCATCGAGGGCTCGTCCATCAGGATCATCTTCGGGCGCGCCATTAGCGCGCGGCCGATCGCGAGCATCTGCTGCTCGCCGCCGGAGAGATAGCCGGCAAGCCCGGTGCGCTCCTTCAGGCGCGGGAAATAGTTGAAGACCATGTCGAGATCGGCCCCGACCTCGCGATCCCTGCGGGTGAAGGCACCGAGCTTGAGGTTTTCCAGCGAGGTCATGTCGGCGACGATGCGCCGGCCCTCCATCACCTGGAAGATGCCCCGGCGGACGATCTTGTCTGGATCGATGCCGTTGATGCGCTCGCCCTCGAACAGGATCTCGCCGCGCGTGACCTCGCCGTCCTCGGTCTTGAGCAGCCCCGAGATCGCCTTCAGCGTCGTCGATTTGCCGGCACCGTTTGCGCCGAGCAGCGCCACGATCGCGCCCTTGGGCACGTCGAGGCTGAGGCCGCGCAGCACCAGGATGACGTCGTCATAGACGACCTCGATGTTGCGCACCCCGAGCAGCGGCGGCGCGGGCACGATGCTGGGGGAGGGACGCTCGACGTTAACCGCTTCACTCATGGTCAGTTACTCTCTCGATGTCGTCACCCGCGAAGGCGGGTGACGCAGTATTCCAGAGACGCCGGAGATTCACCGAGAAGCCACGGCGTACTGGATCCCCCGCTTTCGCGGGGGATGACAGTTGTGCGTGGGGCGAAAGCGGGGGCTCACCACCCAAGTAATTCCGGCTTGCGCGGCAGCTCGACGGTCTTGACCTTCTCGAGCTTGATGGTGCCCTTGGCCATCAGGTCGTTGAGGTCGCCGTCGGTCGCACCGGTGATCTTGGTCCGATAGAGGTCGACCTTCAGCGTGCCGCGGTGGTCCTTGTCGGTCCAGGTCGAGGGATTGCAGACGCCTTCCATGCCTGAAGGCACCCAATCCTTCTTCTGGTAAAATCCCTTCACGACGTTGTCGCCGGTCGCGCCGCCGTTCTTGGCGGCCCAGTCGAGCGCTTCCTTCATGTAGAGCGCCGAGCAGACGGCGGCGATGTAGTGCACCGGGCGATAGACCTTACCGGTGGGGTCGGACATCTTCGAGATCTCCATCACCGTCTTCATGCCGGGCGCATCGCCGCCCCAACTCACAGCGGTGCGCAGCGGAAAGATCACGCCATCGGCGGCATCGCTCGCGGTCTTGGCGGCGTTCTCGTCCATGCCCCAGACATTGCCAAGGAACTGAATGTCGACGCCGGCGGTCTTACAGGCCTTCATCACCGAGATGTTGGAAGCGGCGGTATTGCCGAGATAGGCATAATTGGCACCCGAGGATTTCAGGCTCAGGCACTGCGCGCTGTAGTCACCCGGCGCGAGCGCGAACACCAGCGGCGGCAGCACCTCGAAACCGAGCTCCTGCGCCATGGCTTCGCCGGCGGCCTTCGGCGCGTTCGGATAGGGATGGTTGGCGCCCATGTGCACGAATTTCGGCTTGCCGGGCTTGCCTTTCGCCTTCCAGTCCTCGGCCGCCCACATCAGCATCGCGCGCAGCGAGTCCGAATAGCTCGGGCCGTAGAAGAAATTATAGGGCGCGGGCTTGGCCTTGCCGCTGACGCCTTCGGGATCGGTGAGTGCGGCGGCGTAGGAGCCGGACATGTCGGGGATCTTGTCCTGCGCGAGGAAGCCGGTCAGCGCCTCGGTGTCCGCCGTGCCCCAGCCCATGATCGCCGCGACCTTGCTGTCGGGCGCCGACCATTTCTTGTAGAGCGCGATCGCGCGCGGCACCTGGTAGCCGTAATCGTTGGTGTCGACGCTGAGCTGCTTGCCGCCGACGCCGCCGTTCTTGTTGACCCAGGCGAAGGTGTCGGCGACGGCCTGGCCGTAGGGCGTGCCGACGTCGGAGGTGCCGCCGGAATAATCGGCGAGATGGCCGATGGCGATCTGTGCCTGCGCGCTCGCGGAGAATGCTGCGATCGCCAGTGCAATCGATGCCGTGCTCAAAAGGGATTTTGTCTTCATTGGTTGCCTCCTCCTGTTTATTTGTTGGTTAGAGAGTTGCCCGCGCTCAATGCGAGAACGGGTAGAGTTTCCAGTACGCCTTGATCTGTCGCCAGCGATGGGCGAGCCCGTCCGGCTCGAACATCAGGAACGCGATGATGATCACCCCGATCGCGATCTCGCGCAGGAAGGTGATATTGTTGTTGAGCGACAGCGCCTTGTCGATCGCGCCGCCCTTCAGCGCCACGCTGAGGAACTCCATCGTTTCCGGCAGCAGCACCACGAAGGCGGTGCCCATCAGCGTGCCCATGATCGAACCGGTGCCGCCGATGATGATCATGGCGAGAAACAGGATCGAGCGCTCGATACCGAAGCCCTCTTGCGACACCACGAGCTGGTAGTGCGCATAGAGCGCGCCGGCGATGCCGGCAAAGAAGGCGGCGAGGCCAAATGACAGCGTGCGGTACTTGGTGAGGTTGATGCCCATGATCTCCGCGGAGAGATAATGGTCGCGGATCGCCACCAGCGCGCGGCCGTCGCGCGTACGCATCAGATTGGTGACGAGGACGTAGCTCGCGATCACATAGGCGAGCACGACATAGAAATATTGCCTGTCGCCGCGTAGCGTGTAGCCGAAGATCGAGAACGGATTGGCGCTGGCCGGCACCGAGCCGCCGGTGAACCACTCCGCGCGCGAGAAGAAGTCGAGCAGGATATACTGCGCCGCGAGCGTCGCGATCACGAGGTAGAGCCCCTTCAGCCGCGCTGCCGGGATGCCGAAGATCAGCCCGACCAGCGCGGTGACGACGCCCGCGAGCGGGATCGCGAAGAACACCGGGATCGGTGCGTTGTTGGAGATGTAGGCCGAGGTGAAGGCGCCGAGCAGGAAGAAGGCCGCATGCCCGATAGAGATCTGGCCGGTGAAGCCGACTAGGATGTTCAGCCCGAGGGCTGCGATCGAAAAGATGCCGATCTGGATCAGGATGCTGAGCCAGTAACCGCCAAGGAATTGCGGCACGAGACAGAGCAGCAGCACGCCGACGATCGCAAAGTTGCGGCTGGTCGTGGTCGGAAAGATCGTGGTGTCGGCCGCGTAAGAGGTGCGGAAATCACCAGCAGGGATGAGGGCAGGGCCGGCCATGGGTCAGATCCGCTCGATGTCGTGGGTGCCGAACAGGCCGTAGGGCTTGATCATCAGCACGATGATGAGGACGTAGAACGGCGCGATCTCATAGAGATTGCCCCAGTGCAGATACTCGCTGTCGACATATTGCGCGATGTTCTCGAGTAGCCCGATGATGATGCCGCCGAGCACGGCGCCGCCGACGGAATCGAGCCCGCCGAGGATCGCCGCCGGAAACACTTTGATGCCGTAGGCGGCAAGGCCCGAGGATACGCCGTTCACGACCGCGACCACGACGCCCGCGACCGCCGACACCGTAGCCGAGATCGCCCACGCCATCGCGAACACGCTTTTGACGGAAATGCCGAGCGACTGCGCCACCTGCTGGTTGAACGCGGTGGCGCGCATCGCAAGGCCGTACTTTGACGCGCGGAAGAACCAGGCCATGCCGATCATCATCGCGACCGAGACCACGAGGCTCATGACATAGACGGTCTGGATCTGGAGCCCGAACAGGCTGACGGACTGGCTCTCGAATACGCGCGGGAACGGCTGCGGATTGACGCCGAACATCCATTTCAGCGTCGCCTGCAGCACGGTGGACAGGCCGATCGTGACCATGATGACCGAGATGATGGGTTCGCCGATCATCGGCCGCAGGATCAGGACCTGCACCGCGATGCCGAACACGAACATGAACACGAGCGTCATCGGCATGCCGATCCAGAACGGCACCTGGTATTTCGCGAGCAACGTCCAGCACACCCAGGCTCCGACCAGCAAGAGCTCGCCCTGCGCGAAATTGACGACCTGGGTGGCCTTGTAGATCAGCACAAACGACATCGCGACCACGCCATAGAGTGTGCCGACCACAAGGCCGTTGACCAGGAGCTGGATGAGGAAGGCGGTGTTCATGTGATATGCTGTCCTTCGCCTCTCCCCGCCTGCGCAGGAGAGGGTTCATCGATTGGCAACGCGCTCTGTGTCGGAAGCGTGCTCACTCCGCGGCCTCCGCCAGATGCCCCGGTCCGGCCAGATCCACCACCCGCAGCGTCGTCCGCACCCTTTGCGTGGTGCCGTCCTGGAAACGGATCACGGTGTCGACGGGGATGTCGGCGTCGCCGCGGTAGATCGCGTCGATGATGCCTTCGTATTTTTCGTTGATGACACTGCGGCGCACTTTTCGCGTGCGGGTGAGCTCGCCGTCGTCGGCGTCGAGCTCCTTGTAGAGCAGCAGGAAGCGGGAGATGCGCTGCGCCGGCGGCAGCGTGACGTTGACGGTCTCGACCTCCTTGCGGAGCAGTGCGTAGACCTCGGGCCGCGAGGCGAGGTCGCTGTAGGTCGTGAACGAGAGCCGGTTCTTCTCCGCCCATTTGGAGATGATGGAGTAGCGGATGCAGATCATCGCCGCGAGCGCGTCGCGGCCAGCGCCAAGCACCACGGCTTCCGCGATATAAGGCGAGAATTTCAGCTTGTTCTCGATGAATTGCGGCGAGAAGCGCTCGCCGCGCGAGGTCTCGGCGAGATCCTTGATGCGATCGATGACCACGAGCTGCTTGTTGTCGTTGAAATAGCCGGCGTCACCGGACAGCATCCAGCCTTCCCGGATGTCGGCGACGCTCGCCTCCGGGTTCTTGTAGTAACCGAGGAACATGTGGGGATGCCGCACCACGATCTCGCCGACGCCGTGAATGTCGGCGTTGTCGATGCGGATTTCGACGCTGTCGGCCATCGGCACGCCGGTGGTGTCAGGATCGACCTTACCCTCGGGATGCAGCGTGTAGGCTCCGAGCAATTCCGTCTGGCCGTAGAGCGTGCGCAGCGGTACGCCCATGGCCTGGAAGAACTTGAAGGTCTCGGGGCCGAGTGCCGCGCCGCCGGTCGCGGCCGAACGTAGGCGGGTGAAGCCGAGGCGGTCGCGCAGCGCGCGGAACAGGATCGCGTCGGCAAAGCCGGAGGGCTTGCCTTGTTCGAGCGCGGCAAGCCCGCTCTTCATACCGATATCGAACAGCCGCTGCTTGAACGGCGTTGCGTCCATCACCTTGGCGCGGACGTCGGCGGCGATCGATTCCCAGACCCGGGGGGCGAAGAGCACGAATGTCGGCGCGATCTCGCGCAGATCGTTCATCATGGTGTCGGGCTCTTCGACGAAGTTGATCTTCATCCGGCACAAGAGGCCTTTGCCGAGCACATAGACCTGTTCCATGATCCAGGGCAGCGGCAGCACCGAGACGTATTCGTCGTCCGGCCCTTTAGGGTCGAAGGCGAGATAGGTCGCGCAATGGCCGAGCACGCGGCCGGCGGCGAGCATCGCAAGTTTTGGATGCGAGGTGGTGCCTGACGTCGTGCAGAGGATAGCGACGTCCTCGCCCTTGGTCGCGTCGACCAGCCGATCGTAAAGTTCCGGTTCGCGCGTAGCCCGCGCCCGGCCGAGCTCGGTAAATTTCTCTGCCGACATCAAACGCGGATCGTCATATTTCCGCATGCCGCGCGGGTCGGAATAGATGATGTGCTTCAGCCTCGGCACACGCTCGGCAAGCACAAGCAGCTTGTCGACCTGCTCCTCGTCCTCGGCGAAGACGAGTTGGGCTTCACCGTAGTTGAGCAGATAGGAGGCCTCTTCATCCAGCACGTCGCGATAGAGCCCGAGGCTCAATCCACCAACCGCATGGGTGGCGATTTCCGCCGCGACCCAGTCCGGCCGGTTGTCGCCGATGATGCCGATGACATCCTCGCGCCCCAGGCCCAGTTCGACGAGGCCGAGCGCGAAGTCGCGCACCCGCGTCTGGTAGTCGTTCCAGGTGAACGGGCGCCACAGCCCGAGATCCTTCTCGCGCAGCGCGATCTCATTGCCGTACTCCTTCGCGTTGAGCCGGAGCATTTTTGGGTAGGTGTCGGCCTGCGCGACGCGCCCTGCGTAATCCATCATGCCGCGCTCTCCTGCGCCGGCGGAGCATCGTCCGGATCGACCAGCACCTCGTCCTCCTCGCCGAGATAGGCGCGCCTGACGTGGGGATCGGCGAGCACGGCGGCCGGATCGCCCTCGGCGATCTTGCGGCCGAAATCCAGCACCATGACGCGGTGGGAGATATCCATCACCACGCCCATGTCGTGCTCGATCATCACCACCGTCATCCCGAACTCCTCGTTGAGATCGACGATGTAGCGGGCCATGTCCTCCTTCTCCTCGAAGTTCATGCCGGCCATCGGCTCGTCGAGGAGAATGAGGCGCGGCTCCAGCGCCATGGCGCGCGCAAGCTCCACGCGCTTGCGCAGGCCATAGGAGAGGGTGCCGGCCTGCGCTTTTCGTACCGATTGGAGGTCGAGGAAGTCGATGATCTCTTCGACCTTGCGGCGGTGCTCGAGCTCTTCCTTGCGTGCGCCAGTGAGCCAGTACAGCGAGCCCGTGAGGAAATTGTTCTTCAGGAGGTGATGGCGGCCGACCATGATGTTGTCGAGCACGCTCATATGGTGGAACAGCGCCAGGTTCTGGAAGGTGCGGCCGATGCCGAGCGAAGCGCGCGCGTTGGGCGTCAGGCCGGTGATGTCGCGGCCCTGGTAGAACAGCTGGCCTTCGGTCGGCTTGTAGCGGCCGGAAATACAGTTCACGATCGAGGTCTTGCCGGCGCCGTTGGGGCCGATGATCGAGAACAGCTCGCCCTCCCTGATGGCGAAGCCGACATCGGTCAACGCACGAACGCCACCGAATCGCAAGGACACGCCGCGCACTTCAAGACTGGTAGCCACCAAACAAATCCCTCCCGGTGATGGCGCATTCAGTGGCGCTCTTCGTCCGTTCCTGTCGGGCGATCCTAGTACGGCCGTGCCGGTGAGGCCATGCAGCAGATGGTCTCGACCGGAGCCGCGCCACTCTCATTCCTTTTGGGATCAAAAGCCGCATCGTCCGAGGTGGTCCTCAATAGGGGAAAGCGCTATTTTGAAATGTCTCCCGCCTGACAATTCTGCGACAAAGTTTTTCGGGCGGGAGCAGCCTCCATCTTTCGTCGGATGGTGGTCGAAACCGTCATGCTGCAATGCAGCAGAGCAAGGAGTGACGAACGGTGCGGCTGGCTTCGGGATCATGATTTCAGAGGATCAACTGAAGCGAGTCGCTGCCTGGTCGCGCGAGCTCACCGAAAGGGAGATCGAGGTCGCGCGTACCGGGATCACCGAGCGCTCCTACGGCACCGGCGAGACCGTGTTCATGCGCGGCGACACGTTCGACTATTGGGCCGGCATGGTCTTTGGGCTTGCCCGGATGGGCGGGGTCTCGCGCGACGGCAAGGAGACGAGTCTTGCCGGGCTGACGGCAGGGGCCTGGTTCGGCGAAGGCAGCGTGCTCAAGAACGAGCCGCGCCGCTATGACGTGGTCGCGCTGCGCAACAGCCGCGTCGCACTGATGGAACGTAGCGCCTTCATGTGGCTGTTCGAGAACAGCGTTGGCTTCAACCGCTTCCTGGTGCGCCAGCTTAACGAGCGGCTCGGCCAGTTCATCGGCATGCTCGAGGTCAACCGCACGCTGGATGCTACCGCGCGGCTTGCCCGCAGCATCGCCTCGCTGTTCAATCCGATCCTCTATCCGGAATCCACCGCGCATCTGGAGATCACCCAGGAGGAGATCGGCGCGCTCTCCGGAATGTCCCGCCAGAATGCCAACCGCGCGCTGAACCGGCTCGAGAAAGAGGGGTTGCTCCGGTTGGAGTATGGTGGCGTGACTATTTTGGATATCGAACGGCTAAGGGGATACGGGGAGGAGTGAAGCTGCGTTCGCGGCCGCAACTGCGAGCGCCGCAACCCACCGCTTGCTCTTCCGGCGCGACGAGCCCATCCTTGCCGGGATCCTGGCCTATTTGGCCGGGTCCAGCAGACCGCGCCATCGCGGCTCCCGCGGGGTCTCGACCCATGAACTGCTCTTGTTGCGGTTCCGAGGTTCAGAGCGGCTTTGCTTTCTGCCCGAAGTGCGGCACGAAGCAGCCGAACGCGTGCCCCGGTTGCGGCCATGCCTGCGCACCGGATTTCGCGTATTGCCCAAAATGCGGCGCCCTCGTCAGTGAGGCCTCCAAGACCGACGGGCTGGCATCAATGCAGGCGAGCCGCGTGACATTCCCGATCCGGGCCTCCTCGCCACCGCTGGCGCCGACGGCCGACTCCCAATACGCATTTCGACCGCAGCCGGACAAGATCGACAGCGAAGCCAACCGCCGCACCATCACCGTGCTGTTTGCCGATCTCAGCGGCTTCACGACGATGAGCGAGCGGCTCGACCCCGAGGTCGTGCAGACGCTTCAGAACGAATTGTTCGAGGAACTGACGGCAGCGGTACAAAACTTTGGCGGCTTCGTGGACAAGTTCATCGGCGATGCGCTGCTTGCGCTGTTCGGTGCGCCGGCTGCGCACGAAGACGACCCCGAGCGGGCGGTTCGGGCTGCCCTTGACATGATCAGCCGGACGGCGCGCCTCGGCGAACATGCGAAGGCGTACGCCGGCTCACCGCTCCTGCTCCATATCGGCATCAACACCGGGCACGTGGTTGCGGGCGGACTTGGTGTGGGCGCTGCCAAATCCTATTCGGTGACCGGAGACACGGTGAATACAGCGCAACGATTGCAGTCGATGGCTCCCCCCGGCGATGTGTTCGTGGGGCCGCTGACCTGCCGCCTGACCCGGCACGCGTTCTCGTATGAATCCCTCGGCGAGGTTGCGCTCAAGGGCAAGATGGGCAGTGTCCTGGTCCATCGCTTGACGGGGCCGCTCGAGACACCGCGTGCCGCACGAGGCCTCGACACGCTTGGCCTCAGCGCCCCAATGATCGGCCGCGACGCCGAGCTTGCCCGCTTGGTCGGCAGCCTTGACCGGGCCTGTGGCGGCGCGGCGCAACTGGTAAGGCTGGTCGGCGAAGCCGGCATCGGCAAAACGCGTCTGGTGGACGAATTCGTCACACGCGCCGGCGACGAGGACCGCTTCACGGGCGTGGCGATCCGGCGCGCGGTCTGCTCGCCGCTGGGCGAACAATCCTACGGCACCCTCGCCGCCGTGCTGCGCAGCGCTTACGGCATCGCACCGAAGGCCACTGTTGCGGAGGCCAAGGCCAAGTTGGTTACCGCGCTGTCGGAGCTTGGCCTCTCGGCCGAAGAAGCCGACCGCCTGATGCCCCTCTATGTCCACGTTCTTGGCCTCGGCGATCCCGACGCCGTGTTGCAGCATGTCGAGCCCGAACAGCTCCGCCGGCAGATATTCTTTGCGATCCGCACCGTCTTCGAGCGGCGCCTGATCCTGTCGCCGCTTCTGATCATTGTCGAGGATCTGCACTGGGCCGATGCCGTGTCTCTTGAAGCGCTGCGATTCCTGATGGACCGGCTGGAGCGTACACGTCTGATGCTGTTGTTTACGCATCGACCCATGCTGGAACTGGATCAATTCGGTTCGGGTCGGATCAGCCATACAACCCTTCGATTGCTTCCGCTCAGTGATGCTGACGGACAAAGGCTGCTCGCGGCCTACTTCAGCCACGGCTGGAGTGAACCGCCGGGAAATCTGTTCAGTCGAATCCTTGAGCGCGCGGGCGGCAATCCGCTCTTCTTTGAGGAAATCATCCGTGGTCTCATCGAAGCTGGCGCCTTGGGGCGTGACGGCTCACGGTGGCGGATCAAGTCGGATGAAGCCGCCGCCGATATCCCGGCAAGCATTCAGGCCCTGTTACTGGCGCGCCTGGACCGGCTGCCGCATGAAGTACGCCGGTTGGCCCAGGAGGCCGCGGTGATCGGCCCGCGTTTTGATGCGGCTCTTCTCGGTGCGACGGCATCCGAGCGGACGAAGGTGGAAGCGGGGCTCGAACTCCTGTGCGATGCCGAGATTGTCGAGGAGGTCGCGGGCGCGAACCCGATCTCGCTGCGATCCTATCGCTTTACGCAAACCATGCTTCAGGACGTGATCTATCAAAACCTGCTCTTGCAGCGCCGGATCGAGCTCCATGGACGGATTGGTGCCGCGCTGGAGCGGCTCTATGGCAACGAGCCCGAGCGGCTCGAAGACCTCATCCTGCTCGGACATCATTTCAGTCTGAGCGCGAGCAAGCCGAAAGGTGCGCGTTATCTGCGCGCGGCCGGCGATCGCGCCCGCGCGACCTATGCCAATGACGATGCCATCCGCTTCTACCAGCAGGCGCTCGCCGTGTTGTTGGCCGGCGGGGAACGGGAGCCCGAACGCCTGGTTCTGTACGAGCGGATCGCGGAGCTGTGTGCCGCGGCAGGCCGGAGAATCACTGCCGAGGAGCACTACCAGAGTGCACTGGAAGGTCATCGCAATGCGAAGGACCGCATCGGCGAAGCGCGAATTCTCCGCAAGCTTGGCCGATTGTTGTGGGACGCCGGCAAGCGGATCAAGGCAGAGGCGCATTACGCCGAGGCGGCCGAGCTGCTTGGAGGGGCCGACGCGCCCATCGAGTGGGCGCATCTGCTGCAAGAGCGCGGCCGTCTCGCGTTTCGCACGGGCGATCACGTGGCCGCCGCGAGATGGGCGGACGAGGCGCTTGGCTATGCCCGATGCGTGCCGGCGGACGCCGACAGGCAAGCCCGACTCGAGGCGGCGCGCGCCATTGCGGAGGCGCTCAACACCAAGGGGGTTGCACTGGCGCGGCTTGGACGACACCAGGAGGCGGTGCGCGAGGTGGAGCAAAGTGTCGCAGCAGCCGAGGCCGCCGGTCTCCTCAACGTGACCTGCCGCGGCTACACCAATCTCGGTGTGCTCTACACGATTGTCGACCCGGCGAAAGCCGTGGAGGTTTGCCGGCGCGGACTCGATGTCGCGCGTCGGATCGGCGATCTCGGGTTCCAGGCGCGCCTTCTTGCCAATTTTGCCGTTGCCTGTTGCACCTTCACGGACAAATGCACCGAGGAGGGGGTGCCGGCTGCCGAAAAGGCGATCGAAATCGACCGTGCGCTAGATCAGCGCGAGCATCTCTCCGTGCCCTTGATCGTGCTCGGGCAAATCCATCAATGCCATTTCCGGCCCGATCAGGCCGCCCGCTGCTACAATGAGGCCATCGAGGTCGCGAGCGAAACCGGCGAGCCGCAGCAGCTCTTTCCGTGCTACGATGGTCTCGCGACGCTGAACCTTGATCGCGGCAACATGCCCGAGGCCGAGCGGTATTTCGCACTGGCGGATGACGTCTGCACCAGGCACGGGCTTGATCCCGCTGGATTGATCGTACTGCCATTTCTTGACTAGGCCATGTGAAGGAGTTCAATCATGTCAGAACGTCATGTCGATGGACTGCTCCAACCGGGTGATCGCGCACCGAACATCGTGCTGGACGCCATCACGCGCGAAGGGAAGATCGCGCTCGAGGATTTTCGCGGGCAGAGTCCGATATTGGTCGGCCTGTTTCGGGGCCTGCACTGCCCGTTCTGCCGCCGCCATATTGCGGCACAGGCGCAGCTTGATACGGCTCTGCGCGACAAGGGTGTCGAAAGTCTTACGGTCGTCAATACGCCGATCGAGCGTGCGCGGCTCTACTTCCGCTATCATCCATTGCCCAATCTGCTCGCCGCGTCCGATCCCGAGCGGGTCTCGCACCGCGCATTCGGCCTACCCAATCTAGAGTTCACGGAGAAGGAAACCGAATGGCCGCGCAAAGTGGGCATGGACGTGGTCATGAGCATGCAAGTCGACATTCCCGGCGAATTGTCCGGGCCGATGAATCGTTTGGCGGCTGCCGAGCAGCTCAACAACAAGGATGGCTACCAGATGATGGAAGCCGATCAGCGCATGGCGGCAACCGGCCAGGGCCAGCTGTTTGGCCAGTTCTTGCTCGATCGGGAAGGGATCGTGCGCTGGACCTTTACCGAGGTTCCTGAAGGCGGCCAGCGCATGTTCGGCATGCCGAGCCCGCAGGAGTTGATGTCGGCCGCCTCGCAGGTGGCAGGCTAAGCATCGTTGCTTGGTTGGCGGCGCAAATGCTGCGCTCAACGCGCTGCAATCCGCGGCTTCCTCTCCGCCGGCGCTGTTGCCATCGCGGAGATCGGTGGCCGCGTGACATGCGCATCAGTTTGAACCACGGCCATTCCTGCTCATGACATTGCAATGACCCAGGGCGCACAATGACCAACATCCAGGAGCGGCTCCTCGAAAGCAAGATGACCGAGATTGAGCAGGCCCGATCCTGGAGCCCACGCGTGATCTCGAAATTTGAAACGCTCATCAGGAGCGGTGACGATCTCTCCCTCTACCGGATCAACCCTCTTGCGTTCGCGCGTGATCGGACCATCACCGAGGCGGAAAGCATCGACCTGTTTCTCCACGCGACAAGGAGTGGGTTGTTCGAGATGAGTTGGGACGTTGTTTGTCCCCAATCCGGCATGGTGCTCGACAGCTTTGGCGCTCTGCGCACCCTGAAGACCCATTACGTTTGCGGCCTATGCGACGTCAGCGGTGAAACCGACCTCGACGATTTCATTGAGGTTACGTTTACGGTCTCGCCGCAACTCCGGCGGCTTCCATTTCATGATCCTCATTCCCTCTCGGTCGAGGATTTCCACTGGAAGCTTCGTTTCTTGGGCGACGCGCGCTTGCCCGGCCAGCAGGTCCGATTTCTCGATTTCCTGCAGGGATTGGTTCGCGGACTCGCGTTCTTGCCGCCCGGCTCGACCACCACTCTTCGCGCCGAGCTCGGTCCCGGTGCCCTGGCCGGCGTCAACGTCCAAACGCAGGCTGCATTCCTGGTCTCGGTCGCAGGCGAACCCGCAACTGCGCCGACCGTCCTGCGAGTCCGATATGATGGGCGGCGTTTTTCGCCTTCTCTGTCCGCCGTCCCACCGGGCCCCATTGTGATCGACGTGGAGAACTCCGGCGCAGTGCGTGGCTCATTGCTCCTGATCAATTGGCCGGCCGAAGTCCTGGCCCAGACGACCAAGCCTGCGCTCGAGTTCGAACCGTATATGTCCGGAGGCATGTTGCTTGCGCGGCATACCTTCCGCCGCCTGTTCCGCTCGGAACGCGTCGACGAGCGGGAAGGCCTGGGCATCCGGCAGGTAACCTTGCTGTTCACGGATCTCAAGGGTTCGACCGCAATGTACGAGCGTCTCGGCGATCTGAATGCCTATGCCCTGGTCCGCGAGCTTTTTGCCTTGCTGGGAGCGACCGTCCAGGAGCATTCGGGCGCCATCGTCAAAACGATCGGAGACGCCGTGATGGCGGTCTTCTCCCGCCCGACAGACGCGGTCTCCGCGGCGCTGCATATGCTCGGAGAAATAGAACGCTACAACAGCGAGCACGGTGATCCGAGCATCATCCTCAAGATCGGAGCGCATTGTGGTCCGTCGATTGCCGTGACCCTCAACGAAAATCTGGACTACTTCGGGCAGACTGTGAATGTTGCGGCGCGCGTGCAAGCGCTGGCCGATGCCGGCGAAATCTGTGTCTCGGAAGCGCTTTATTCGGCGCCGGGCGTCAGCGGTCTCCTCGCCGGTCACGCCGTCATTGAGTTCGATGCACCTCTCCGCGGCGTCGAAGGAAATGCGTGCGTGTATCGTGTCGTGCGTGGATAGAATCCTGCTCCCGCACGACCCTGCTGAAGATTTTCACTTTACCGACACTTTCGGCTTCTTCTCCGCCAGCGCCACGGCCATCGCCGAGATCAGCGGGCGCATGAAATAGGCGTCCTCCGCCGGCACGATGTCGGGTTGCAGGCCATGCGCCGCGAGTTCGCCTGAGACCGCAGGTCCGACCGACGCGATCAGCGTGCGCTCGAGTCCTGCGCGCAGCTTCGCCTCGCTGCCGTGGGCCTTCGCGGCTTCGATCAGCCGGCGGACCTGGCCGAGATTGGTCAGCGCGATGGAATCGATCCGCCCTTCGGCCATGTCGTCGATGGCGGTGACGATGCTGGTGTCCGCAGCCTTTGGATCGTAGACGTAAGGCAACACCGTATCGACCTCGGCGCCTTGCGCCGAGAGCGCGCCGATCAGCGCTCCGTGGTCCTTGTCCGGATAAAGCTGCAAGCCGAGGCGCCGCCCCTTCAGGTCGAGCTTCGCTAGCATCTCGATCACGCCTTCGGTTGTCGGCTTCTCTGTGGTCTGCTGCGCCTCCAGCCCAACCTCGCGCAGCGCCTTGCCGGGCTTTGGCCCGCGGGTGAATTTTCGCGACTTGGCGAGTGCCGCGACAAAGGCCTGGTCGGACCCGCACTCGCGTGCGAGCTTCATGATCCGCCGCAGCCCTTCGCCGGTCATCAGCACGAGATCGTCGAAGGGCCTGTCGATGGCGCGGCGGATCCAGGCCTCGACCGGGGCGGGGTCCGGTGCATCCTGGATGGTGAACATCGGGCACTGCACGACCTCGGCGCCTTGCTCGGCCAGCAGCTTCGAAAACTGCGCCTCCTCGCGCGTTTCCAGGATCAGGATGCGGTAGCCGTTCAAGCGGTCGGCCATGGGTGTGCTCCGGTGATAAATCGCAATGGTACGTTCATCCTGACTCTGTGGCCGGGATTGGCGCAAGGTGGGGTCGGTGATAGAGCAGGGCGCAAATCGCGGTCGTTCCTCAGCCGCTGCCCAAACCTTCATCAAGGCCCATGCCCGATCATCAATATGTCCTGACCCTGTCCTGTCCGGATCGTCCCGGCATCGTCTCGGCGGTGTCGACCTTCCTGGCCCATAACGGACAGAACATTCTCGACGCCCAGCAGTTCGACGACGTCGAGACCAAGAAGTTCTTCATGCGGGTGGTGTTCACCGCGGCCGATCTCGCCGTGGAGCTGTCGGCGCTCCAGACCGGCTTCGCCGCGATAGCCGAGCGTTTCGGCATGGAATGGCAGATGCGCGACCGCGCCGCGCATCGCAAGGTGATGCTGCTGGTGTCGAAATCCGACCACTGCCTGGTCGACATCCTCTATCGCTGGCGCACCGGCGAGCTGCCGATGAATTTGGCTGCAATCGTCTCCAATCATCCGCGCGAGGTCTATGCCGGGCTCGATTTCGGCGGGGTCCCGTTCCACTATCTGCCTGTCACGAAAGAGACCAAGCGCGAGCAGGAGGCGCAGATACTGGACCTCGTCGCCAAGACCGGGGCCGATCTCGTCGTGCTCGCCCGCTACATGCAGATATTGTCCGACGATCTCTCGGCGAATCTGTCGGGACGCTGCATCAACATCCATCACTCGTTCCTGCCGGGTTTCAAGGGCGCAAAACCCTATCACCAAGCCCATGAGCGCGGCGTCAAGCTGATCGGTGCCACCGCGCATTACGTCACGCGCGACCTCGACGAAGGCCCGATCATCGACCAGGACGTCGAGCGCATCAGCCATCGCGACACGCCCGAGGATCTCGTCCGTAAGGGCCGCGACATCGAGCGCCGCGTGCTGGCGCGTGCGATCCGCCACCACCTCGACGACCGCGTCATCCTCAACGGCCGCAAGACCGTGGTGTTCATGGATTGATGTTGCTTCACCTCTCCCCGCAGGCGGCGGGGGACGCGACCTAACGCACCGCGGTGCCGGACGCCGAGCCCGTTGCGCCCTTCTGCGCCTGCTCTTCCTTTTCGCGATCGGCCGCCGGCAACAGCCGCTTGCGCTCGCGCTCCTTCATGTAGGCATCGTATTGCGGCGTGCCGGCCCGCGGCGGGGCGTCCGACGGCAAGCCCCCAGCCCATTGCGGGACATAGTCGCCCATTCCGGATGAGAGCTTTTCGTTGACGGTGCCGCAGCCGGACAGCCCCGCGGAGAGCGCGAGGAGGATCAGGAGGGAACGGAAGGATTTGGGCATTGTACGGGCGCGCGCGAGGTCAGTCGTGTTGGACGCCGGGTCAGGCTGGCGCCGGGAGAGTAGCCTTCAACAGGGTAAAATAGACTTATTCGAGGTAGGTAATTAGCTACCGAGTCGTGCCGGCCCAGGCCTCTCCGATGTTCAAAATCTGCAAATGAAAGACGAAATCCTCCATCCACTCCGCTGGCCGCGTTTCTAGACTGTGGTGAGGGCTCGCGACAAAGCGGCTTGGTCGCGAGCGGGCTTTTTCGTTGACAGGTCCATTTTATTTGTACAATCGTACAAATGACGGTGACCGCGATCGTGATGCCCGGGTTACCCCGCCGTAACCCCGACATCGCTTCCTGCTGTCGGCAATCGGAACGCTCGGCTTGCGCCGAATGGTCGCCAAACGTCCGATTGACAATAAGGGCGCGAAAGACGCCATGTGGCGCGCGACATCACGCGTGCGTGAGCTAGTATTAAGGCAAGGACCGGGCACTCGGTCCGGCGCACAAGAGATCAGGAATGAAGGGGAGGGACGTCTGATGTTCGAACGCAACCAACTGTCTCATAAGGCTGCTTGGGCCGCTGCCGTTGCGGCGGTCGCGGGCCTTGCGGCCGTCGTGCCGGCCAAGGCCGAAGACAGTGTCAAGGTCGGTCTGATCCTGCCGATGACCGGCGGCCAGGCCTCGACTGGCAAGCAGATCGAGAACGCGATCAAGCTCTACATGCAGCAGAAGGGCGACACCGTCGCCGGCAAGAAGATCGAGATCATCCTCAAGGACGACGGCGCGGTGCCGGACAAGACCAAGACGGCCGCGCAGGAGCTGATCGTCAACGACAAGGTCAATTTCATCGCCGGCTTTGGCGTGACGCCGGCCGCCCTCGCGGCCGCGCCGCTCGCCACGCAGGCCAAGATCCCGGAAGTCGTGATGGCGGCCGGCACCTCCATCATCACCGAGCGCTCGCCCTATATCGTGCGCACCAGCTTCACGCTGGCGCAGTCCTCCACCATCATCGCCGACTGGGCGGTGAAAAACGGCATCAAGAAGGTGGCGACGCTGACCTCGGACTATGCGCCGGGCAATGATGCGCTCAACTTCTTCAAGCAGAACTTCACCGCCGGCGGCGGCGAGGTGGTCGAGGAGGTGAAGACGCCGCTCGCCAATCCCGATTTCGCACCGTTCCTCCAGCGCATGAAGGACGCAAAACCCGACGCGATCTTCGTGTTCGTACCGGCTGGCCAGGGCGGCAACTTCATGAAACAATATGCCGAGCGTGGCCTCGACAAGGCCGGCATCAAGGTGATCGGACCCGGCGACGTCACCGACGACGACCTCCTCAACAACATGGGCGACGCCGTGCTCGGCACGGTCACCGCTCACCTCTATTCCGCGGCGCATCCCTCGCAGATGAACAAGGATTTTGTCGCGGCTTACAAGAAGGCCTTCGGCACCCGTCCGGGCTTCATGGCGGTGAGCGGTTATGATGGCATTCACCTCATCTACGAAGCCCTGAAGAAGACCAATGGCGACACCGACGGCACCAAGCTGGTCGAGGCCATGAAGGGCCAGAAGTGGGAGAGCCCGCGCGGCCCGATCTCGATCGATCCCGAGACCCGCGACATCGTGCAGAACATCTACATCCGCAAGGTCGAGAAGGTCGACGGCGAGCTCTACAATGTCGAGTTCGCGACTTTCGAGGCCGTCAAGGATCTCGGCAAGACCAAGAAGTGACGCGCGAAAGCGCGTCATCCCCCGAGCGCGCATTAGCGCGCATCGGGGATCTCGCCCGCCACTCTCGTCATGCCCGGGCTTGACCGGGGCATCCACGCGAGGGCCGAACCAAGAACGTGGATGGCCGGGACAAGTCCGGCCATGACGATAACTCTAAGCTGAGACGATGACCTCAATCCTCACCAACCTGTTCGATGGCGTTGCCTACGGCATGCTGCTGTTCGTGCTGGCCTGCGGGCTCGCGGTCACGCTCGGCCTGATGAACTTCGTCAACCTCGCCCATGGCGCCTTCGCAATGGCGGGCGGCTATGTCTGCATGGTGCTGGTCAATCGGATGGGCTGGCCATTCTTCGCCGCACTGCCGCTTGCCTTCGTCTCCTCTGCTGCGATCGGCATCGTGCTCGAGCGCACGCTGTACCGACACCTCTATGCGCGAAGTCATCTCGACCAGGTGCTGTTCACCATCGGCCTGACGTTCATGTCGGTCGCGGCCGTCGATTACATCCAGGGTTCGTCGCGGGTCTTCATCAACCTGCCGGCTGCGCTCCAGGGCCAGTTCGACGTGTTCGGCGTCGGCATCGGCCGCTATCGGCTGATGATCATCGTGATCTGCGGGCTGCTCACCATCGGTCTCCAGATGGTGCTGGCCAAGACGCGGTTCGGCAGCCGCCTGCGCGCCGCGGTCGATGATCCCCGTGCCGCGAGCGGCCTCGGCATCAACGTGCCGCAGGTGTTCGCCTTTACATTTGCCTTCGGTTGCGGGCTCGCCGGCCTTGGTGGCGCGCTGAGCGCCGAGATCCTCGGCCTCGACCCGTACTTTCCGCTGAAGTTCATGATCTACTTCCTGATCGTGGTCACCGTCGGCGGCTCGTCCTCGATCACTGGGCCATTTCTGGCCTCGCTTCTGCTCGGCATCGGCGACGTCGCCGGCAAATATTACGTGCCGAAGATGGGACCTTTTGTGATCTACACCATGATGATCGTGATCCTGATCTGGCGCCCGAACGGCCTGTTCGGCCGCACGGCCGCGCGTTGAGTTCGCTGATGAGCGCTTCCTCCGACGTCGGCTACCACGCCCAGCGCCAGGCACGTTGGCACTAT
The DNA here is from genome assembly GCF_029846695.2 of Bradyrhizobium nivariense. Taxonomy (NCBI): domain Bacteria; kingdom Pseudomonadati; phylum Pseudomonadota; class Alphaproteobacteria; order Hyphomicrobiales; family Nitrobacteraceae; genus Bradyrhizobium; species Bradyrhizobium nivariense. Next base: position 167,152 of record NZ_JARWCR020000002.1, on the reverse strand, counting down.
GGCGAGGCCGCTTTCTGGCTGATCGTACTGGCCTGCGGCTTCGCATTTCCCACGCGCTACCTGATCATGACCGACATCCTGCGGCTGGCGCTGTTTGCGATGTCGCTCGATCTCGTCCTCGGCTATGCCGGCATCGTCTCGCTCGGCCATGCCGCCTTCTTCGGCGTCGGCGCCTACGCGGCGGGGCTTCTTGCGCTGCACGGGATCATCAACGAGCCCGTGCTGGCGCTTGTCGTCGCCGGCCTTGTCGCGATGGTGCTCGGCTTTGCCACCAGCTTCCTGGTGATCCGCGGCGTCGATCTGACGCGGCTGATGGTGACGCTCGGCATCGCGTTGCTGCTGGAAGCGCTGGCCGAACGCTTCTCCAACATCACCGGCGGCACCGACGGGCTGCAAGGCATCGAGATGCAGCCGATCTTTGGTGAGATCCCGTTCGACATGTTCGGCAAGACCGGCTTCTTCTATTCGCTCGCCGTGCTGTTCCTGTTGTTCCTGTTCGCCCGCCGCGTCGTGCATTCCCCGTTCGGGCTGTCATTGCGCGCGATCAAGAACAATCCGCTGCGCGCGGCCGCGATCGGCATCCCCGTCAACCGCCGCCTGATCGCGATCTACACGCTCGCGGCGTTCTATGCCGGCATCGCAGGCGCGCTATTCACCCAAACCACCGCGATCGCCTCGCTCGACGTGTTCGCCTTCGAGCGCTCGGCGGATCTGATGCTGGTGCTCGTCATCGGCGGCACCGGCTATCTCTATGGCGGGCTGGTCGGCGCGGTGCTGTTTCGCATGCTCCAGGAGTTATTCTCCACCATCACCCCGCAATACTGGCAGTTCTGGATCGGCCTCGTGCTGGTCGTGATCGTGCTGGTCGGCCGCCAGCGCCTGCATCGCTGGGTGCTGTATGTGCCCAATCTGGTCATCAGGCAGATAGCCGGGCGCAAGGCCGTCGTCGCCGTGCCGGAGAACGACGCATGACCATCGCGCTCGAAACCCAAAACCTCGAAAAGCAGTTCGGCGGTCTGCGCGTCACCCGTGATCTGTCCTTGAAGATCGAGCAGGGCGCCCGCCACGCGCTGATCGGTCCGAACGGCGCCGGCAAGACCACGGTGATCAACCAGCTCACCGGCGTGCTGAAGCCGAACTCTGGCCGCATCCTGCTCGAAGGCCAGGACATCACGGATCTGCCCGTGCACAAGCGCGTGTTGCGCGGCCTGTCGCGCACCTTCCAGATCAACCAGCTCTATCCCGACCTGACCCCGCTCGAGACCATCGGTCTCGCGGTTTCCGAGCGCCTCGGCCATGGCGGCGACTGGTGGCGGCGGATGGGCACGCGCAGCGACGTCAACGGCGAGATCGCCGACCTCCTGACGCGTTTCCACCTGCTCGACGTCATAAACGAACAGACCGTGACGCTGCCTTACGGCAAGCAGCGCCTGCTCGAGATCGCGGTCGCGATCGCCGCCAAGCCGCGCGTGCTGCTGCTGGACGAGCCCGCCGCCGGCGTGCCCGAGAGCGAACGCCACGACATTCTCGCCGTCGTCGGCAGCCTGCCGCGCGACGTCACGGTGCTGCTGATCGAGCACGACATGGACCTCGTGTTCTCCTTCGCCGACCGCATCTCTGTCCTGGTCTCCGGCGCGCTGCTCACCGAAGGCCCGCCCGAGCAGGTCGCGCGCGATCCGCAGGTCAAGGCGGTCTATCTCGGCGAGGAGGCGGTCAATGTCTGACCTGCTCGCGATCGACTCGCTTCGCGCCGGCTACGGCGAGGCAGTGGTGCTGCCGAATATCAGCCTGCGCCTCGCCGAGGGGCAGGTGCTGGCACTGTTGGGGCGCAATGGCACCGGCAAGACCACGCTGATCAACTCGATCGTCGGCGTGACCCGCCGCTTCTCCGGCACTGTCGGGCTGGCCGGTACCGACGTCACGACCTTGCGGCCCGACCAGCGCGCGCGCGCCGGCATCGGCTGGGTGCCGCAGGAGCGCAACATCTTCCGCTCGCTCACGGTGGAAGAGAACATGACCGCGGTGGCCCAGTCCGGTCCCTGGACCGTCGAGAGGGTCTACGAGATGTTCCCGCGGCTGAAGGAGCGGCGGAGCAACTTTGGCAACCAGCTCTCCGGCGGTGAGCAGCAGATGCTGGCGATCGGCCGCGCGCTGACCCTCAACCCGAAAGTGCTTCTCCTGGACGAGCCGACCGAGGGCCTTGCCCCCATCATCGTCGAGGAGCTCTTGAAGGCGATCGGGACCATCACCCGGGCGGGCGGGATCTGCTCGATCATCGTCGAGCAGAATGCCCAAAAGATTCTGGGGCTGGCCGACCGTGTTGTGATATTGGAGCGCGGAACGATCGTCCACGACGCCCCGAGCGCCGCGCTGAAGGCCGACCCGTCGGTCCTGGAGCGCCATCTTGGCGTCGCCGGAGCGGCCGCCCACTAGAAACTCCCGGGAGTTAAAAGAAATGCAGCGAACCAAAGCCCCCTTCCGCGCCGACGAGGTCGGCAGCCTCCTGCGCCCCGCCAAGATCAAGGAAGCCCGCGCCAGGCTGGAGAAGGGCGAGATCTCGGCCGACGATCTGCGCAAGATCGAGGACATGGAGATCGAGAAGGTCGTGCACAAGCAGGCCTCGATCGGCCTGAAGCTCGCAACCGACGGTGAATTCCGCCGCTCCTGGTGGCATTTCGACTTCCTGGCCAAGCTCACCGGTTGCGAAATGTTCCACCCCGACACGGGCATCCAGTTTGCGGGCGTCGAGACACGGCATGACGCGGTGCGGGTGATCGGCAAGCTCGACTTTCCCGACGACCATCCGATGCTGGATCACTTCCGCTTCCTGAAGAAGGTCACCGACCAGGCCCACGTCACCGCCAAGATGACGATCCCGTCGCCGGCGGTGCTGCACTTCCGCGGTGGCCGCAAGGCGATCTCCAAGGACGTCTATCCCGATCTCGACGCCTTCTACGAGGACCTTGGCAAGACCTATCGCAAGGCCGTGAAGGCGTTCTACGACGCCGGCTGCCGCTATCTCCAGTTCGACGACACCGTGTGGGCCTATCTCTGCTCGCCGGACGAATTGCAGAAGGCGCGCGAGCGCGGCGACAATCCCGAGGGCCTCCAGCAGATCTACGCGCGCGTCATCAACTACGCGCTGGCCGAGAAGCCCGCCGACATGGTGGTGACGACGCATGTCTGCCGCGGCAATTTCCGTTCGACCTGGATTTCTTCAGGCGGCTACGAGCCCGTGGCCGAGACCATGCTCGCCGGCACCAATTACGACGGCTATTTCCTCGAATACGACAGCGACCGCGCCGGTGGCTTCGAGCCGCTGCGCTTCCTGCCCAAGGGCAACAAGGTCATCGTGGTCGGGGTCATCACCTCGAAGTTCGGCGAGCTCGAGAACAAGGACGCGATCAAGCGCCGTCTCGAAGAAGCCGCCAAGTTCGCCCCGCTGGAGCAGCTTGCACTCTCCCCGCAGTGCGGTTTTGCTTCGACGGAGGAGGGCAACGTCCTCTCCGAAGAGGAGCAGTGGGCCAAGCTCAGCCTTGCGGTCGAGATCGCGAAGGAAGTGTGGGGCAACTAAGTTGCCACGTGGCTGCTGTCATGCCCCGCGAAGGCGGGGCATCCAGTACGCCGTGGCTTCTCGGTGAATCACTGACGTCTTGGAGTGCTGGATCGCCCGGTCAAGCCGGGCGATGACACCTGTGGGCGTCGAGCACCAAGCGCGGCGAGCTTAACTACGGCGCCGACCGCATCATCGGCCCCAGCATCTCGTGGACGTCATAGGTCATGACCGCGAGCAGGGCTGCGAGTGCCAGATACGCGCCGCCATATTCGAGCTTGGTCTGGAGCGGCACGCCGTAATAGGCGACGTTTTCCGGCGCGTGAGGATCGTAGCGCCACGCGCTGATCAGTTGCGGGGCCGCCAGGATCGCCACGATGAGGAGCATCGGGCTTGGCCTATAAAGCATCAGTGCAACCAGGATCGGCACGCCGACGAACCAGATCCGCGGGCTGAGGACGGCCGTCACCCGGCCGCCGTCGAGCGGCGAGATCGGCAGCAGGTTGAAGAGATTTAGGAACAGCCCGGCATAGGAGATCGCGAGCAAGAGCCCGCTGTCTTCCGATCTCGCCCAGAGATACACCGCCAGCGCGGCGACGGTGCCGACCACCGGGCCCGCGATCGCCACATAGGCTTCCGTCTCGACGTCGATCGGCCTATCCTTGAGCGCAATCCACGCACCGACGAACGGAATGAAGGCCGGCGCGCCGACATCGAGGCCGCGCTGCCGCGCGGCGACGTAGTGCCCCATCTCGTGCGCGAACAGCAGCGCGATGAATCCCGCCGCATAGCGCCAGCCCCATATCGTCGCGTAGACCGCGAGCGACAGCAGCATGGTGCCGCCGCTGGTGGCGAGCTTTCCCCATTTCAGGCCGGAGAACAGCAGCAGAAAGAGAGTCTTCATGCCGCGCCGCCGGCCGAATCGTCCCGCGGCTTACGACGGAAGAATTTCATAGCGCCGGCACCGAACACGGCCGCGCCGATGAAAATCGCCTTGGCGAATTTGAGCACGAAGGCGAGCAGCACGGCAAGCAGGCCGAGCTTCTTCGCCGCGACGCCGCCGACCAGCGCGAGCAATCCGTATTCGGCGATGCGATCGGTCGAGGCGCTGAAGTCCTCGTAGCGCTTGCCGGATTGATAGGAGAGGTTGGCGAGCAGCTCGTGGGCCGCCGCCTTGTCGGTCGCGATCCGCGTGGAGTCGGAAAGAAGATTCAGGCTGAAATAGCCTTCGCGTCCCAGCGCGTAGGTGTTGTAGTTGACGTCTTTGCGGACGTCATCCGGTGCGCCCTTGTCCTTGCCGAGAACCGACCACACCAGGCGGTGCGACACGGCATCATATTTCGGCGGCTCGATCCAGCCGATCACTTCCATCTCGGGAAATCCGCGCGCGGCACGATCCTTGTTAGACTCGTCGACGCCCTCCTTGAGATTCTTCAGCAGGTCATCGGCATTCCAATCCTTGGCGGCGTCATCCTTGATGTAACCTTCCTTGATGTAGTTGACGACGACCAGCCACCGATCGTTCTGCCGGGTGCCGAGGACAAGACCGACAAAATTCGCATCGTGAGCCGTGTTGCCGAGTGCGCGCATGACCCGCGCCCCTTCGGCCTTCGGCACGAAGAAGTCGCCGGCCGGGATTTTCAAACTTGCCTGGTCGATCAGGGGAACGTCAGCGGGACCGGCGGTGCCAGCATTGCCGGCCGCCTGCCACGCAGCGGCCAGTTCGGCCTTCCGCGCCGCTTCGCTGGACGGAGCCCCTTGAGAAAAGCCGGGTTGCGCCCCGAATATGGCAAGCAGGATCACGCCAACGGCGGCAATGAACTTTCTCACGAAATCCCCCAGCAACCAGTCCACTGATGTTCGATGTTACCGGGCATCTTAAGATAACGATATCCAGTGGGACAGAGCAGCCGCAGGTTGTGTTTGACTATCTAGCTGGCTGTTGCAATTTTAGCGCGTTCGCCGGTGCCTCACTTCTCCGCCAGATAAACCTCGCCCAGCAACGACGAGTTCGACCACGGCACCTGCTTGTTCTTCGTGCTCGAGACCACTTCGGCCCGCACCCGTGTCAGCATCTGCTGCACTTCCAGGCCGGGCGTGCCGAGATGGCGCGAGAGGGCGGCGGAGAACGGCGAGTTGGCGCCTTCGCCGTCGAGTGCGACCTGCCCCGGCGCAGTGGCGAAGGCGATCAGCGTGCCGGCGCCGAGCGTCACGCCGGCTCCCAGGCTCGTTGGCGCTGCGAGGCCCGAGGCACCCTCGATGGCGCGGCTGGCGCCGGCTGATGCAACCTGCTGTGCCATCGGATTATTGCGGCAGGCATCGAAGATCAAAATATTGGTGCGGACCTGGTCGTCGAGGCCAGCCATGATCGTGTCCATGTCGATCATCGCGTCCGTCATGCTCGCGCCCGGCTTGAGTTCGACGTCGACGGGAATGAGATAGTTGCGGCCGTCGACCTGCACACCGTGGCCGGCATAGTAGACCACCACGACCTGCGCCCGCGCCGCCTCCCGCAAGAAGTCACGCGTAATCTTCTGCATCGCCGCGCGGTCGAGATCGACGCCTTCGGACACAGTGAAGCCGATGTCGCGCAGGCTCCTGGCCACGGCGCGCGCGTCATTGGGCGGATTGGGCAGTGCCTTGACATGCGCATAGGCGCCGTTGCCGATGATCAACGCCATGCGCGTGCCGCGCGCGGCCGGAGCAGGTGAGGGGAGCGGCGCCGCACCCGTCTGCTGCGGAGAAGGCGCCTGCGCCGGCTGCGTCACTGGTGACGGGGCATCGCGCGGGATCGACACGCTTGCGTCCGTGACCAGCGACAGCCGCACCTTTGCGGTGGCCTGGTTGGCCTTGCTGCCGGCATCGGAAGCCACGATCGCCAGCGTCGCCTTGTAGTCGTCCCTCGCGTGCGCGTAGTCGCCTTTCGCCTCATAGGCCAGCCCGCGATGGGTGTAGCCCGAGACCAGCACGCTGTTCGGCGGCGTCATGATGTTGGCGGGCGGCTTCTCCTTCGCGAGCCGGATCGCCTCGCTGCCGTCGGCAATCGCGCGATCGTAATCGCCTCTGACACGCCAGATCGCGGTCCGGTTGATCAGTGGCTGCGGCAGCGTCGGGTCGAGCCGGATCGCCTGGTTGATGTCGGCCAGCGCGCCGTCGAGATCGCCAAGTGCCTCCTTCGCGATGCCGCGGTTCTGGAACGAGAACGCCGATCTGGGATCGGCCTTGATCGACATATCGTAATCGGCAATGGCTTTGGCGTAGTCGCCCTTGCCGCGCCAGGCATTGCCGCGATTGTGGAAGATGATGCCGCTCGGCGGGCCCAGCTTCAGCGCGTCGTCGAAATCGGTGATCGCGATCTCGTACTCGCCTCTGTCGTAGTAGGCCGATCCCCTGAGGTTATAGGCCGCCTGGTTCGGCTGGAGCCGGATCGTTTCCGTGGCGTCAGTGATGACCTTGGCGTAATCGCCCTTCTTGTTCCAGCCCACCGCGCGCCAGAAGTAGACAGTCGCGAGCTGCTCGCCTTTGAACACCTTCAGCGCAATGATCTTGGTGCAGGCGTCGATCATCTGGTCCGCCGGCGTGGTGTCGGTGGTGCAGAGCGGCCCAAGCTGGCTGCGCGCCTGCGCAAAAGCGGGCGCCGACCACAGGGTTGCAGCGAGCAGGCAGAGCGCGACGAGGAGGCGGCGCATGGCGGTGGTTCCGTAGAGGAGAGGAACCTGTTTGTTGCCCGGCAAGGGAGGGTGGTTCACGGCCTCGCTGTTGTGCACAACGGCGAACCCGGGCACCTCGATCCCCTATTCCCTCAGTGGGCAGATTTTGCTAGGAGGCTGTACCCAACCACTCTGCCCACCGCGTCCCATTGATGAAAAACGACGAAATCCTGAGCCAAATCACCGAGTTCTGCCGCAAGGCGGACATGGCGGAATCGACGTTTGGCCGGCGCGCGGTGAACGATGGGAAGCTCGTGCACCGCCTGCGCGAGGGCAAGCGCATCACCATCGATACGCTGGACCGGATCCAGGCCTACATGGCGGCATCGATGGCCGGCGGCGTGCCGCCACCGCGGGGACTTCAGGTGCCGCCGGAAAAGCGCGATCCGCGCGGCAATTTCCGCTTTTTCGAGAACCGCCAGAAGTACCTGCTGTTCGTCCACACTTGCAGTGAGAAGCGGGTGATCGCCGAGCGCGTGGCGCTGGAGCTTGCCAGCATCCATCCCCGGCCCCCGGCGTTGCGCGTGTTCGACGCCGGCGTCGGCGACGGCACGGTGCTGGCGCGCGTGCTGCGCTCGATGCACCAGCGCTTTCCGCACATGCCGTTCTATGTCGCCGGCAAGGAGCTCAGCCTCGAGGACCTCCGCCTGACGCTGGAGAAGGTGCCGGATCGCATTTTCGAGCATCCGGCTTCGGTGTTCGTCTTTACCAACATGTTCTACTCGGAGGCGCCCTGGCTCACGCCGGCATCGCCCGCGGCGGCCGCCGCGACCGTCTGGCACGACGTTCCCCTGCGGGGCGCTTCCTCGGGCGAGTTCGAGACGCAGATCGCGGAGCTGAAGCCGTTTTTGGAGCAGAACTGGCGCGCCGCGGTCAGCCCGCGCACGGGCATGCCGCTGTATGAGCGGCCCGTCGTGCTGGTGCTCTACCGCGAAGACCAGCGGTTTCTGCTCGATTCGACCATTCCGCGGCCGGGCCAGACCGAGGCTAATTTCGACCTCGTTATTGCATCCCAGCCATACCGAGCGCTGTCGTCGGTCAATTTTCGGGCAAAACGGATCATTGCGCCCCTGGCTCGGGCCTTGCGGGCAGGCGGCCGCCTGATCGGTATTCACTCCCACGGGCAGGATCCGGGCATGGAAATGATCCAGGCGATCTGGCCTGGAGAAAATCCTTTCTCAGTGAGCCGTCATGAGCTATTGCGCGCAGTGAAGTACGAGCTCGGCTCGGTGGGCCGCGACTTAAATTTTAATGCATATGCGGATAACCGTTCGATCTTCAGGTATGATATGGAAGCTCTGCCCAACGAGGTGACGGGCACTATCGGAACCTCGACGGCCTTTGCAGCGTGGAATGCGGCGGTGTACGTCGCCCAGATCGAGGACGACCGGTTGACAGAAATGACTCAAAACGGCCGGACTCTGGATGCCGCCAGGGACGTGTTGCGCAAGTACAACGGGCTCTGGTTCTACGACGAATCCTACGTGATCTCGCGCCGGCGAGATTGACATAATTCACGGGTAAACATCGCAAACGACCGCCGGCTAGTGGCGGAACTAAGGGGTTACTGATGCGCGCGTCCTATCTCTTCACCAGCGAGTCCGTGTCCGAAGGCCATCCGGACAAGGTTTGCGACCGGATCTCCGATGAGATCGTCGATCTGTTCTACCGCGAAGGGCCGAAAGCCGGCATCGATCCCTGGCAAATTCGTGCCGCCTGCGAAACGCTCGCGACCACCAACAAGGTCGTGATCGCCGGCGAGACCCGCGGTCCCGCATCCGTCACCAACGAGCAGATCGAAGGTGTCGTTCGCGCCGCAATCAAGGACATCGGCTACGAGCAGGAAGGTTTCCACTGGCAGAAGGCCGACATCGAGATCCTGCTGCATCCGCAGTCGGCCGACATCGCGCAGGGCGTCGATGCGCTCCAGCCGGGTGAGGTCAAGGAAGAAGGCGCTGGCGACCAGGGCATCATGTTCGGTTACGCCACCAACGAGACGCCCGATCTGATGCCTGCGCCGATCTTCTACGCCCACAAGATCCTGCGCCTTATCTCCGAAGCGCGCCACTCCGGCCGCGAGAAGGTGCTGGGCCCGGACTCCAAGAGCCAGGTCACTGTGCAGTACGAGAACGGCAAGCCGGTCGGCGTGCGCGAGATCGTGGTGTCGCATCAGCATCTGGTCGAGGACATCTCGTCCAAGCAAATTCGCGACATCGTCGAGCCCTATGTGCGCGAGGCGCTGCCGAAGGACTGGATCACACCGAAGACGATCTGGCACATCAACCCGACCGGCAAGTTCTACATCGGCGGTCCCGACGGCGATTCCGGCCTGACCGGCCGCAAGATCATCGTCGACACCTATGGTGGCGCGGCCCCGCATGGCGGCGGTGCGTTCTCCGGCAAGGATCCGACCAAGGTCGACCGCTCGGCCGCCTATGCGGCGCGCTATGTCGCCAAGAACATCGTCGCGGCCGGTCTCGCCGATCGCTGCACGCTGCAGCTCGCCTACGCCATCGGCGTGGCGCGACCGCTGTCGATCTACATCGATACCCACGGCACCGGTAAGGTGCCGGAGGACCAGCTCGAGAAGGCCGCCGCAGAGGCGATGGATTTGACGCCGCGCGGCATCCGCAGTCATCTCGACCTCAACCGCCCGATCTACGCGCGCACCTCGGCCTACGGCCATTTCGGCCGCACGCCCGACAACGAGGGTGGCTTCTCCTGGGAGAAGACCGATCTCGTCGAGCCGCTCAAGCGCGCGCTCTAGTTTCCGTGCGACACTCCGGGGCGCTCGCGCAAGCGAGCGAGCCCGGGATCCTTAGTCATCACATCGAGATTCCGGGTACGGCTCTTCGGGCCGTCCCGGAATGACCAATTTCAACAACAGGACGCCCGCAATGAACGCGAAGCCCGGCTTCACCGACTATATCGTCAAGGACATTTCGCTCGCCGATTTCGGTCGCAAGGAACTCTCGCTGGCCGAGACCGAGATGCCCGGCCTGATGGCCACGCGCGAAGAATACGGCCCGAAGCAGCCGCTGAAGGGCGCGCGCATCGCCGGCTCGCTGCATATGACGATCCAGACTGGCGTGCTGATCGAGACGCTGGCCGCGCTCGGCGCCGACATCCGCTGGGTCTCCTGCAACATCTATTCGACGCAGGACCACGCTGCGGCTGCGATCGCCGCCGCCGGCATTCCGGTGTTCGCGGTCAAGGGCGAGAGCCTTACCGAATACTGGGACTACACCGCCAAGCTGTTCGACTGGCACGGCGGCGGTCATCCGAACATGATCCTCGACGACGGCGGCGACGCCACCATGTACGTTCATCTCGGTCTGCGCGCCGAGAACGGCGACACCAAGTTCCTGGACAAGCCGGGTTCGGAAGAAGAGGAAGTATTCTTCGCGCTTCTGAAGAAGCAGCTCAAGGAAAAGCCGAAGGGCTACTTCGCCGAGATCGCCAAGAGCATCAAGGGCGTTTCCGAAGAGACCACCACGGGCGTGCATCGTCTCTATGACATGCAGAAGGCCGGCACACTGCTGTGGCCGGCCATCAACGTCAACGACAGCGTCACCAAGTCGAAATTCGATAACCTCTATGGCTGCCGTGAATCGCTGGTCGACGGCATCCGCCGCGGCACCGACGTGATGATGTCGGGCAAGGTCGCGATGGTCGCGGGCTTCGGCGACGTCGGCAAGGGTTCGGCCGCTTCGCTGCGCCAGGCCGGCTGCCGCGTGCTGGTCTCGGAAGTCGATCCGATCTGCGCGCTCCAGGCTGCGATGGAAGGCTACGAAGTCGTGACGATGGAAGACGCCGCGCCCCGCGCCGACATCTTCGTCACCGCGACCGGCAACAAGGACATCATCACCATCGAGCACATGCGTGCGATGAAGGATCGCGCCATCGTCTGCAACATCGGCCACTTCGACAACGAGATCCAGATCGCGGGTCTGCGTAACTTGAAGTGGACCAACATCAAGCCGCAGGTCGACGAGATCGAATTCCCCGATAAGCACCGCATCATCATGCTGTCGGAAGGCCGCCTGGTGAACCTCGGCAACGCGATGGGCCATCCGTCGTTCGTGATGTCGGCGTCCTTCACCAACCAGACGCTGGCGCAGATCGAGCTGTTCGCCAACAACAAGGACGGCAAGTACAAGAAGGAAGTCTACGTGCTGCCGAAGTCGCTCGATGAAAAGGTCGCGCGCCTGCACCTCGCCAAGATCGGCGTCAAACTCACCGAGCTGCGCAAGGACCAGGCCGACTACATCGGCGTGAAGCAGGAAGGTCCGTACAAGAGCGATCATTATCGGTACTGATCTGCCGATTACATCGATCATCGACACGAAGCCCCGGAGTGATCCGGGGCTTCGTTGTTTCGGCGCATGGAATTCAACTCGCTTTGCAGTTGCTGCGAGGCCGATTGCCGATTGACGGCGAGCAGCGACGGGCGGACAATCCTCGGTGGCGGAGGAAACCATGCCCCAAGAACATTTCGACGTGCTGATCGTCGGTGCCGGCTTGTCCGGCATCGGCGCGGGCTATCATCTTCAGACCAAATGCCCAGGCAAGAGCTACGTCATCCTCGAGGGGCGCGACTGCATCGGCGGCACCTGGGACCTGTTTCGCTATCCCGGCGTCCGCTCCGACAGCGACATGTTCACGCTCGGCTATTCCTTCAAGCCGTGGACCGATCCAAAGGCGATCGCGGACGGAGCGCAGATTCTGAATTATGTGCGCGAAACCGCAGCCGAGAACCGCATCGAGAAGCACATCCGCTTCCACCATCGTGTCAAGCGTGCGGCGTGGTCGACGAGTGAGGCGCGCTGGACCGTCGAGGCCGAGCGCATCACGGGCGAGGGCGCGACCGAAACCGTGCGCTTCACCTGCAATTTCCTGTTCATGTGCTCGGGCTATTACAAATACGAGGCGGGGTACACGCCGGAGTTTTCGGGCGTCGCGGATTTCGCCGGCCGCATCGTGCATCCGCAAAAATGGACCGATGACATCGACTGCGCGGGCAAGCGCGTCGTCGTGATCGGCTCGGGCGCGACCGCGGTGACGCTGGTGCCGGAGCTCGCCAGGACGGCTGCGCAGGTCATCATGCTCCAGCGCTCGCCGACCTATGTGGTGTCGCGTCCGGCGCAGGATCCTGTCGCCAACAAGTTGCGCCGCAATCTGCCGACGCGCCTTGTCTATCATCTGATCCGTTGGCGCAACGTGATGTGGGGGATGTTCTTCTTCCAGCTCAGCCGGCGCCGCCCTGCGAAGGTGAAGGAGCTGGTTCTCAAGGGCGTGCAGATGGCGCTCGGCTCCGACTACGACGTCGCGACCCATTTCACGCCGCGCTACAATCCCTGGGACCAGCGGCTCTGCCTCGTGCCGGACGGCGATCTGTTCAAGGCGATCCGCGAGCAGCGCGCCTCCGTGGTCACCAAAGAGATCGACACGTTCACGCACCACGGCATCCGCCTGAAGGACGGCAGCGAGCTTGCGGCGGACATCATCGTGACCGCGACGGGGCTGGTGCTCCAGGTCGTCGGCGGTCTCGAAATCAGTGTCGACGGCCGCGCCGTCGATTTCGCCGATACGCTGACCTACAAGGGCATGATGTATGCCGACGTGCCGAACATGGCTTCGGCGTTCGGCTACACCAGCGCATCATGGACGCTGAAATGCGACCTCACCTGCGAATATGTCTGCCGGCTCATCAACTACATGGATCGGCACAATTTCCGGCAGTGCATGCCGCATAATGACGATCCCACGATCACCGCGCAGCCGTCGCTCGATTTCACCTCCGGTTACGTGCAGCGTTCGGTCGCGAAGATGCCGAAGCAGGGCTCGAAGCAGCCGTGGCGGCTCTACCAGAACTATGCGTTCGACATCGTCTCCCTGCGCTTCGGCAAGGTGGACGACGGCGTGATGCAATATTCCTGATGTTGCTACGTAAGTTACCGGAGCAGGCTCGCGATCGCTTGAGGCGAATCGCGACTTAGGGTAGCATTGTTGCGTTGCAAGAAAATTATTTCCGGCGACGTCTGAGTTCCACGTTGTTGCCGTCTTGAGGAGAGCGCGGAACATGTACGTCCTTGCTCTGGTCACGCAGAAAGGCGGAAGCGGTAAGAGTACGCTGTCCGCTGGATTGGCGGTAGCAGCGATGCAGCGCGGAGAGCGCGTCGCTCTCATTGAAGCGGACGCGCAAGGCACGATCTCGAAGTGGAAAGAGCGGCGAGCTGGTTCGTATCCGCGTGTCGATTGCGTTGCCGATCCCGCCGAAATCGAACCGGTGATATCCCGCCTCCATGCCGAAGGGGTCTGGCTCGCAATCATCGATACAGCCGCCACGAACAATGCCTTGGCAACGCGCGCCATTGCCAGTGCCGATCTTTGTCTCATCCCGGCGCGTCCGAGCCCGGCCGATATCGAAGCCGCAATACCTACGCTGATTGCTATTCGCAGGATCAATCGCCGGTTTGCCTTCATCCTCAATCAGACGCCCACACGGGGTTGCCGGCTGAGTGAAGCTGCCACGTCACTCAACTCGCTCGGCGTGCTTGCGCTCCCCTTCATTGGGCAGCGTAACGACCACCAGGATGCGCTCGGGGCAGGGCTGGGCGTGACCGAATTCGCGCCGGAGGGAAAAGCCGCGGAGGAAATTGTGGCCCTATGGGATTGGATCTCGGAGCGCCTCATCGTGGAGTCGAATGATCATGGGCAAGCCGCGCTCAAGACAGCCTGCTGACGTTGCACGCGCCAGGCGTCGCTCGCTGGTGGAGCTGACGGCGGAAGTGAGCCGCGCCGTCGACGAGGGCTTGGCGATGCCCCCGGGCTCGGTCACCGTCTTCCTCCAAGATGCGCCGCAGATCGCGCAAGCAGCGCCTGCTCCGATGACCGCTCCGGCACAGGAAGCGGCCAGCGTCATCGTTGCAAGCCCTGAACCTCCGAGCAGCACCACCACCGATCTCATCCTGGACATCGCCAAGGATTTTCAGGACCATGCCTTGGACGGCATGAAGGCTGGTGCTCAAGCTGCTCTGGATTATGCCAAGGACATCGCCAAGCCACGGATAGCCGGTGGGACGTCGGAGTCTGGAGGAGCCGCCGCCGCGGAAAGCCACCTTATCGAGGCGATTGGAACGGCAGCTGAGTGTCGCGCCGTCGTGCTCGAACTGATGAAAGTGAATGCTGGCGCGACCTTGGAGTATGCGCGGGAGTTGGGCCGTGCGCGAACGCTGGCGGAGTTGGTTGAGCTGTCGAGCACGCATGCGCGAAAGCAATGTGAGTTGGTCCTGAAGCAAACCGAGTTGCTGAGATTGCTTGCTCAAAACATGACAAAGCCCGGTGCGAGGTAGCGCCACTCGCCTGCGTGGCACGCGCAGCATCATCCTTTGCGTCCGCAGATCAATTCCACCAGCTCGCAAGCGTCAGCAGGGCCGACAGAGCGCCGAGGCCATACCAGGTCTGCTGCAAGCCCTGCGTAGCGTGCCGCGCGGATCATTCTGTCCGGGCCGCGCGGCGGCGCCGGAATTCCGGCACGGGCAGGCCGCCCCAGCCCCAATTGCCCGTGTCGACTTCCTCAATCACGACGAAGGTGGAATCGAGCGGCTTGCAGAGGATTTCGAGCAGCAGCTGGCTCGATCCCTCGATCAGCGCAGCCTTCTCCTCCGTGGTGAGCGACGCCGCTCCCGGCGTCGTTCCCTCGCGGGTCACTTGAATGGTGACGATGGGCATCGTGTTTCTCCTGCGTTCAGTGGCCGGCGCTCTGGCCGCCGTCGACATGCAGGATTTCTCCGGTGACGAAGCTGGCCTGCTCGAGATAGAGCACGGCATCGACGATGTCGGACATCTCGCCCATATGGCCCATCGGGTGCAGCGCGCCGAGCTGAGCGTGCGTCGCGACCGGATGCATCGGCGACTTGATGATGCCGGGCGACACCGCGTTCACGCGAATACCGCGCTTGGCATACTCTATCGCCAGAGATTTCGTCGCGGCGTTCAACCCGCCCTTGCTCAGCGAGGCCAGCACCGAGGGCACGTTCGAATTGGCCTGATCGACCAGCGTGGTGGTGATCTGGACGACGTGGCCGGAACCCTGCTTCTCCATCTCGGCGATGGCAAGCTGCGTGACGTGGAAGAAGCCTGCAACGTTGGTGCCCATCACCGCTGCATAGTCCTCCGCGGTGTACTGCGTGAACGGCTTTGCGACGAAGATGCCGGCGTTGTTGACCAGCGTATCGACCCGGCCGAAGCGGGTGACGGCTTGCGAGACCATGCGCTCGGCGGTGCTCCGGTCGGCGATGTCGCCGGCAATGGCGAGGACATCGTCATCGCCCGATGGCTTGATGGAGCGCGCCGTTGCGACGACGCGATAGTTGCGATCGCGAAAACCCTTGACCAGGGCGGCGCCGATGCCCTGCGATGCGCCGGTGATGATGGCGACCTTCTGCTCGATACCCATGACGGGCTCCTGTTGTTGCCTTGAGAACTGCGCCAGGAGCGGCTGGCTTGCCCACCGAGGTACGCCGCGCCGGCCCGGCTGCGAATATGCGCTGTCCGGCAGACACTCTTTCGCGGCGCGAACGAATGCCGAACCGGCGCCCGGCGGTGGTTGTCGTGGCAGGAGCGAACGCCTAGCTTGAATCGGATCTCCATGGGGCTGGTGGGAGACGTATGGATCGTCTGGATGCGATGAAGGTGTTCGTCCTTGCGGTGGACGAGGGCAGCCTCGCGGGCGCGGGACGCAAGCTCGGCCGTTCGCCGGCGGCAGTGAGCCGCGCCATTGCTTTCCTGGAGGAGCGGGTCGGTGCCGAGCTGCTGCACCGGACGACACGTTCGATCAAGCTGAGCGAGGAGGGCGAGCGCTATGTCGCGATCTGTCGCCGCGTGCTCACCGAGTTGGAGGAGGCCGACGACACCGCGGCCGGACCGCGCACGGCACCCCGCGGCCTGCTCACGATCACCGCCCCCGTGGTGTCGGGCGAGATGGTGCTGCGGCCGATCCTCGATGCGTTTCTCGACGCCTGTCCGACCGTGTCGGCAAAACTCCTGCTGTTCGATCGCGCGGTCAATCTGATCGAGGAGGGTGTCGACGTCGCGCTTCGCATCGGCCATCTCGCGGATTCGGCGATGGTCGCGATGCGGGTCGGCGAGATCAGCCGCGTCGTGGTGGCATCACCGCGCTATCTCAAGCAGCACCCGCGCATCACCGAGCCCGGCGATCTCGCCAAGCACCAGATCGTCGCGATGGCGCACCTTCCCAATTCCTGGACCTTTGCGCCGCAGGCCGGCTCGTCAGCTGCCCGCACGGTGCAGTTCACGCCGCGCCTCGTCGTCAACAGCACCTATGCGGCGGTGGCCTCGGCCGTCGCCGGGCGCGGTGTCGCGCGAATGTATTCGTACCAGGTGGGCGAGCAGGTCGCGCGCGGCGAGCTCGAGATCGTGCTGGCCGGCGACGAGGATCCGGAGATGCCCGCGCATTTGATCTGCCCGCAGGGCCGGCTCTCGGTGCCCAAAGTGCGAGCCTTCACCGATTTCGCCGTGCCAAGGCTGAAGAAGCAGTTTGCGCTGCTGAAGAAGAGCATCGGTGCGCGTTGAGCCGCTGCGCGCTCGGCAATGCGTTGTTTTGCGTATACGGCCGCTCGGCTGAATCGGCGATGCTGCCCGAACGGTTAACGCCGGATTAACCGCGGAGTCCTAGCCTGTCTCGGCCGGGGTTACTCGCAAGGCCGAGGTGAGCCCAATGGAAGCCCAGAAAATAGCGGTCGACGCCGTCGTCGCGCTGACCGATTGCGACCGCGACGCCGTCATCGCCTTCATCCGCCGCTTCTATCTCGCCGGCGTCACCGACCCCAAGCGCCTGACCTTCAAGGGCCTCCAGGCGCTGTCGCGGGTCTGATTCGGCTCGTTTCGGCCTCAAGTTCCCGTCCTGATCTCCCGAGCGTGATTGCAACCCAGCGGTGAATATCTTGCCGCTCGGGCCGCGTCGGGGTAGATCACGTCCCCGGTTGGATCACCGGGGATCGGGGAGATGTTAAAACAGCTTTTTGCGCCGCAACTCGTCATTCTCTATGTGCTGGCGGCATCGACGATTTACATCCATTTCCGCGGCAAGCAGCGGCTGCGCTTCGCGCGCCAGCTCGGCGATCACTCCACCTATCTCTCGCCCTACAATGTGCTGATGTATGCGGGCTCGGCGGTGCCGAACAGGCCGGTGATCCCGGTCGATCAGTTTCCGGAGCTGAAACCGCTCAGCGAGAATTGGGAGACCATTCGCGATGAGGCCGTTCGCCTGTTCGACGAAGGCTTCATTCGCGCGGCGGCGAAGAACAACGATTGGGGTTTCTACTCGTTCTTCAAGAGCGGCTGGAAGCGGTTTTACCTGAAATGGTACGACGACTTCCTGCCCTCGGCGCGCACGCTGTGCCCGAAGACGGTGGAGCTGCTCAACTCGATCCCGATTGTGCATGGCGCGATGTTTGCGATGCTGCCGCCGGGCGGCAAGCTCGGCGCGCATCGCGATCCCTTCGCAGGCTCGCTGCGCTACCACCTCGGCTTGGTCACGCCGAACTCGAACAAGTGCCGCATCCTGGTCGACGGCGTCGAATGCGTCTGGCGCGACGGCGAGGCCTTCATGTTCGACGAGACCTTCATCCACAGCGCGGAGAATGCCACCGACGTCAACCGCATCATCCTGTTCTGCGACGTCGAGCGCCCGATGAAGTACGGCTTCATGACCGCGATCAACCGCTGGGTCAGCCACCACATCGTCAAGGCGTCGGCAACCCAGAATGTCGACGGCGAGAGTGTCGGCGTGCTCAACAAGGTGTTCGGCAAGCTCTACGAGATCCATCTTGCGAGCCGCAAGGTCAAGGAATGGAATCGCAACGTCTACTACACGCTGAAATATTCGCTGACGGCGCTGATCCTCGGCCTGATCGTGATGTCGGCGCTGCGGTGATCGCGTCTAGTGATGGTGCTTGTGTCCTTCGGAGCTATCGGGGCGTTGGTAACCTCGAAGCTCCGCGTATCGCTGCATTTGGCTCTGATCGAGCAAGGCGGTTGTCGACAGATGATATTTGAGGTGGCTTTCGCGGAGCAGTGCCTGGGTTTCCGCAATAGCAACGAGGGTCGCTTTGAGGGACTCCGACGTCACGACACGGGCAGAGAAGAGCCGGTCCAACTCCGTTTCCTGCTCGACTAACTTGTTACCCAGCGGGACTGCCTCTTGCTTCATGGCATCGATGAGGCGCTGAACCTCGATGCGCTGATCCGCGGTCAAGTCAAGCCGATCACCGAACTCAAGAACATGGCTCGGACCGGGATATCCATTGAGTTCGGCGGCAAGCGCCAGGCCCATGCCACGTCCAGCTCGAAGATCGTCGACCTGCTGGTGCGACAGCGCCTTGATGGGGCGCTGCTCAAGGCCAGCATAGGGCTGACTGGATTGCGAGCTGGCGGCGTTGCACGAGATGATTAGTGTGGCCGCGAGCAGGAGAAGGCGTCTCATGAGTCTGGCTCCATGAAATCGGCCCGGGTCCATTGATCGATCTCCACCGGTGCTCTCCACATATCTTGCTGGACGGCTCGCCCCATGGCAACAAAGATTGCTGCGATTGAGTTGCCGAATATGGAGCAGGCGATGGCCTCCTTGCCGACCGCGAATACCGAGATCACGCAGTTCTTTCGCCAATGGCTGGAGACCTTCGCGGGCTATGTCCGCGAGGTCGACTATGCCTCGGCACGGCCGCTGTTCCATCCGGATGTGCTGGCCTTCGGCACGCACAACGACGTCATCCCCGGCCTCGACCAATGGGTCACGACACAATGGGACAACGTCTGGCCGAAGACGGCCGACTTCCGTTTCGTCATCGACCAGGCCTCGATCCTGGCATCGCCTGACGGCACGATGGCGACCGTGATCGCGCCGTGGACGAGCACGGGCTATCATCCCGATGGCAGCGCGTTTCCGCGCCCCGGCCGGGCCACGATGGTATTTTCAAGAAATGGCGATGGTTGGCTCTGTGTGCATTCCCATATGTCGCTCAATCGCGGTGTGCCGCAGGCAAGCCACGCCGATCGGCCGGTGAAGGCCTGGTAGATCGGCATCGTCCGCCATCGAAATGCAAAAGGCCCCGGACAGGTCCGGGGCCTTATTTTCGAGCCGCCGTAAGCCTTACTCCGGCTGACCGATCGAGACCTTCAGCGTGCCGACGCCGTCGACGCCGCATTCGAGCTTGTCGCCGGGCTGGAGCTGCGACACGCCGGCCGGGGTACCCGTCATGATGATGTCGCCGGCGGCGAGCTTCACCTGTTGCGAGAGCTGCCAGATGATCTCGGGCACGTTCCAGATCAGCTCAGTGAGATCGCCCTTCTGCGCTTCCTTGCCGTTGACCGTGAGCCAGATCTTGCCCTTGGCGGGATGGCCGATCTTCGATGCCGGCTGCACCGCGGAGCAGGGCGCCGAATAGTCGAACGACTTGCCGATCTCCCAGGGACGCTCCTTCTTGCGCGAGGCGATCTGTAGGTCGCGGCGGGTGAGGTCGATGCCGACGGCATAGCCGTAGATATGGTCGAGCGCCTTGTCGGCGGGAATGTTGAGCCCGCCGCTCTTCATCGCGACGACCAGCTCGACCTCGTGGTGCAAATCCTTGGTCAGCGGCGGATAGGGAATGGTGGCGCCATCGGGCACCAGCATGTCGGCGTGCTTGGCGAAGAAGAACGGCGGGGCGCGCTCGTCATTGCCCATCTCGCGGATGTGCTCGAGATAGTTGCGGCCGACGCACCAGATGCGGCGCACCGGATAACGGCCGGACTCTCCGACGACGGGAAGCGACGGCTGAGTTGGGAGCGGAATGACGTAGGAGGCGGCGTTCATGAAGCGGTCTCGCTGCTCGTGAGGTGAAGGGAATTCTATGCGGTTGCGCTGATCGGCGCCAGAGCGCCGGCGTCGTGATGCTGCAGGCGGAAGAACGAGGCGTAGCGCCCGCCGCGGCGGAGCAGCTCGTCATGCCGGCCCTGCTCGACGATCTCGCCGCCCTCGACCACCAGGATCGCGTCGGCGTGCATGATGGTGTGCAGGCGGTGGGCGATCACGATGGTGGTGCGGTTCTGGCAGAGATGCTCGATCGCCTCCTGGACCTGCCGCTCGGACTCGGAATCGAGCGCGGCGGTGGCCTCGTCGAGCAGGATGATCGGCGCGTTCTTGATCAGCGCGCGCGCGACCGCGATGCGCTGGCGCTGGCCGCCGGACAGCTGCGTGCCGTGCTCGCCGACCGGCGTGTCGTAGCCGAGCGGGAAGCCCATGATGAAATCATGCGCGCAGGCCGCCTTGGCGGCATTGATGATTTGTTCTTCGGTCGCGCCGGACCGGCCGAAGGCGATGTTGCTGCGGATGGTGTCGCGGAACAGATAGACGTCCTGGCCGACATAGGCGGTCTGTGCGCGCAGCGATTTGCGCGAGATCGCGCCGATCGACTGGCCGTCGATCACGATCACTCCTTGCATCACCTCGTAGAAGCGCAGCAGCAATGCCAGCACCGTCGACTTGCCGCCGCCGGAGGGGCCGACCAAGGCGGTGACCTTGCCGGGCTCTGCAACAAAGCTCATACGGTTGAGCACGGTCTCGCCGCTGCGGTAAGCGAAGCTGACGTCGTTGAACTCGATCCGGGCGTCGGACAGTCTCAGCGCCGGCTTGTCGTCGTCGGAATGCTCGCTCGCGGGGCTGTCGACGACTTCGAGCAGCATGCGGGCGCCGACGAGCTGGCTGTTGAGGTCGATGTTGAGCCGCGCCAGCCGCTTGGCCGGCTCGGTCGCCATCAGGAAGGCGGTCATGAAGGAAAAGAACGCGCCGGGCGTGGCGTTGAGCGCGACCACGCTGTAACCGCCATAGAGCAGGCAGCCGGCGACCGCGAAGCCGCCGAGCATCTCCATCAGCGGGTTGGAGCGGTTGGCGACGCGGGCCATCTTGTTGGCGTTGCGCTCGACGATCGCGATGTTCTCGTCGATGCGGTTCTGCATGGTGTCTTCGAGCGTGAACGCTTTCACCGTGCGGATGCCCTGCAGCGATTCCTGCATCGTCTCCAGGATGTCGGCGGTGCCGGTGAACTGGTTGTAGGCGAGGCCCTTGATGCGTTTGACCAGCTTGCGCAGCACCAGCATCGCCGGCGGCACGGCGACGAGGCCGATGAACGACATCACCGGGTCCTGCCACACCATCACGCCGATCATGGCGAGCAGCATCATGAGGTCGCGCCCGACGGCGTTGACCAGCATGTTGAGGACATCGGTGATGGACTTTGCGCCGGCCGTCAGCCGCGCCAAAAATTCCGACGAATGCCGCTCTGAGAAGAAGCCGACGCTCTCGCGCATCAGCTTGGCGAACAGCTGGCGCTGGTTGGTGGCAAGGATGGCGTTGGAGATCTTGGTCAGGATCACCATGTGGCCGTAGGTCGCCACGCCCTTGATGAACAGCAGGATCACCGTGAACCCTGAGAACATCGCGATGCCCGGGATGTTCTTGTCGACATAGGCCTGGTTGATGACCTGGCCGAGCACGTAGGTCGCGCCCGCGGTCGAGCCGGCGGCAAGCGCCATCAGCGCGAAGGCGACGAGGTAACGCCGCCAGTAGAGGATCCCTTGTTCCGTGACCAGGCGGCGAATCAGGACCGCTGCCGCATAGGGATCGTCGGTGATTTTCTTTGGGAACTGGGCCATCCGTAGTCCATTGACGGCACAGGGAAAAGCCTGCCCGCGCGTCAGGGATCGAACGGCCTCTGTGCCCGCTAAAGCTACGCTTTTCAAGCCCAATTAAGGGCTTGCGCCCGGATGGAATCTAGGCCGAGGCGGCGTGGCGGAGTTCGCCGTGGCGCTCGCGGAACAGCTTGTCCTCCCACGCCAGCGCGTGCGCGGCGATGGTCTCGAGGTCGTCGTATTGCGGCTTCCAGTCGAGCAGGCCGCGGATGCGGCTGGTGTCGGCGACCATGGTCATGATGTCGCCGGGCCGGCGCGGGGCGTATTGCACGGCGAAGCTGCGGCCCGAGACCCGGCGCACCGCGTCGATGGTCTCGAGCACCGAATAGCCGCGGCCATAGCCGCAATTCAGCGTCGTCGAGGCGCCGCCATTGCGCAAATAGGCGAGCGCCGAGCGATGCGCCTGCGAGAGGTCCGTGACATGGATGAAGTCGCGGATGCAGCTGCCGTCCTGGGTCGGATAGTCGGTGCCGAACACGTCGATCTTGGCGCGCTGGCCGGTCGCGGCTTCCACCGCGATCTTGAGCAGATGCGTGGCGCCGGCGGTGGCGAGGCCGATGCGCGCCTGCGGATCGGCACCCGCAACGTTGAAATAGCGCAGGGTCACGTATTGCATGCCGTAGGCGGCGGCGACGTCGTGCAGCATGATCTCGGTCATCAGCTTCGACGAACCGTAGGGAGACAGCGGCCGTGTCGGCGCATGCTCGGGCACCGGTACCAGGTCCGGATTGCCGTAGACCGCCGCGGTCGAGGAGAAGATGAAGCGGTTGATGCCGCGCTTGACTGCGACGTTGAGCAGGTTGCGTGCGGTCGTGAAATTGTTGCGGTAGTAGCCGAGCGGATCGCGCATCGAATCCGGTACGACGACCGAGCCGGCGAAATGAATGATGCTCTCGATGTTGTGCTGGGCGATCACGCCTTCGAGCAGGTTCTCGTCGCCGGCATCGCCAATGAACAGCGGTACGCCTTCGGGCAGATAAGCCGAGAAACCGGTGGAGAGATCGTCGATCACGACGACGTCCTCGCCGGCTTCCGCCAGCGCCAGGACCGTGTGACTTCCGATATAGCCGGCGCCGCCGGTGACTAGCACAGTCATGGTCTCACCCGTCTTCGATCAACGCTCCAACTTAACGTTTACGTGGTGAAGAGGGGGTATCGGCGCGGGTGAACTGGTCACTATGCTTAATGTTGCGTATAGGGGGCCAACGAAGCGGAGCATGACGTGGCGAACTCCCCCGGCGATCTCGAAGTGATCGTGCCAAATCTGCACAGGCGCTATTCGGGGGTCACCGCGACCAACCGGATGGTGGCGCCGCGGTTGGCGAAACTGTATCGCGCAAGCTGGTTCGGCTCCGACGCGCCGGACGGGATCGCGCGACTGAGCAGCGCCGATCTCCTGAAGTTGTGGCGCCGCAAGGCGCCGGTGATCTGGCACGCGCGCCGCAACAACGAGATGATTGCAGGCGTGCTGTTGCGCGCGCTCGGTTGGCCGCTCAAGCTCGTCTTCACCTCCGCGGCGCAGCGGCATCACAGCTGGATCACGCGCTGGCTGATCCGGCGCATGGACGCGATCATCGCGACATCAGATCTTTCGGCCTCGTTCCTGAAAGTGAAGGCGACGGTGATTCCGCACGGCGTCGACACCGCCGTCTATGCGCCGCCGGCAGATCGCACTGCTGCCTTCGCTGAAACCGCGCTGCCGGGTCGTTACGCAATCGGCTGCTTCGGCCGCGTGCGCGCGCAGAAGGGCACCGACGTGTTCGTCGATGCGATGTGCCGCTTGCTGCCGCGCTATCCGGATTTCACCGCAATCATCGTCGGACAGGTCACGCCCGAGCAGATACCCTTTGCGAACGACCTGAAGAAGCGGATCGAAACCGCCGGCCTGCAATCGCGCATCGTCATCACCGGCGAGTTGCCGATTGAGGCGGTGCAACGCTGGTATCAGCGGCTGACGATCTACGCCTTCACCTCACGTAACGAAGGCTTTGGCCTGACGCTGATCGAGGCGATGGCGGCGGGCAGCGCGCTCGTCGCCGCGCGTGCCGGCGCGGCCGAACTCGTGGTCGAGGATGGCGTAACAGGCGTGCTGATCCCGACGGGCGACGTGGACGCACTGGTTGCCGCTCTGGAGCCGTTGATGCGCGATGTAGCCACGGCAACCGCGATGGGCGAGCGCGGTCGGGCACGGGTGCTTGCGCAATTCAGCCTCGATGCGGAAGCGGCGCGGATCGGCGAGGTCTATCGGCCGCTGTTCTGAGCCACTGCCGTCGCGTCCCCCAAACAAAAACCGCGAAAACAACCCCATGCACAGTAGCCGGGGACAACGAAATCAATGGCTTGGCGGCCATCTCGAAACTGCGGATTTTGCGAAGTCAATTTGACTCGTCGGGCAAAACACCGGCATGATGTCATCATCGGCGCAGCCTCCACGGCCTTCAGGTCATGGCCCGCGACCCAGCCTCACCCAGCACCCGCTGCGCAATCTCCACCACCTCGCTCGCCGCGATATCCCGCATGCAGCGGTGGTCGTTCATGCGGCAGATCGTGCTCTGGCAGGGCTGGCACGACAACACGCTCTTGTTCTGGACCACGGTCGCGGCGAGGCCGTTGAGGGGGGCCCAGAGGTAGGGGCTGGTCGGGCCGAAGATGCCCATGGTCGGCGTGCCCAGGGCGGCGGCGATGTGCATCAGCCCGGAATCGTTGGAGATCGCGACGCCGGCCGCCGCCATGGCCAGCACGCCGTTGCGCAAATCGTTGCCGGTGAGGTCCCGGACCCCTGGGCCGCCGGCCGCGACGATCTCCTGGGCCAGGCCCTTTTCTCCGGGGCCGCCGACCACCCAGACCTCAAGGCCGCGCTCGGCGAGCAAGCGGGCGGCCTCGGGATAGTAGGTCCAGCGTTTTGAGACCCCGACCGAGCCGGGGGCGAGCGCTACGGCCGCGCCGGCGCTGAGGCCATTGGCCTGCCGCCAGCGGACGATGTCCTCGGCCGGAACCCGCAACTGCGGCGCCGGCCATTCCGGGGGCAGGGGGGCGCCCTCAGGCTGGGCCAGCGCGGCGTTCTTATCGATGAAGCGGGGCAGTTTCTTTTCGCCCCAGCGCCAGCGGTTGAGCAGGCCGAAGCGGAACTCGCCGACGAAGCCGACCCTTTCCGGAATCCCGGCCAAAGCGGGCGCAATGGCGGCCTTCCAGGTCCGGGGCAGCACCAGGGCGGTGCCGTAGTTCCGCTCGCGCAGAAGCTTTGCCAGGCCGAGCTGGCGGCCCACGGCGAGCCGGCTGCGCGGCAGGTCCCAGACGATCCCTTGGCGCACGCCGGGCATGTAATCGACCAGGGGGGCGCACAGGGACGTCGTGAGCAGATCCACCGGCCGGTTCGGCCAGCGCTCCTTCAGGACCCGGATCACGGTGTGATTCCGGACGAAATCGCCGATCCACATGTACGGGACGATCAGGATCGGGCGAGTGTCGCTCCGATCTGTATCTCCGCCAATTTGTGAATCTTTGTTCATTCGTTAAATAGGACCGGGTGCGCTCTGATGTGGCGGTTCGGTTAGCCGCTCCGGGCCGGCAGGTAAAGCCAGCTGAACGGCAATCCCAAAACCGCTTACACTTTGGCGGATCATGCGCTAGGGCAGGACCGGGCCGCAAAACTTCGGGCAGGCGAAATCTGGCAGGGAAGTTGGAATGTTGCTGGTGACCGGCGGGGCCGGTTTTATCGGATCGAATGTCGTCGCCGCGCTGAACGAGGCCGGCCGCAGCGACGTCGTCGTCTGTGATTTCCTCGGCAACGACGGCAAATGGCGCAACCTCGCCAAGCGCCAACTTGTGGATATCGTCCCGCCGGTCGAGCTGCTGGACTGGCTCAACGGCCGCAAGCTCGACGCAGTGATCCATCTCGGGGCGATTTCCGCGACCACCGCGACCGACGGCGACCTCGTGTTCGAGACCAACTTCCGCCTGTCGATGCGCCTCCTGGACTGGTGCACGGTGAATGCGGTGCCGTTGATCTACGCCTCCTCGGCGGCGACCTATGGCGACGGCGAGGCAGGATTTGACGACGACGCCTCGGTCCCCGCGCTGAAGAAACTGCGGCCGATGAACCTCTACGGCTGGAGCAAGCACCTGTTCGATCTCGCCGTCGCCGAGCGCGCAGCGAACGGCGGGCAGCTGCCGCCGCAATGGGCCGGCCTGAAATTCTTCAACGTGTTCGGCCCCAACGAATACCACAAGGGCTCGATGATGAGCGTGCTGGCGCGCCGCTTCGACGACGTCAAGGCGGGCCGTGTCGTGCAATTGTTCAAGTCGCATCGCGAGGGCATCGCCGACGGCGATCAGCGCCGCGATTTCATCTATGTCGACGACGTCGTGCGCGTCGTCATGTGGCTGCTGGCGACCTCATCGGTGTCCGGCATCTTCAATGTCGGCACCGGCAAGGCGCGCAGCTTCAGGGATCTGATGTTAGCTGCCTATGCCGCGCTCGGCGCCAGGCCCAACATCGAATACATCGACATGCCCGAGCAGATCCGCGGCAGCTACCAGTACTTCACCCAGAGCGAGGTCGATCGCCTCCACCGCGCCGGCTATAATGGCGGTTTCACGACGCTCGAGGACGCGGTGAAGGCCTATGTCGGGGATTATCTCGACCGGCCCGACCGCTTCCGCTGAGGCCCATCACCATGCCGACGCCCATTCTCGATTTCGATGCCCTCGCGCAAGCCATCTCAGGCCGCACGGTGCTGTGCATCGGCGACATCATGCTGGACGAGTTCGTCTATGGCGAGGTGTCGCGGATCTCGCCGGAAGCGCCGGCGCCTGTCATCGCGGCACAGCGCAGCGAGATCCATATCGGCGGTGCCGGCAATGTCGCGCGCAACGTCGCTTCCCTCGGCGCGCGCTGCATCTTCGTCGGCCTCGTCGGCGCGGACGATGCGGGCAGGCAGCTCGCCTCGGCGCTTGCGGAGCAGGGTGCAATCGAAAGCGTGCTGGTGTGCGATCCCTCGCGCCCGACCACGCGAAAGGTCCGCTTCGTCTCCGAGCATTTTTCCACGCACATGCTGCGTGCGGATTGGGAACAGGCACAACCCGCCTCCGATACGATCGAGACCAAGCTGATCGAAGCGATCCTGCCGCAGATCGCGCGCGCCGACGTCGTGCTTCTCTCCGACTACGCCAAGGGCGTGCTGACTGCCCGTGTCATCCGCCACACGATCGACGCCGCGCGAAAGCTCGGCAAGCCCGTGATCGTCGATCCCAAGAGCCTGAACTGGGCGATCTATCGCGGCGCGACGCTGCTCACGCCCAATCGCAAGGAATTTTCGGAAGCGACCCGAAGCCGCGCCGACACGCCGCAGAGCATCGTCGATGCCAGCGAGGACGTGATGCGGCTTGCCGATTGCGAGGCGATCCTGGTTACGCAAGGCGAGCACGGCATGACGCTGGTGCCGCGCAACGGCGAGGCCGTTCACGTCCCGGCTTTCCCGGTGAAAGTGCGCGACGTCTCCGGCGCCGGCGACACCGTTGCCGCGGCGCTCGCGGTCTCGCTCGCCACGGGCGCGGACTGGGACACGGCGTTGCGCATGGCCAATGCCGCCGCCGCCGTCGCCGTCGGCAAGCAGGGCACCGCCAGCGTGAGTGCGGCCGAGCTGAAGCGAAAGATCTTGCCGCATGCCTATCTCGCGGCCGAGGAGAAGATCGTGCTCGAGCCTGATACGCTCGACGCGCAGCTCGCGGAATGGAAGCAGCAGGGTCAGCGCGTCGGCTTCACCAATGGCTGCTTCGACATCCTGCATCCCGGCCACGTCAAGGTGCTGACCGCGGCGCGCGCCGCCTGCGACCGCCTGATCGTGGGCCTCAACAGCGACGCCTCGGTGCGGCGGCTGAAGGGCACCGATCGCCCCGTTCAGGACGAGCGGGCGCGCGCTGAAGTGCTGGCGGCGCTGGAAGCCGTCGATCTCGTCGTCATCTTCGAGGAGGATACGCCGATCGACCTGATCACTCGGATCAAGCCGAGCGCGCTGGTCAAGGGGGGCGATTACACCCGCGAGCAGGTGGTCGGTCATGAGGTCGTCGAGGCCGCGGGCGGGACGGTCGTGCTGGTCGACATTCTCCAGGGCTTCAGCACGACGGCGCTGGTTCACCGCGCGCGGGGAGAGGGCAAGTGACGACGCTCGCCGGGGAGACGACCGGCCAGGCGCTGTGGC
This sequence comes from Bradyrhizobium nivariense, assembly GCF_029846695.2. Taxonomy (NCBI): domain Bacteria; kingdom Pseudomonadati; phylum Pseudomonadota; class Alphaproteobacteria; order Hyphomicrobiales; family Nitrobacteraceae; genus Bradyrhizobium; species Bradyrhizobium nivariense. Next base: position 138,938 of record NZ_JARWCR020000002.1, on the reverse strand, counting down.
GGCGTCTGCGCAGTCCGGCGGCCTGGTCCGAGACGGTCGATCTGTTCGCGATCCTGACCGCGGCCTCGCTGCCATGGTCGACGTCGCTTGCAGGGATCTTCAATGCCCTGATGCTGCTCTGCATGGTGCCGTTCCTCGACGTCCGCGAGCTCCTGCAATCGCTCAAGCGTCCGATCTGCGCGGCGCCGATTGCGCTGGTCCTGCTCGCGCTGGTCGGGACGCTGTGGTCGGACGCGGCCTGGGGCGCGCGCTTCTACGCGGTCAATCCGACCGTCAAGCTGCTGGTGCTGCCGGTCCTGCTCTATCATTTTGCGCGCTCGCCGCGCGGACATTGGGTGTTCGTCGCCTTCCTGGTGTCCTGCGCGCTATTGTCGGTGATGTCCTGGCTCGTCGCCTTCTACCCGGACCTCGCGCTCAAATCCGACCGCGTCGAACGCGGCATCTTCGTCAAGAACTACATCGACCAGAGCCAGGAGTTCGCGCTCTGCGCGGTCACGCTTGCCTATCCGATCGTCCAGTTGCTGCGCCAGAGGCGCTACTGGATCGCCGGGCTGCTCACGGCGCTTGCGCTCGGCTTCTTCGTCAACATGGCGTTCGTGGTGGTATCGCGCACCGCGCTCGTCACTGTTCCGATCATGTTCGGCGTGTTCGCGTTGCTTCATCTGAGATGGCGCAGCATTGCGATCATCTCCGCCGCCCTGCTCGTGGGCGCGGTTCTCGCCTGGCAGGCCTCGCCGCAATTGCGCAAGACCGCCGACACCTTCACCAGCGATTACGCACGCTATGTAGAAAAAGGCGAGCCGACCTCGGCCGGCTTGCGGCTCGAATTCTGGCGGAAATCCCTCGGTTTCTTCGCGGAGGCGCCGATCAAGGGGCACGGCACGGGCTCGACGCGCGGATTGTTCGAGCGGGTCGCGACGTCCGGCGCTCAGAACCAGGCGTCCGCCGAGGTGATCGGCAACCCGCATAACCAGACGCTGAACGTTGCCGTGCAATGGGGCATCATCGGCGTCGCCGTTCTCTACGCCATCTGGATCCTGCATCTGCTGTTGTTTCGCGGTGACGGGCTCGCAAACTGGGTCGGCCTCCTGGTCGTGGTCCAGAACGTCTTCACCTCGCTGTTCAACTCCCATCTGTTCGACTTCCACGAGGGCTGGATGTACGTCATCGGTGTCGGCGTTGCCGGCGGCATGGTGATCCGGGCCCAGCAGGCGGAGGCGAAGGCGGCAGAAGCCGGTTCCTGAACGGCCGCGCGGATGGCAAGCTTTTACTGGCAAGCCTTTAACTGGCAAGCCTTTACTGGCAAGCCTTGACTGGCATGTCTTGCCGAGATGGGTTATCAGCGCGGTCAGGTTGCACCTAACTGGATTTTCATCGGTCAGCGGATGACGCGTCTTTCGCATCTCACCTTGCGCAATTTCCTGATCGCGCTCCACGACCTGCTGGCGACCACGGCGGCGCTGTTCGCTGCCTTCTATCTGCGCTTCGAGGGCGGCGATGGTTTCTTCGACCGCCTGCCGCTGCTGATCCAGATCCTGCCCTATTTCCTCGCCTTCAGCGTGGTCGTGTTCTTCGTCTTCAACCTGACCACGACGAAATGGCGCTTCATCTCGCTGCCGGACGCGCTCAACATCATCCGCGTCGCGACCGTGCTGACGGTTGCGCTCCTGGTGCTCGACTACATCTTCGTCGCCCCCAACGTCCGCGGCGCCTTCTTCCTCGGCAAGGTGACGATCGTCCTCTACTGGTTCCTCGAGATCTCCTTCCTCAGCGCGTTGCGCATGGCCTACCGCTATTTCCGCTATACGCGGGTGCGGCGTCGGGCCCGCATCGGGGATGCCGCGCCGACGCTGCTGATCGGCCGCGCTGCGGATGCCGAGGTGCTGTTGCGCGGAATCGAGAGTGGGGCGATCAAGCGCATCTGGCCCGTCGGCGTGCTGTCGCCGTCGAGCTCCGATCGCGGCCAGTCCATCCGCAACGTCCCGGTTCTGGGCGGCGTCGATGACATCGAGGATGTGGTCGCCGACTTCGCCAAGCGCGGCAAGCCGATCGCGCGCGTCGTGATGACGCCGACCGCTTTTGAGCCGGAGGCCCATCCCGAATCGATCCTGATGCGGGCGCGCAAGCTCGGCGTGATCGTGAACCGCATGCCCTCGCTCGAGAGCGGCGATACGCCCCGGCTCACGGCGGTCGCCGTCGAGGACCTGCTGCTGCGGCCGAGCGAGACGATCGACTATGCGCGGCTCGAGGCCCTGATCGAGGGCAAGGCGGTGATCGTGACCGGCGGCGGCGGCTCGATCGGTTCCGAGATCTGCGAGCGTGTCGTCGCGTTCGGCGCCGCGCGCCTCCTGATCGTGGAAAATTCCGAGCCGGCGCTCTACGCGGTCACGGAAGCGCTCGCGGCGCACGGCACGGCCGCTTCGATCGAAGGGCGGATCGCCGACATCCGCGACCGTGAGCGCATCATGCGCCTGATGGCCGAGTTCAAGCCGGACATCGTGTTCCATGCCGCCGCGCTCAAGCACGTGCCGATCCTCGAGCGCGACTGGAGCGAGGGCGTCAAGACCAACATCTTCGGCTCGATCAACGTTGCCGATGCCGCGCACAGCGCCGGTGCCGAAGCCATGGTCATGATCTCGACCGACAAGGCGATCGAGCCGGTGTCGATGCTCGGCCTCACCAAGCGCTTCGCCGAGATGTATTGCCAGGCGCTCGACCATGATCTTGCGACGGGCCACGGCGGCGCCAGGCGGTCGATGCGGCTGATCTCGGTCCGGTTCGGCAATGTGCTGGCGTCGAACGGCTCGGTGGTGCCGAAGTTCAAGGCCCAGATCGATGCCGGCGGTCCCGTGACGGTCACGCATCCCGACATGGTCCGCTACTTCATGACGATCCGCGAAGCCTGCGATCTCGTCATCACGGCGGCAACGCATGCGCTCGGAACGCAGCGTTCGGACGTGTCGGTGTACGTGCTCAACATGGGCCAGCCGGTGAAGATCGTCGATCTCGCCGAGCGCATGATCCGTCTCTCGGGCCTGCAACCCGGCTACGACATCGAAATCGTGTTCACGGGCATGCGGCCCGGCGAACGCCTGCACGAAATCCTGTTCGCCTCCGAGGAGCCGACCCGCGAGATCGGCGTCGCCGGCATCATGGCCGCGCAGCCGAACGAGCCGCCGATGCAGACGCTGCGCAAATGGATTGCGGCGCTGGAGCAGGCGATCGCGCGCGACGATCGCGCCACCATCAGGACCATCCTGAAGGACGCGGTTCCGGAATTCGGGTCGACCGCGGCCTGATCATGCAGCCTCGAGGCAAGATCGTCGTCGCGAGCCAGCATTACCCGCCTGATCCGAGCACGACGGCGGCGATCATGGCCGAGATCGCCTGCCGCATCGCCGGGGATCACGAGGTCGTGGTGTTGTCGGGCTCATCAGGCGCGTTGCCGGCGTCGCAGACCGGCCCGGGCAAGCCGCGCGTCGTCGCCGTCAAGAACCGGATGGCGGGCAAGGCGGCGCTGCTGCGGCGTGGCGTCTCCGAGCTGCTGTTCGCGGCGCGCACGTTCCTGGCGTTGACACGGGAGCTGAGGCGAGGTGACGTCGTGCTCACCGTCACCGCACCGTTCATGTTGCCTTACGCGGTTGCGGCGGCGGCAAGGCTGAAGGGCGCGCGCTCGGCGCTGATCATGCACGACCTCTTTCCCGACGTGCTGGTGATGGCGGGCCTGCTCAAGCCCGGTTCGATCGTGACCATGACGATGCGCGCCGCCAACAGCCTGATGTTCCGCGCGCTCAATGCCGTCATCACCATCGGCCGCGATGCGGAACGGCCGCTGCTGAGCTATTCCGGCATGACGCGGAACAAGATCCGCTTCATCCCGAACTGGGCGACGCTCGTGCCCGCACCCCGGCCGGTGACGGCGGATAATCCGTTCCGCAAGGCGCTCTCGGCGGGTTTCGTCGTCGGCCTGTCGGGCAATCTCGGCTTCACCCATGATCCGGAGATCGTATTCGAGGCAGCGCGCCTTTTGAAGGACGAGCCGGGTATCCACTTCCTGCTCTCCGGCTGGGGCATCGGTTTCGAGCGGCTGAAGCAGTTGCAGGCCGAAGCGAAACTCTCCAATGTCTCCTTCGTGGCGCGGGTCGAGGATTGCGAGCTCGAGGCATTCCTGGCGTCCGCCAATCTCTGGATCATTCCGTACCGGAAGGACGTTGCGGGGGTGTCGGTGCCGAGCCGGTTCTACAATCTGCTGGCGGTCGGCCGTCCCGTGGTGCTGGTCTCCGAGCCGGAGGCCGAGGCCGCGTTGACGGTGGTGGAGAACGGGCTGGGCTGGGTCGTGACGCCCGGCCGTGCCGATCAACTGGCCGAGGCGATCCGCGCGGCGTCTCGCTCCGACGTTGTCACTATTGCGGAGCGCGCGGTGAAGGCGGCAGCGAAGTTCGATCGCGTCACCGCGATGAACGCCTATGCCGCCCTGATCGACGAATTGTTGCGCAACCCAGAACTGGCGGAGCAACGATGAACGAACGCAAGCCAATCGTGCTGGTGACGGGTGCCAGCGGTTTCGTCGGCCGTCATGTCGTGCCCGAGCTGGCGCGCGCGGGGTGGTCGGTCCGCCGCGCGGTGCGCAGATCAGAAGACATGGACGACGAGGTCGTGATCGAAACGATCGGCCCCGAAACCGACTGGCAGGCCGCGCTTCAAGGCGTCGACGCAATCGTTCATCTCGCCGCGCGGGTTCATCACAAGCACGAGGAGCATGCGGTCCAGCTCTACCGCAACGTCAACATCGCGGGCACGCTGCACCTGGCGCGCAGTGCGGCGACGGCCGGCGTGCGCCAGTTCATCTTCGTCAGCACCGTTCTCGTGCATGGCCGCAGCAACGAGGGCCGCGCGCCGTTCAGCGAGGACGATATCCTGACGCCGCGCGGCCTCTACGGCATGTCCAAGGCCGCGGCCGAGGCGGGCTTGAAGACGCTGGCGCGCGACAGCGCCATGAAGATCTCGGTGATCAGGCCGCCGCTGGTCTATGGTGCGGGCGCCAAGGGAAATTTCGCGCTGCTGACGCGTGCCGTGAACCTCGGGCTGCCACTGCCCTTTGCCGCGATCCGCAATCACCGCGCCTTCCTTGCCGTGCAGAACCTGTCGTCGTTCATCCTGCGCCGGCTCTCTCATCCCGATCCCGCCAGCAATTTCGAGATCTTCCTGGTGGCCGACAGGGAGCAGGTCTCGACGCCCGAATTCATCGAGCGGCTGGCGAAAGCTGCCGGCAAGAACTCGCGGCTGTTCGGCATGCCGCCGGACTTGCTCAGCACGCTGCTGAGCATGATGGGCCGGCAGGATACGCATGACAGCCTGATCGGCTCGCTCGAGCTCAACCTCACCAAGGTGACCGCAACCGGCTGGCAGCCGCAGGTCTCCCTCGACGAGGGCTTGCGGCTGGCGCTGTCGGCTCAGGACGCCTGAGGGCGGGAGAAGCGCCGCAGCACGAATCCGATCGCGATCGCGCCGGCGAGCAGGGAGAGGATCGTGATCGTCATCGAGCCGGCGCGCACGGTGACGATGGCAAGCAATGCCAGCACGAGGTTGAGCGCGAACACCTCGCGAATCACTTGCGGGACCGTGAAGGCGTTGTCGGTGGCGCCCTGGTAGAAGTGCGAGCGATGCGCCGACCAGAATTGTTCGCGGCGCGCGATGCGGCGAAACAGCGTGATGGTGGCATCCGCGAGGTAATAGGCCGGCAGCAGCAGCGCCGCGGCGGGCTGCCCGCGCCAGGCGAGCTCGAGCAGGCACCAGCCGAGCAAAAGGCCGATCGGCAGGCTGCCGACGTCGCCCAGGAAGACTTTTGCGAGCGGCTTGTTGAACGGCGCGAAGCCGAGCATGGCGCCGCACAGGGTCGCGGCGATCAGCGCGGCCGGCCACGACAAATCGCCGAGCAGTCCCAGCAGCAGCAGCGCCGCGGTGACAGGCACCACTTCCGCCACCGTCATCAGGTCGAGCCCGTCCATGAAGTTGACGAGGTTCACGAACCAGATTCCGGCGACCACGATCAGGCTGCGCTCCAGCGCAAGCGGCAGCGCCGGCACGATGCGCGCGTCCTCGGGCGCGGTGAACACGACAGCGCCGACGGCTGCGGCCTGCAGCACGAGGCGCACGAGCACCGGCAGCGACATGATGTCGTCGGCAAATCCGACCAGGGCGATCAAGACCGTCGCAGCGACCAGCGCCGGCGGAATCGCGACGTTCGCCCAGGCCGCCCAGGCTGATGCGACCAGCAGCGTCGCTGATATCACGGCGATGCCCGCACCCTGCGGGGTCGGGATACGATGCGAGGACCGCGCGTTGGGTCGCGCCAATGCGTAACGCTGGAGCAGGGGGCGGCTGGTCCAGGTGATGACGGCCGACACCAGCGCGGCGATCGCAACGGCAAGCAGCGAGGGTACGGCGCCGAGCGCGTCAACGGCGGCGTTCACTCCGGCACCCCGAGCGGCGCCGACCCCTGCGCGGCTTTCTCCGCGCTGAGGATCCAGACCAGGCCGCCGACCGCGCCCACGATAAAGTACACGGCGCCGAACAGCAGCGAGACGTTGACGCCCTCGTTTGCGGCCAATCCCGCGAAGCCGAACGCGAGGCCCATGGTGGCTTCACGCACGCCCCAGCCGGCGATCGAGATCGGCATCATCGTGATCAGCATCACCGGCGGCACAAGCAGAAAGACGTCGCTGAAGCCGACCGGCGCCGCGATCGACTGCACGACGCACCAGGCGACCACGACGGCCAGCACATGCACGGCGAGCGACAGGATCACGACGGCCGGTCCGCGCGAGCGGCTGAAGATCACGCGGTTGGCGATCACGGCACAGGCGTGAATGTGATGGGTGGCCCACCAGGTTCTCAGCCAGCGCCATTTCAGCGCGCCGAAGACCAGGAAGCCGAGACCACCCGCGAGCGCCGCGAGGTCGACGAGCAGCAGCGCCGAGCGCCCGTGCGGATCGGAGATAAGGGTGTAGCTCCAGGGCAGGCTCGCGACGATGATGATCGCGAGCGCGATCAAGCCGATCGCGCGGTCGACGAAGATCGAGTAGGTCGCAGCACGCCAGCCGGCGCCGGCGCGCGCGACGAGCCACAGCCGGACCGCATCGCCGCCGATCGCCGACGGCAGGGTCTGGTTGAAGAACGATCCGATCACGTTGTAGCGCATGGCCCGGCCGAGCTCGAGCGGGGCGCCGCATGCGGCGCTGATCTCGCGCCAGCGCAGCACGCCGACGAAGATTTGCAGGAACGTGATCGCGATCGCCAACCCGATCCAGAACAGGCTGGTCACGGTGAAACGCGAAAACAGTTCGGACAGATCGACCTTGCGCAGCGCCAGGTAGAGCAGCGCTCCGGAAATCAGGATCTTGGCCGTCGACAGCAGGATTCGGCGCATTTCGCCCGCATGAACCAGGGTTTGAGCAACCCGACGCAGGGCGCCGAATTCGGCCGCTTTGGTATGGTTTTGGCGCCGATCTTGCAATAGCGGTTATTAGGAGCTCTCATGAGCAACCCTCACGCAGGGCGACGGGGCTATTGCGACCCCTTCGATGCGGCGGTTAAAGAGGCGCCGCGGGCGAATGATCGAGCGACGGATCGGGCGAAGGATTCCTTGGGAACAGGATGACGGATCAGGCGATTTTGGTCACGGGCGCCGCCGGTTTCATCGGCTTTCACGTCGCCCGGCAGCTTTTGGGCGAAGGCCGGCCGGTCGTCGGGCTCGACAATCTCAACAGCTATTACGACCCGGCGTTGAAGCAGGCGCGCCTTGCGCTGTTGCGCGGCGATTCCCGTTTCTGCTTCGTCGAGGCTGATCTCGCCGACCGCGAGACCATCGCGGCACTGTTTGCGCGACACCGATTTGCCAAAGTCGTCCACCTCGCGGCCCAGGCCGGCGTGCGCTACTCGATCGAGCAGCCGCACGCCTACGCCGATTCCAATCTCCAGGGCTTTCTCAACGTGCTGGAGGGCTGTCGGCACAATGGCTGCCGTCATCTCGTCTACGCCTCGTCATCCTCCGTTTATGGCGCCAACACAAAACTGCCATTTGCCGTGCAGGACCGGACCGACCATCCCGTGAGCCTCTACGCCGCGACCAAGAAGGCGAACGAACTGATGGCGCAGTCCTACAGCCATCTCTACCGGCTGCCGGTCACGGGCCTGCGCTTCTTTACCATCTACGGCCCCTGGGGTCGGCCCGATATGGCCATGTTTCTGTTCGTGAACGCCATCATGGCCGACAGGCCGATCCGGCTCTTTAACCATGGCAAAATGCGTCGCGACTTCACCTATATTGACGACGTCACTCGTGTAGTATCCAAGCTGATTGATCGAGTGCCCGCGGATGACCCGGCTGCCGCAAATGCGCCGTCTAAGGTCTACAATGTCGGCAACCACCATCCGGAAGAGCTGATGCATGTCGTCGGACTTCTGGAGCAGGAGCTGGGTCGGACGGCGGTCAAAGAATTGCTGCCGATGCAGCCGGGAGACGTTTTGGAAACGTTCGCGGATGTCGAGGATCTGATGCGCGACACCGGCTTTGCACCGTCAACGCCGATCGCGCTCGGGGTTCGTAATTTTGTCACCTGGTATCGGGACTACTTCAAGGTTTGAAATGACGATGGACAAACGCATTATCCCCCTGATCATGTGCGGCGGTGCCGGAACGCGGCTGTGGCCGGCCTCGCGCGAGGTGCGCCCCAAGCAATTCCTGCCGCTGTTCGGCACGCGCTCGACCTTCCAGGACACGCTGCTGCGCGTCTCGGAGGCCTCGCTGTTCGATCGTCCGATCGTCATCACCAATGCGTCCTATCGCTTCATGGTGCTCGAGCAGCTCGCCGAGATCGGCATCGAGGCCGACGTGATCCTCGAGCCGATGCGGCGCGATTCCGGTCCGGCGATCGCCGCAGGCGCGGTGTTCGCGCAGAACCGCTCGACTGAAGCCATCGTGCTCGCGCTCGCCGCCGACCACGTGGTGCAGGACAATGCCGCCTTCGTCGCGGCGTGCCGCGAAGGCCTCACCGCCGCGAGCGCCGGGCGCATCGTCACCTTCGGCGTCAAGCCGGAGCGGCCGGCGACCGAATACGGCTATATCAGCCCGGGCGAGGCGATCTCCGGCACGGTGCACGCAGTCGCGCGCTTCGTCGAGAAGCCGGATGCCGTGAAGGCGGCCGACTACGTCAATTCCGGCTATCTCTGGAACAGCGGCAACTTCATGTTCCCGGCCACTGTGTTGCTCGACGAATACCGCAAGGTCGACGCGGCGAGCGTGGAGGCGATTTCCAACGCTGTTACCAATGCCGGCCGCGATCTCGGCTTCGTGACGCTGGAGCCCGAGGCGTTCGGCGCGGCCAAGGCGATCTCGATCGACTATGCGGTGATGGAGAAGACCTCGCGCGCCGCGGTCGTGCCGGTGTCCTGCGGCTGGTCCGACGTCGGCTCCTGGCACGCGGTGTGGGAATTGTCGGAGAAGGACGCGCAAGGCAATGCCGCGCACGGCACCGCCGTGTTCGAAGATTCCCGCAACTGCAATGTCACCACCGACTCTGCACTGGTCGCACTCGAAGGCGTCGACGATCTCATCGTGGTGGCGACTGCAGACGCAGTCCTCGTCTCGCGCCAGAAGGATGCCAACGGCCTGAAGCGGCTCGTGACCAAGCTCAAGGCGGTCGCACCGAAGGTCACCGAGGAGCATCTCAAGGTGCATCGGCCCTGGGGCAGCTACCAGTCGGTCGACAATGGCGAGCGCCACCAGGTCAAGCGCATCGTGGTGAAGCCGGGCGGACGTCTATCGCTGCAGAAGCACCATCATCGCGCCGAACACTGGATCGTGGTCCGCGGCGCAGCCCGCGTCACCGTCAACGAGACCGTCAAGACGGTGCACGAGAACGAGTCGATCTACATCCCGATGGGCGCGGTGCACCGGATGGAGAACCCCGGCAAGATCATGCTGGAACTGATCGAGGTCCAGACTGGAAGCTATCTCGGGGAAGACGACATCATCCGGATTGAAGACGATTATCAAAGGTCGTAACCAGCACGCTCCGAATCACGCGACCCGGGCCAAAAGAGTGGTCTCTTTCAGAGGCTTAAGGCCCGGGAACGTGTAACTTTTTGAATCAAATCGTGTCCGGCCCGTGAGGGTGGCATTCGCCACAAATGTGGCGTCCGTGCTAGAAGCGCCCGGGGATTTGCGTTGAATCGGGGTTTGCTCAAATGAGTTCCAAAGGATCTGCACCGGCAAAGGCCGGCTTGCGCGTCGGCGTCATTGGCGCCGGCGTGATGGGCAGCAACCACGCGCGCGTGCTTAGCGGTTTGCCCGGCGTCAGCCTCGTCGGGGTCGTCGATCCTTCGCCGGCACATCGCACGCGCGCCATGGAACTGGCCAATTGCGCGAGCTTCGAGACGCTCGACCAGCTCTTCGCCGAGGGCGTCGATGCCGTCACCATTGCGGCGCCGACCCATCTGCATCACGAGGTCGCGCTCGCCTGCATCGCCAAGAACATCCACGTACTGGTCGAGAAGCCGATCGCCTCCACGGTCGCAGAGGGCCGCGAGATCGTCACTGCTGCGCAAAAGGCCGGCGTGACGCTGATGGTCGGCCATGTCGAGCGCTTCAATCCGGCGGTCGCCGCCGTCAAGCAGGCGATCGCGGGCGAGGATATTCTCTCGATCGCGATCACGCGCGTCGGCCCGTTCCCGCCGCGCATGTCCAATGTCGGCGTCGTCATCGATCTTGCCGTGCACGACATCGATCTGATCCGCTGGTTCACCGAATCCGACATCGTCGAGGTGCAGCCGCAATTGTCGAGCGCGATCGCCGAGCGCGAGGACATCGCGCTGCTGCAGTTCCGCACCGCCAACGGTGTGCTCGCGCACATCAACACCAACTGGCTGACGCCGTTCAAGGCGCGCAGCGTCACGGTCGCGACCCGCGGCAAATACGTGATGGGCGATCTCTTGACGCGCCAGGTCACGGAATGCTTCGGCTTCAAGCCTGACGGCAGCTACTCGATGCGGCATCTGCCGGTCGGCCATGACGAGCCGCTCCGCGCCGAGCTGATCGCGTTCCTCAAGTCCGTGCGTAACGGCGAGACGCCGGCGGTCACGGGCGACGAAGGCGTCGCCAGCCTCGAGATCGCCACGCAGTGCCTGGAAACGCCGTCGCGGCCCGCGGCCACTGCTTCCGCCCGCAAGGGCCCGCGCCGCGTCGTCGGCTGATCCCTTTCCATGCCGACCACTCAAGAAGGCACCATGAACCAGCATCTGCGTTCCGAACCCATTCCCTTCGTCGACGTCGCCTCGCAGCGCCGCCGGCTCGGCGACTCGCTCGATGCCGCCGTCAAACGCGTTCTCGACCATTGCCAGTTCGTCAACGGCCCCGAAGTCGCCGAGCTCGAGAGGCAGCTTGCGGCCTATTGCGGCGCCAAGCACGTCATCGGCTGCGCCAGCGGCACCGATGCGATCCTGATGGTGATGATGGCGAAGAATGTCGGGCCGGGCGATGCCGTGCTGTGTCCGTCCTTCACCTTCATCGCGACGGCTTCGCCGGTGGCGCGGACCGGCGCGACGCCGGTCTATGTCGACGTGGACGAGGCGACCTTCAACATGAGCCCGCAATCGCTGAAGCGCGGCATCGCGACCGCCCGCAAGGCCGGCCTCAAGCCCGTCGCGGTCATTCCGGTCGATCTGTTCGGCCAGCCGGCCGATCACGACGCCATCGCCGACATCGCCAAGGCCGAAGGCCTGTTCGTGCTCGACGACGCCGCGCAGGGTTTTGGCGCGAGCTACAAGGGCCGCAAGCTCGGCACGTTGGCACTCGCCACCGCGACCAGCTTCTTTCCCGCAAAACCGCTCGGCTGCTTCGGCGACGGCGGCGCGATCTTCACCGATGACGACGAGCTCGCGGCGACGCTGCGCAGCATCCGCGTGCACGGGCAGGGCGTCGACAAATACGACAATGTCCGCCTTGGCCTCACCGGCAGGCTCGACACCATGCAGGCCGCCATCCTGATCGAGAAGCTGAAGATTTTTGACGACGAGATCGCCGCCCGCAACCGGGTTGCCGAACGCTATGCGCGCGGGCTCAGCAACGTGGTCACCGTGCCGCGCCTTGCGCCCGGCAACACCTCGGTCTGGGCGCAGTACACCATCCGCCTGCCCGAGGGCACCGACCGCGACGGCTTTGCCGCCGCGCTGAAGGCCCAGGGCGTGCCGACGGCGATCTATTACGGCAAGTCGATGCATCAGCAGACGGCCTACAAGCAGTACCCGGTCGCCGAGGGCGGCCTGCCAGGCTGCGAGAGCCTGTCGCAGGACGTCATCAGCCTGCCGATGCATGCCTATCTGACCGAGGCCGATCAAGAGCGAATCATCGCGGCCGTGCGCGGCGCGATTGCAGGCTGATCTTGCTTCTGTTTCTTCACCTCTCCCGCTTGCGGGAGAGGTCGGATCGCGCAAGCGATCCGGGTGAGGGCTCTCTCCTCTGGGGGTCTCAATTGCGGGAACACCCTCTCCCCAACCCTCTCCCCCAAGCGGGAGAGGGGGCGCACCTTTGTCGCGGCTTGCACCTAGACCAAATCTCGCCATGCTCTAAAACAGACGCATGCTCGGACGTATCTTCACGGTTGGCGGATATACGCTGCTCTCGCGGCTGACGGGATTTGCCCGCGACATCATGCTCGCGGCGATCCTCGGCGCCGGCCCCGTGGCCGACGCTTTTTTTGTGGCCCTGCGGCTGCCCAACCATTTCCGTGCGATCTTTGCCGAGGGCGCCTTCAACGCGGCCTGGGTGCCGGCCTATGCGCATGTCCATGGCGAGCGCGGGGAGGCGGCGGCAAGAGGGTTCGCCGACCGCATCTTCACGCTGCTGCTGGCCTCGCAGGTGGTGCTGCTGATCGTCGCCTGGCTGTTCATGCCGCAGGCCATGAGCATTCTGGCGCCCGGCTTTTCCGAGGACGCCGAGCAGCGCAGGCTCGCGATCGAGCTGACCCGGATCACCTTTCCCTATCTGCTGCTGATCACGCTGGTGACGCTCTACGGCGGCATGCTCAACGTGATGCAGCGCTTCGCCAGCGCCGCGGCCGCCTCGATCTTCCTCAACATCTCGATGATGATGACGCTGGCGCTCGCCGCCTGGTTTCCCAGCGCGGGCCAGGCCGCCGCCTGGGGCGTCCTGATCTCGGGCTTCCTGCAATATTTCCTGCTGGCGGGTGATCTCGCCCGCCATGGCGGCCTGCCGCGCTTTGCGCCGCTCAAGCTCGACGAAGACGTCCGCGGCTTCTTCAAGGCGCTCGGCCCGGCGACATTGGGCTCGATGGGCACGCAGGTCGCGTTGTTCGCCGACACCATCATCGCAACCTTCCTGCCGGCAGGCGCGCTGTCGGCGCTGTATTATGCCGACCGCCTCAACCAACTCCCGATCGGCGTGATCGGCATCGCCATCGGCACGGTGCTGCTGCCGGAGATGTCGCGGCGGATCACCGCCAACGACCATGACGGCGCGATGAAGGCGCAGCGCCGCGCGTTCGATTTCACGCTGCTGTTCTCGATCCCGTTCGTCGCCGCCTTCATCACCGTGCCCGACGCGATCATGCGTGCGCTGTTCGCGCGCGGCGCGTTCTCCAAGGCCGACGCTGCCGTCGCCGGCGCCACGCTCGCGGCTTACGCCATCGGGCTCATTCCTTTCGTACTGATCCGCAGTGCCGTGGCGACGTTTTACGCCCGCAAGGACACGGTGACGCCGGTGCGGGCGTCGCTGACCGGCATCGCGGTCAACGTCGCGCTGAAGGTCGCCCTGATGGGATCGCTGGCCCAGATCGGCCTGGCGCTGGCCACCGCCGTCGGCGTCTGGACCAATCTGCTGATGGTGCTCTTCTTTGGCGTGCGGCGAGGCTTTCTCGTGCCGGACCGCGCCTGGCTGTTGTCGCTCGCGAAATTCCTGCTGACCGGCCTCATCCTGGCCGCCGCCTTCTGGCTGATCGCGCGCTTCAGTGGTGTCTATTTTGCTTCGATGCCTCTCCGGGACGAATTGACGCTCGCGCTATTGGCCGTCGGGGGCACGATCATCTACGCGCTCGTGATCCTCGCGCTGTTCGGCCGCAACTGGCTGGTCTCGCTGGTGCGCGGCTAGGCGAGCTTCATTAGACGGACGCGCCGGAGCGGGCGCTCGCTCCCAGAGTGTAATTAACATCCGCACATCTCTTGATTTTGTGCGATTGCCGTGATATTGGCACCACATGATCAAATCCGTGCGCAAACTCAACTGCATTCACATGACCCGCTTCGGCTGGGCCGTGGAAGGAGTCGCGCGCTAGGAATTCGACGACGACATCTTTTCACCAGGCCCCGCCGGCATCGGACGGGGCCTTTTGTTTGGCCACGCTCCCTGCCGGCACAACAGCAGGAGCATCCGATGCCACCCCAACAGACGAACACCGCACCCGCGACCGAGCGCGGCGCCGCGGCGCTGCGCTCCGACATCGCATTGGCGAGGAGCATTTTCAGCCTAATCAGGCTGTACTGGCGCGCGTTGCAGGAGCGGCGCTGGCGGCAGGGCCCACGAGTCACCTTGCAGGATCTGAGTGACAGGGAGCTGATGGATATCGGCCTGACGCGTGGCGAGATCGACTACATCACGCCGGAACGGGCTATCGATAGGCTGAGAGATCGCGCGACGGATCTATGGGGCCGTGGCGTGATGTAAGTGATGATAATGCCCTGCCGATACGATCCTAGCTGAGACATGAGAAGGACGGCGATCATGACGCCACATTCGGCCGTTGCCCAGGGGGACGCGGAAATCCGACGATTGACTGTCGACGATCTCAAGATCTTTCGCGAGATGCGCGCGGAGGCGCTTCAGCGGCATCCTCAATCGTTTTATTCGCCCGAAGAGGACGAAGGCGGCGATGCCATGATGGCGGCTTATCGCCATTGGCTCAGCGGCACTATTTTGGGCGCATTTGAATGCGGGAGCTTGATCGGAGTCGCGGGTTTTTATGTGTCATCGGACAAGAGAACACAGCACAGGGGGCACATCTACACGGTCTATGTAACGGAAAATAGTCGAGGCAGAGGTGTCGGAGATCGGCTCATCAAAGGAGTTCTTGCCCATGCCGAGGCATGCGTCGAACAGGTGCATCTTGCCGTGCTGGTGACAGCAACCGCTGCAATCAAGACCTACATGCGCAACGGGTTCGAGGTATACGGTACAGATCCTCGTGCCGTTCGGGTCGGCGGCGCCATGTATGACAAGTATCTTATGATCAGGAGATTCAGTCATTAGCGTCTGCCTGGCGTGGCCAATCGGGAACGTTGGCAGGGTCCGGCTCGCGTTGAGGAGGGCACCGGGATCTCGAACTTCTGCGGTGTATGAGTGACCTCGGGTCTCGTTGTGCAAACCTGATGTGACGGGCAGGTCGTTCTTGTTCCGTCCTGCAACAACGTGCCTGCCTAAAGCCGTTTGCCTTGCTACTTTTTCCACGGCAATATGCCGGCAAAACAACCATGCGGACACGGAGATCAAATGGCAGCCCCCATCAAGTTCGGCGTCGGCCAGAGCGTCCTGCGCAAGGAGGACGACGCGCTGATTCGCGGCAAGGGCCGCTATACCGATGATTATGCGCCGCAGGCCGCACTTCGTTGCCTGATGCTGCGCTCGCCGCATGCGCATGCCAAATACACCATCGATGCGAGCCGCGCCCGCACCCTTCCCGGCGTCGCGCTGATCCTAACCGCCGATGACGTCAAGGATCTCGGCAATCTGCCCTGCCTGTTCAATCTCGAGACAGATCCCTTCACCGGGCCGCCTTACCCGATCCTCGCCAAGGACGAGGTGCGCCATGTCGGCGATTCCATCGCCTTCGTCGTGGCTGAGACCATCGACCAGGCCCGCGACGCGATCGAGGCCATCGACGTCAAATGGAGCCCGCTGCCGGCGGTGACCGGCGTCGTCAACGCCGTGAAGAAGGGCGCAGCCTTGGTCTGGCCGGACAAGCCGGGCAATGTGCTGTTCGACGTTTCGATTGGTGACAAAGCTGCGACCGAAGCTGCGTTCGCCAAGGCGTATACGGTCGCCGAAATCTCCATCGTCAATCCGCGCGTGGTCGCGAGCTTCATGGAGGCGCGCGCCGCCGTGTGCGAATACGACGCCAAGCGCGATCATCTGACGCTGACGGTCGGGAGCCAGGGCAGCCATCGCCTGCGCGATATCCTCTGCCAGAACGTGCTGAACATCCCGACCGACAAGATGCGCGTGATCTGCCCGGACGTCGGCGGCGGCTTCGGCACAAAGCTGTTTCCCTATCGGGAATACGCCCTCTTGGCAGTGGCCGCGCGAAAGCTGAAGAAAGCGGTGAAATGGGCGGCCGACCGCACCGAGCATTTCATGGGCGACGCGCAGGGCCGCGACAACGTCACCACCGCGAAGATGGCGCTGGCCGAGGACGGCAAATTCCTCGCGATGGATTGCGACCTGATGGGCGACATGGGCGCGTATCTGTCGACCTTCGGGCCCTACATTCCGCATGGCGGCGCCGGCATGCTGCCGGGGCTCTACGACATCCAGGCGTTCCACTGCCGGGTGCGCACCATCTTCACCAACAGCGTACCGGTCGATGCCTATCGTGGCGCGGGGCGGCCCGAAGCGGCCTATGTCATCGAGCGCCTCGTGGACGCATGTGCGCGCAAACTCGACATGACGGTGGATGCCATCCGCCGCAAGAATTTCATTCAGCCGAAGGCGCTGCCCTACAAGACCGCGACCGGCAAGGTCTACGATTCCGGCGACTTCGCCGCGCATCTCAAGCGCGCGATGGAGATCGCCGATTGGAAGGAGTTTGGAAAGCGCGCCAAGGCGGCCAAGAAGAACGGCCTGATCCGCGGCATCGGGCTTGCGAGCTATGTCGAGGTCTGCGGCACCATGGGCGAGGAGACCGCCAATGTGCGGATGGATCCCAATGGCGATATCACTGTCCTGATTGGCACCCAGTCGAGCGGGCAGGGCCATCAGACCGCCTATGCGCAGATCGTTGCCGAGCAGTTCGGCGTTGCGCCCGAGCGCGTGCACGTCCACCAGGGCGACACCGACATGATCGCCACCGGCCTCGGGACCGGCGGCTCGGCTTCGATCCCGTCAGGCGGTGTCAGCGTCGAGCGTGCGACCCGCGAGCTCGGCGCGCGGCTCAAGGAGATCGCGGCGCAGGCGCTGGAAGCCAGCGCCGGCGACCTCGAGATCACCGATGGCCTGGTGCGCATCGCCGGCACCGACCGTTCGATCTCGTTCGCCGATCTCGCCAAGCGTCCCGGCGTCGATCCGTCGAAGCTCAACGCGAGCGCGACGTTTGCCAGTGCCGACGGCACCTATCCGAATGGCACCCATGTCGCGGAGGTCGAGATCGATCCGGCCACCGGCATCATCAAAATCGTCAACTACGTGATCGTCGACGATTTTGGCAAGACGCTCAATCCGCTGCTCTTGGCAGGCCAGGTGCATGGCGGCGCCATGCAGGGTATCGGCCAGGCGCTGATGGAGCAGGTGGTCTATGGCGCGAGCGACGGCCAGCTCATCACCGCGACCTTTATGGATTATGCGCTGCCGCGCGCTGCGGACGGACCTGCCTTCGTGTTCGAGACTGCCAACGTTCCCTGCAAGACCAATCCGCTGGGGGTGAAGGGGGCGGGCGAGGCCGGGGCGATCGGCTCCTGTCCGGCCGTCGTCAACGCCATCGTCGACGGGCTCTGGCGCGAGTACAAGATCGACCACATCGACATGCCGGCGACCGCGGAGCGGGTGTGGATCGCCATCAACGAGCACCATCGCCGTCACAGCCTCTGAGGTCCGATCTCCGCGGCGGGAATAAACCCCCGCCGCCGGGTTCTAACCATGAATGGCCTCTTCCCCCCAAACCGTCTTGCGAGCCGGAGATACAAGCCGATGAAACGAACGTGGATTGTCGCGGGCACCCTGCTTCTGGGTGCGGGCGCCGTGATGGCGCAGCAGGAGATTGCCGTCCAGCAGGACAATCTGATGCGCTCGCAGGCCAAGAGCATGTACGGCGTCATCCTCAAGATGACGAAGGGCGAATTGCCCTACAACCAGAAGGCCGTCGACGAGGCGATCGCCAGTCTCGAGGCCGACGTCGCCAAGATCGCCAAGACCTTCGAGGTCAATCCCAAGCAGGACGTGGTGAACGCCACCTACGGCGCCTCGCCAAAGGTCTGGCAGAACAAGGCCGATTTCGACTCCAAGATCCCGCCGGTGCAGAAGGCGATCGCGGAGGTCAAGGGCAAGATCACCGACGTGGCGAGCCTGAAAGCCGCCTACACCGCGATGAACGACCGCTGTACCGACTGCCACGAGACGTATCGTCTGAAGCTGAAGTAGCACGCGTTTTTTCACGCTCGTCAGACTATAAGCGCGGACGAAAACTTTCGGGGTTACAATCAGGTATTGGGCAAGTGGCCACGGCGATGTTGGGAGTTGCCCCGGTCGCCCCCCAAGCTTTTCAATCCTTTGTCTCAGCCACGGCTCATTTGTCGGCCTCAGGCCGGCAGCGAGGGCCGCAGCGTGCTATGGGGCGCTTGCCTGGATAATCCGCGGTCGATGCAAGTTGAGCTCCTGCAACGCCTCCTGGTCGCTGTCACGGCCCGATCAGTGAGGTACTTCCGGCGTTCGGACGATAACCCGGGCGGGCGCCGGCGGTGCCGCTGTTCAAGCTGGGTGATCCGATCCTGAAAATTTGCCATGCCGCGCCTCAATGGAAGGGGTCCAGCCGGTGAGCGAGAGGAAGCCATCGCGAGGCCCGACCTTTCCCGATGCCTGCAATTCGGCAATTTGCCGGTCACTGTCGGCACGATCAGCGGCCTTGATGAAATGCATTTGCCGACCAACGATGGGCTTCTGCTGCTCAGCAGGGCAATACGCTTTTCGATCACAGAGGCCATGCGGGCCAATCCTCCACCATCTTAAGCGTATCCGGATCTGTGGCGGGATCAGCTCGCAGGGCGACCAGCGCCGCGGCCTGGCCGCCTAGATCTGCAATCCGGCTCTTTCGTCGTGGGGAACGGCTCAAAGGCGCGGCTGAGAGTTTCGGGCGTCATGCCGCTACCGGTGTGGGTCACGCAGATAACGACATACTGGCTAGGCGGCAATTCGGGATTTTCGGGACTAATCTTCGGACGAGACGTCCACACTTCGACGGTCAGCTTGCTCTGGCGAGGTGGCCTTCGGAACGATGCACTGCACAGCATGTTGTCGTCTGGCCAACGACCTTGTGGTCGACCAAATCATCCTTGGAGCGTCAGATGAGCAAGCGTAAGCCGGCAATGACGTCAAAGCATGCCCGCGGCCCCAGAATAGTCGCGAAGGCCCAACGGGCCGCTCAAGCTGTTGTCAGAAGCCCGAAAGCGAATGTTCCGCGGCCCGTGGGCGCAGACTCGAATGAACCGTCTGCAAAGCGTACAGAGGACTCACAACAAGACGCCCTCGTTGAGAGTCAGCTTCTTGTTAAAAATCCGGAGACAGTCTTACAAGCTGACTTCAAACAGATGACGGAGAACGATTCAAAGAAAGAGATTGATTTTCTTTCCTCAGCCAACGCAAACATGCGGGCTTATCAAGCAATGCTACTGGGAATGGCACAAGCCAACATGCAATTGGCTTTCGAATACGCTCAAAGGCTTGCCACGATTAGGGCGCCCCTTGAATTGCCCTGTGTAGTTGCAGAATTCACAAGCAAGCGGATCGCCATGTTCCGGAAGCATTCGACAGAGATGGTTGAAGCAAATACCAAGCGATGGATCTCCTAAGAGCAAGGTCACAATATCGGTTTCTTGGCGGACGGCCAAAGGACTTGTGGTTGTCGGGCTTAGCAGTCACGCAATTGGGTACATCAAGTATCTCCTACGCGACTAGTACGCCGTGACAGCGCGAGGAACGTTTGAGGTCTCTGGAATACTGGATTCCCCGCCTGCCGCCTACGCTAAGGCTTCGGCGCCCCTCGGCCGCAGCCCTGGCGTAGCCTTGGCGTAGACGGGTCGCGGGGAATGACAGCGGTGGGAGGGGCGCAGCAAATTCTGCTCGCATGGCCTGACGGATCACCGTCAGAGTGGTTATGTCTGCTCGCGCCGTTGCGGCGTTGATGCCTCACGACATCAGGAGTTCCAACGCGCGGCGCGGATCCCAGTCAACAGCGAGACAAGCCATGGTAAAACCGTTCCCGTCGAAGACGCACATCGGCAACCATATGCTGCATCCCGAAACGCTGATGCTGACCTATGGCTATGATCCGCAACTGTCTGAAGGCGCCGTCAAGCCGCCGGTGTTCCTGACCTCGACCTTCGTGTTCAAGACGGCCGAGGATGGGCAGGACTTCTTCGATTTCGTGTCCGGCCGGCGCGAGCCGCCGGAAGGCATGGGCGCGGGCCTGGTCTATTCGCGCTTCAATCACCCCAACAGCGAAATCGTCGAGGACAGGCTCGCGATCTATGAGCGCACCGAGAGCTGTGCGCTGTTCTCATCCGGCATGGCGGCGATCGCAACCACGATCCTGGCTTTCGTCCGCCCCGGCGATGTCATTCTGCACTCCCAGCCGCTCTACGGCGGGACGGAAACCCTGTTGACGAATACGCTTGCGCGTCTGTCGATCGGTGCCGTCGGCTTCGCCGATGGCGTTGACGAAGCTGTGGTCAGCCAGGCCGCGGAAGAGGCCATGCCCAAGGGCCGGGTTTCGATGATCCTGATCGAAACTCCGGCTAACCCGACCAATGGGCTGGTCGACATCGCGATGATGCGCCGTGTCGCCGAAGTCATCGGAAAGACCCAAGGACACATTCCGATCATCGCCTGCGACAATACGCTGCTCGGACCGGTGTTTCAGCGGCCGATCGAGCACGGCGCGGATATTTCCTTGTACTCGCTCACGAAATATGTCGGCGGTCATTCAGATCTGATCGCGGGCGCCGCGCTCGGCTCGAAGGCGGTCGTGAAAGGCATCAAGGCGCTCCGGGGCGCCATCGGCACCCAGCTCGATCCGCATTCCTGCTGGATGATCAACCGGTCGCTCGAGACGCTGAGCCTGCGCATGGAAAAGGCCGATGCGAATGCACGCGTCGTGGCGGACTATCTGCGCGATCATCCCAAGGTGGCCAAGGTGCACTATCTCGGTCATCACGAGGCGGCTTCGCCGGCCGGACTTGTGTTCGCGCGGCAATGCTCGGGTGCCGGATCCACGTTCTCGTTCGACATCGTCGGCGGCAAGGCGGCGGCCATGAAATTCCTCAACGCGCTGCAGATCCTCAAGCTGGCGGTGAGCCTTGGTGGAACGGAGTCGCTTGCGAGCCTGCCTGCCACCATGACTCATTCCGGCGTTCCCGCCGACATCCGCCGGAAGATCGGCGTGCTCGATTCCACGATCCGGCTGTCGATCGGCATCGAAAACCCGTCGGATCTGCTTGCCGACCTCGCGCAGGCGCTGAACGCGGCCGAACCTGACGTGTGACGCCTGCGGCCGGGATCGCGCCTTGTGCGCGGCTTCGGATTGACCCGGCCCAAACATCGAAAAGGCCGGACGCTGCCTCCAGCGTCCGGCCTTCGCCGACGAAGCAGCCGTGAGACTTACTTCGTCACCTGACCGCGGATCTCGCCGCCCGGATTGGCCGCGGTGTGGATGTTGACGTAGAGCTTGCCGGCGAGCAGATCGGCGGCCTGCGCGTCGGTCAGTGTCGCCGAGCCCTCGGCCGGGCTGGACGTCGCATTCGGAATCGCGACCGCGACGCCGGCGTTTTTGCCGGCCTCGGCAGGTCCGTGGAAATGGGCGGCCGTGGCGGGGCCGGACAGGCCGGAATAGGTGACCTTCCAGGACAGCTTCTTGCTGGCGGCGTCGTAGTCCAGATCGGCCGTTCCGGTGCCGCTGCTGGTCGTTGCGGGCACCTCGGACTTGGCGTCGAGCGTTGCTTTCAGCTTTTCCGCGTTGGCCGAACCCGCAAAGGCAACGGCGCCGAGCACTGACATGGCGATGACGGTCTTGTTCATGACTCTTCTCCCTGCTGAAACCCGTTTGGGCTGCCAAACTTCCAACAGCCGGCATTTCAGTTTATTCCCGTTTCAGGCCGCGGTGGGCTAAATTCTTCGTGGCTGGAGCGACGAAGACATCGGTCATAAGGTTCGCCGCGACGACGAAAGGACCGCATATTGCGACGAACAATCTCCGTGGCGCTGCTCGCCGCACTCGCCGCAGCCGGCGTCTATTGGTGGCTCAGCGCGCCGGTGGTGGCGGCCGCGGGCACCGCGCCTGCCCACGTCCCTGATCTTGCCAATGGCGAGGTGATGTTCAACGCCGGCGGCTGCGCCTCATGCCATGCCGTCCCCGACCGGCCCGATCGTGCCAGGCTCGGCGGCGGCGTCGCGATCAAGTCGCCGTTCGGAACGTTCTACGCGCCGAACATCTCCTCCGATCCGACCTACGGCATCGGCAAATGGAGCGACGCGGAATTCGTCAACGCAGTGATGCACGGGGTCTCGCCGGACGGACAGCATTATTTTCCGGCCTTTCCCTACACGTCCTATCAGCATGCCAGGCGCGAGGACGTGCTCGATCTCTTCGCTTATCTGAAAACGCTGCCGGCCGTTGCAGGCAAGGTGCGTGACCACGATATGCGCTTTCCGTTCAATATCCGGCGCAACGTCGGCATCTGGAAATTCCTGTTCATGGACGGCAAGCCCTTCGTCGCCGACAGCGCGAAGTCGCCGCAATTCAATCGCGGCGCCTATCTCGTCAACAGTTTTGGCCATTGCGCGGAATGCCACAGCCCGCGCAATGCGCTTGGCGGCATCATCGCCGGAGAACGCTTCGCCGGCGGGCCCAATCCGGAAGGCGAGGGATGGGTGCCCAACATCACCCAGAAGCACCTTGGCGAGTGGAGCGCGAAGGATATTGCCTATTTCCTGAAGACCGGCGAACTGCCCGACGGCGACAGCGTCGGCGGCGCGATGACGCGGGTGATCAAGAACACCTCGCAATTGTCGGACGACGATCTCGCGGCGATGGCGGACTATGTCAAATCGCTGCCGCCGGTGGACGGTCCGCCGCGCCCGAAGCGCAAGGAGGGTGGCGCCTGAAGCCAACCCTTTCCAATTGACACGCCGGGACTGCGCCCGCATCCTTTGTTGCCGGTTGGGAATTGGAAGTGCGCCACGATGGGGTGTCGAGTTCTTGCGTGGCTGTGGCTGATCGTTTCGACTTGTGATTTTGCAGGGGCAGACGAGGCGGGCCGCACGGTTCAACCGTTCGGTTGAGATGGCGCCAAAACTCCCGACCGCGCTGAAGCCGCGTTATCTCACGCTTTTCAGGGCCGCCCTCGGCCAGGGGCAGACCGCAATCGACGCCTATCAGGCCTGGCGCGCGTCCGAGCCGCACGATGCGGCGGACGAGGTCGTCTACCGCACCATGCCGCTGCTCGTCGCCACCGCCGACAGGGCCGGGATCGCCGACGCCGACACCAAACGCATGCGCGGTGTCGTCAAGCACGTCTGGCTGTCCAACGCGACGCGGGTCCGCGATGTCGTCGAGGCCTGCGCGGCGCTGAAGGCCGCCGGCATCGCCGCGCTGCTGATCAAGGGCGGCGCGCTGTTTGCGCGCGACGAAAGCTACATGGCGAAGCGCATGACGGGAGATTACGATCTCCTGGTCCGACGCAAAGAGGCGCCCCGCGCGATCGAGGTGCTGCGGCAGGCTTCGTTCCGCAGCCACGGCATGCGGGTGGAGCTGTTCTCGGAGTCCGATTTCGACCGCGACATCCATGCGGTCGCGATGTCGCGGGCCGGGCTCGGCCGGGCCATCGACCTGCACTGGCGCGCGCTGTTCTGGCTCGACGACGAGAGCTTTACCGAGGAGCTGTTTCGCACCGCCGAGACAGCGACGCTGCTGACGCATGAGGTGCTGATCCCCGGCCTTGCCGAGCATCTGGCGATCGCGGCGATGCGGCCGGAGCCGGCGGACCAGAAGGAGATGGTGTTCCGCGCGCTCGAGGTCGTGCATGTCCTGGAAAGCGCTGGCAACAGGGTCGATTGGGATCGCTTTCGCGCGCTCGTGACGCGGTACGGCGGCAGCCTGTTCGCCGCGCAATTGCTCGATCTCGTCGCACGGGAGATGCCGGCTCTGGTGCCGGACGGTCTGGTGGAGGGATTGTGGCGCTACGGTCCGCCGGGGAAATCCGTCGAGATCGCCGTCCGCGCGGTGCCGTGGGCGCAGCGTACGCAATGGCAGCAGTTCGGGGTCGCCTTCTTCACGTCGCTGCGCGCGCAGTTCAAGGCGCCTTTCCGCTTGCTGGATTGGCCAAAGCTCCCGGGCGCCGCCATGGCCGCATTCGATGCCAGTGCCGTGCACTTTCCCCTGTTTCGGAAAACGATCCTGAAGCGGGTCTGGCAGCAGGCCGCACGCGCGACGCATCCGCTGCGAGGACACGACGTCTGGTTCGGGCAGGGGTTTTCCATTCCGGAGGACGAGGGGCGGTGGACCGACCATCAGTTCGCGGTCATCGAAATGCCGATTGACGGGCAGCCGCATGCCGCCGTCGCGCTTGCGGTGATACCGTTCCTGCCGCCGGGCACGGAGAGTTTTCGCTTCGCGGCCTATGCCGGCGCGGGTGAGGTGTTGCAGATCGCCGCGGGGCGCAACGATCCGATGCCGTTCAAGATTGCGCTGAGCGCAAAAATCGTCGGCACGGACAGGCGCAAAATCGTCGTCGCGCTGCGGATGCGCGATCCCGGGCGTCCGATGGATATCGGCCACTCGATCGACCACCGCCTGCTTGGTCTGTTCGTGAAGTCAGTCTCGATCAACGGCGTGCCGGTGTTCACTCCGGCGGCCGCTGCGCCTTGATGGCCTGGCGCAGCGCCATCAGCGTCTGAAGATTTTGGGCGTCCGTGTTGGTGCGGCCGCCGTTGCCGAGATGAAGCCGGCGCCGCACGACGACGTCGTCGACATGCGCGATTTTCAATCCGCCCTGCTTGGCGCGGCCGAGCCATGCGATGAAGAAAGTCGCGGGCAGCGTCTCGTCGAACGGACCGGACCGGTCGAGTGCGGGGCGCCGGATCAGCATGCATTGCTTGAGCTCACCCGGCATGATCTCGACGGCCGGCTCGAGGCGCGCGCGCTGCGCCTCCGGCACGTCGGGGCTGACGAATTGCTGCACCTTGCCGAAGGCGGCGTCGATGTTGCCGTCATGATCGAGCAGTGCCAGCTGCATCTCGAGCTTGCGCGGAGTCCAGAGGTCGTCTGCATCGCAGAAGCCGATCAGCTCGCCGCGCGCCATCGCGAGGCCCTTGTTCACGGCGACGGCCTGGCCGCTGTTGGTCTGTGTGAACGCGACGATCCGATCACCGAACCGGTCGAGAATGCCGCGCGTGCCGTCGCTCGATCCGTCGTCGACGACGATGACCTCATCGGGCAGGATGGTCTGGCCGAGCACGCTCTCGATCGCCTCGGCGATGTAGGCCTCGGAATTGTAGGCGGCGATGACCACGGAGACGCGCATGCGGCCTCACAGCCGTTCCAGTTGGCGGGCGAAGGCGGCGGGGATGTCCATCGGCACGGTGCCGGTATCGGCGAAGAACACCGGCGCAAGCCCCGCGATCCGCGCCACCTTGGCGGCGATCTCGTTCGGCCATCCCGGCAATTCGTAGGCCGTGGTCGGCAGCAGCGCGCGAAATGCGTCCGACTGCCGCGCCGGAGTGAATTCGGGTGTTACAGCGCCGCGCCGGCGCGGGATGAAAGTCGCGCGCAGCCTGCCGCCGCCGATCCGGTCGCCGAGATTGGCGAGACTCAATTCGTGGCGCGGTTCGCCGTTGAAATCCGAGACCGGCGTGGCTTCGCCGATGAAGCTCTGAAACGTCTCAACCAGGGCAGGGCGCAGCCGCGCCGAGCAGAACAGCGGCTCGATCCGGCCGGTCTCGCTGTTCACAGCGACGAAGTCGTCACCCGCATAGCGCCAGCCGGCTTTGGCGCAGGCCAGCGCCGCGGTGGTCTTGCCGCTGTGCCCTTCGCCGGCCAATAGCGTGAAGCCTGCGTCGCTTCCCACAGCCGCGCCATGAACCGCGCACCAGGGCGTATCGTGCATCATGGCGTGGATCAGCGAGATCGCCGGCCGGCTGCGGATCCAGGGCGGCGCCTCGCCCTTCGGCAGCCAGGCGATGCCGCGCTTTGCTGTGAGATCGACCGCAAACAGCACGGGGATGACGGCCGGCTGCCACACCGAATAAATGCCGTCCTCGATCAGCAGGCGCGGGCGCTCGGAGGCCTCCGGCACCAGGGCCGCGAGATCATGGTGGCCCGCCGTGATGAAGCGCAGGTCAAGATCGACGCGATCAGGCGTGCTCCGGATGTAGGCCGGCAGGAACGTGCCGGCCAGATCCTGCGAGGCAAAGCCGAGACGCAGCGAGAACGGGCCGCAGCGGGCATGCGCCTCGATCGGTTCCGACACAGTTCTGGCGAAGACCGCCGCGATCTCCTGCCAGATGAGACCGCTAGCTTTCATGAGACTCGCGCAGCGGCCAGCCTTCATCGCCGGCATCGTGCACGGGGTCCATCAGCAAGAGCTCCCGCAGATTGTCGAAGCGCTGGAATTCGGGGGCGGCGAATGCGCCCGACAGCACCGGCGTCCATGTCTCGACGTCCGCATCGGCCGCGCCTTCAGCGATGAAACCCTCTGCCAGCATGCTGTCGACGAAGGCTTGCACCTGCGGCGTGATGGAGGCGGCATCGCCGCCGGTCGCGGCAGCTAAAGCGCTCGCGATCCCCTCAACCGTTCGGTTGGCCTTGAGGCCGAGCCAGACTTGCGCAGCGCTGCCGTCGAGGTTGTAGTAGACGCCATTCTGATAGTTGGCCAACACCACTTCACTATCGAATTGCTGGCTGATCAGCAGCGGCACCGTGGTGGTGAGGGCCATGACTTGCTCGGTACTCGCTTCAATTCCCAAGAACTTCAATTCAAGGCCCGGACGCTAGCACAGGCGCCCGGCCGCGCGATCGTGCGGCTTGCGTCAATTCAAGGCAGCTAGGTCGCCCCAAACGCCTTGAAGGTGATGATGGTGAGGGTGTCCTGGATGCCCGGCAGCACCTGCACCTTCTCGTTGATGAAGTGGCCGATGTCGGTGTCGTTGTCGACGTAGAACTTCACCAGCAAATCGTAATGTCCGGCCGTGGAGTAGATCTCGGAGGCGATCTCGGCTTCGGCAAGCGCATTGGCGACCGTATAGGACTGGCCGAGCTTGCATTTGATCTGGACGAAAAAAGGAACCATAGCAGTCACTCCGAAGGCATATCTGACCGGCTAATAGGCCAAAACCGGCCGGATTTGGCAAGCGAACTTGCGGGGCACCGGGGTGCGCGCTAGGACGGGCCATGGTCCCCAGGAAGCGGAAAATCGCCCTATGACGACCCCCGTGGCGCTCACCATCGCAGGCTCCGATTCGAGCGGCGGCGCCGGCATCCAGGCCGACCTGAAGACCTTTGCCGCGCTCGGTGTCTTCGGTGCTTCCGCCATCACGGCGCTGACGGCGCAGAACACGCGCGGCGTCACCGGCATTCACGCCGTGCCGGCCGAGTTCGTCACCGCGCAGATCGACGCCGTGTTCTCCGATCTCAATGTCGGCGCGGTCAAGATCGGGATGGTGGCACAAGCTGCCAGCATCGATGCGATCGCAGCCGCGCTGTCGCGCTGGGCACCTGGGCACATCGTGCTCGATCCCGTGATGGTGGCGACGTCGGGCGATCGCCTGCTCGCGTCCGAAGCCATCGACGCCCTGCGTACGAGGCTGATGCCGCTGGCCTCGGTGATCACGCCCAATCTGCCGGAGGCCGCGGCTCTTCTCGACGAGCCAGTCGCGGCAAGCGAGGCCGACATCGCGAGCCAGGGGCGCCGCCTGCTCGCGCTCGGCTGCCGTGCGGTCCTGATCAAGGGCGGGCACGGCGAGGGCGCCGAGAGCGTTGACTATCTCGTCGATTCCGAAAACACGATTGCGCTCGCCGCACCCCGCGTCGCCACCAAAAACACCCATGGCACCGGCTGCTCGCTGTCGTCGGCGGTTGCTGCGGGTCTCGCCAAGGGCGAGACGCTTCAGGAGGCGGTGCGCAACGCCAAGGCCTGGATCAGTGCGGCGATCGCGGCCGCCGACCGCTTCAGCGTTGGTCACGGCCACGGGCCGATCCATCATCTCCACCGATTTTACTGACGCCGGCCGCGACCGCGCGGCTGTTAACCCATCCAGCCATGCAGTTCCGGGTTCTTGCGGAGGTCGCTGCGGCTTCATGTCGCCTGATTGTCGCATGCGACTGATATTCGCGGGGAGGGCGAGGCGAGGTTTGATTCGTATCTGAGGGTGCCTCAAAGGTTCAATTGTCATCCCCCTGTCACGGGATATTGTTACAGGCTGTCGCATGGGAAGTTACGATGTGAGTGACGAGAGCCCTGAAAGGCGCTTTCGCACCTTATTCATCTCCGACGTTCATCTCGGGGCCCGCGGTTCTCAAGCCGACCTTCTGCTCGACTTCCTGCGTTTCCATGATGCCGACACGATCTATCTCGTCGGCGACATCGTCGACGGCTGGGCGCTGAAATCGAGCTGGCACTGGCCGCAATCGCACAACGATCTGGTCCAGAAGCTTTTGCGCAAGGCGCGCAAGGGCGCCAAGGTCATCTACATCCCCGGCAATCACGACGAGTTCCTGCGCAACTATTACGGCACGCATTTTGGCGGCATCGACGTCGTCGAGAACACCGTCCACACCGGCGTGGACGGCAAGCGCTATCTCGTCATCCACGGCGACATCTTCGACCTCGTGGTGCAGAACGCACGCTGGCTCGCCCATCTCGGCGACAAGGCCTACGATTTCGCGATCCAGATGAATCGCTTCGTCAACTTCTTCCGGCGCATGTTCAAAGTGCCCTATTGGTCGCTGTCGCAATGGGCCAAGCAGAAGGTCAAGAACGCCGTCAACTATATCGGCGCGTTCGAGCAGGCGCTCGCCGCCGAGGCGCGGCGCCACGACGCCGACGGCGTGATCTGCGGCCATATCCACTACGCTGTGATCCGCGACGAGGGCGGCATCCGCTACATGAATTGCGGCGACTGGGTCGAGAGCTGCACGGCACTGGTCGAGCACGACGACGGCCGTTTCGAGATCATCACCTGGGCGGACCAGGCGCAGAAGCCGGCACAAGTCCCGCAGGTCGCGGCAAGGGCAGCCTGATGCGCATCCTGGTCGCGACTGACGCCTGGCACCCGCAAGTCAACGGTGTGGTTCGGACGCTGACCAAGCTTGCTGACGCCGCCAAGGGGCTTAGTGTCCAGGGTCTTGGCGTCCAGGGTCTTGGCGTCGAAGTTCTTCGCGTCGAATTCACGTTCCTGACGCCGCAATCGTTCCGCACTTTTGCGATGCCGAGCTATCGGGACGTCCGGCTGGCCATGCCGCGCCCGGCACGGATCGCGAAGCTGATCGAAGAGGCGCACCCGGACAGCATCCACATCGCGACGGAGGGTCCGATCGGCCTGATGGTGCGCCGCTATTGCCGCCAGCGCAAGCTGCCGTTCACGACCAGCTTCCACACCCGCTTTCCGGAATATGTCCGCGCCCGGGTGCCGGTGCCGGGCTCCCTGATCTGGCGGGCGCTGCGCCGATTCCACAGCCCCAGCCGCGCCGTGATGGCGGCAACACCTGCGCTCGCCCGCGAGCTGACCGACCGCGGCTTCGACAATGTGGTGCTGTGGCCGCGCGGCGTCGACACCCATTTGTTCCATCCCCGCGCGATCGATCTCTGTCTGCCGGCACCGGTGTTCCTCTCGGTCGGCCGGGTTGCGGTGGAGAAGAATCTCGAGGCGTTCCTCGACCTCGACCTGCCCGGCACCAAGGTGATCGTCGGCGACGGTCCGGCGCGTGTCGCGCTGGAGGAGGCCTATCCGGACGCGATCTTCCTCGGCGAAAAGCACGGCGAGGAGCTGGCGGACATCTACGCTGCCGCCGACGTGTTCGTGTTTCCGAGCAAGACCGACACGTTTGGCCTGGTCCTGCTCGAAGCGCTCGCGAGCGGCCTGCCGGTCGCGGCGTTCCCGGTGAAGGGGCCCCGCGACGTCATTGGCGATGCGCCGGTCGGCGCGCTCGATCACGATCTGCGCAGCGCTTGCTTCGCCGCGCTGGACATCTCCCGGCAGGATTGCGTCGCGTTCGCCGCCAATTACACCTGGGAGGCCTCGGCCCGGGCTTTTATCGACAGCATTTGGGCGGTCGGCGCGGTGCTGCCGGGCCGGAATGGGGCGGAGCCGGCGCGATTCGTCGCCTGAGAGCCTAATCCTCGCGCGGAGATGTCTTGCCCGCGCCTCATCCGCCGCGATAACATCTGATATGACCGAACAGCTCCTCCCGATCGGCCCTGCCGATATCGATGCCGCAGCCCGCGTGATCGCGCCCTTCGCCGTCCGCACCCCGCTGCTGTCCTTTCCCGTGCTCAACGAGCGCGTCGGTGCAAAGGTGTTCCTGAAGCCGGAGATGCTCCAGCGCACCGGCTCGTTCAAGTTCCGCGGTGCCTTCAACAAGGTCGCCTCGATCCCGCAGGACAAGCGCGCCGGCGGCGTGGTCGCGTTCTCCTCCGGCAACCATGCCCAGGGCGTGGCGGCGGCGGCAAAAATCCTCGACATGCAGGCGACCATCGTGATGCCCGCGGATGCGCCGCTCTCGAAGCGCGAGCGCACCAAATCCTATGGCGCCGAGGTCGTGCTGTACGACCGCGACCGCGACGACCGCGAAGCGATCTCGCGCGGCATCGCCGAGAAGCGCGGTGCGACGCTGGTCAGGCCCTATGACGATCCCTTCGTGATTGCCGGCCAAGGCACCGCAGGCCGTGAGATTGCGGAAGACATGGCAGCGCTCGGCCTTACGCCCGACATCGTGGTGGCCCCGGCCTCCGGCGGCGGCCTGATCGCGGGCGTTGCGACCGCGGTGAAGGCGCGCTATCCGCTGGCGCAAATCGTCGTGGCCGAGCCCGAGGCGTTCGACGACCACGGCCTTTCGCTGACCGCAGGTCATCGCGAGCCGCACGGGCCGGCAGGCCGCACCATCTGCGATGCGCTGATGGCCCTGATCCCCGGCGAGATGACGTTTGCGATCAACAGCAAGCTGCTCGCGCGCGGCGTCACCGCGTCGGACAAGGAAGTCGGCGCGGCCGTCGCGTTCGCCTATCGCGAGTTGAAGCTCGTGGTGGAGCCGGGCGGAGCGGTGGGCCTGGCCGCGCTGCTGGCGGGACGCCTCGACGTCGCCGGCAAGAACGTCGTCATCGTGCTCTCCGGCGGCAATGTCGATGCCGATTTGTTCGCCGAGCTGGTGGCCTGATTTTCCGGCCTGATCTTCTGACATGAAGAAGGGGCAGAGCGTCACCGCTCTGCCCCTTTGTGTATTTGTCGTTTGGTGAATTCGAAGTTGCCGCTTGCTCGGTGCAGCCTCTCCCGCTTGCGGGGGAGGTCGGCGCGAAGCGCCGGGTGGGGGCTCTCTCCAAATGGGATACTCTCGGTAAGTCGCTAACTGTCCCGTTGCGGAGAAACCCTCACCCCCGCCCTCTCCCGCGAGCGGGAGAGGGAGCACACCTTCTGCGTGGCGATCATTGCATGAAGCCGCGGTGATTGTTGCCGCCGTTACTACCCTGGCTCTGGTTCATCGACTGGCGGAAGTTGTTGCTGCCGATCCGGCTGGTCGTGTTGAACTGCGGGTGGTTGTCGTTCTGGACCTGCACCTTGTTCACCGGGTTGTTGTTGATCTTCGCGCCGTTGTTGATACGGATCGGGTTGTTCTGCACCTGACCATTGACCGGCTTCGCATCGACGTTGGTGCCGCCCTTGCCGACATTCACCGGCATGCTCACGATCTTGCCAGTTGTGCCGTAGGCAGTGCCGGAATTGCTGCCGCCATTCTGGGTATTGTTGGTCGTGGGCAAAGTCACGATCTTGCCGATGCCGCCATTGGTGGTCGTGGTGTTGGTCGGCGCAGGCAGGGTGACGATCTTGCCCGGGGTCTGCGACGGCGTGCCGTTCTGCTGGCTGGGCTGATTGTTGCCCGCCGGCAGGTTGACGATCTGACCGCCATTGCCGAGCTTGCCGATCGCGTTGTTGTCGCCCGACTTCTGCACGATCGGCAAATTGCCGTTCACTTGCGCGCCGCCATTACCCTGTTGCAGCGGCATGTATTTGGGCTGGCCCAGATTGCCGATCTTGAAGGTCGGGGCGATATTCTGCGGCGCCAGGAACTTGGTCGCCTGCATCAAGGGGATCTGCTTCGGCTGCATCTGCAGCTTCAGCGCGACTTGCGCATAGGGGGTGTTGCCGTAGCTGTCGTAGAAGCTCTTGTAGCCGAGCGGCGAGTTCGCGAGCACCGCCTTGTGCCAGGCCTGCGTGAGCAGCAGGTTGGAGAGCAGCCAGCGGATGTGATCGCACAGCGGGTCGTGCGGATACATCTGGATGAACTCCTGATAGTACTCCGGCCGTGCTTCTGACACGACGTAGTCATAGGCCTGGCGGGTCGAGCGGCTCGGCAGGTTGGAGGCCATCTGCACCACCGGCGCATTCACCGGCGCGCGGTTGGCGGCAACAGCGGTGTCGCCGAAGAAGGTGAAGTCAGACGTCAGCGACGAACTCTCCCACGGGATCTGCGCGCCGCTGGTGGTCTGGTTCACTTCGAGGCGAACGCGCTTGAACAGCTGCTCGATCGGGACGTTGGGCTCGCGCGCGACGTTCAGGAAGGCCTGCGTGTAGGGGCTGTGGCCGCCGGAGCCGTCCTGCGCTTCGGCGCCCGGCGCGGTCGAGTAGCCGACGATCGAGCCGTTCGGGGCATCGACGATTGCCAAGCCGCGGCCGGCGTCATTCACGTTGGGGAACGGGTTGTTGCGGCAGGCATCGAGGATGACGATGCGCATGCGGCTCGGGATCGTCTCCAGCGTCGACATCACGTCGACCAGACGGACCGAATTGTTGACGAGCTCGGTCTGGCTCGAGACCTTGGCATCGACGGGAACGAGATAGTTCTCGCCGGCGAGCTGCACGCCGTGACCGGCGTAATAGACCATCGCCACTGTGTTCGGACCGCGCGCGGACACTTTTGCGGAGAAGTCCTGCACCACTTTGAGCATGTCGTTCTGGGTCAGGTCGGTCGCGGCGACCACCTCGAAGCCGGCGGAGTTCAGGAACTTCGCCATCGACTCCGCGTCGTTGTCGGGATTGGCGAGCTGCGGCGCGTTCTGGTAGTTCGAATTGCCGATCACCAGCGCGACCCGCTGCTCAGGGCCTTGCAGCGCGGTGGGAGCCGGCTCGACCGGGGCGACTTGCGCGGAAACAGGGCCGCAGGCGAAGCCGAACAGGCTTCCCAGCAGGCCCGCAGTCATCAGGAAAGGCTTTAGGCGGAACATGGCGTGCTCCTCTGGCACTGATCTCGATACGAGATTGGTTGCCGGCGAGCTTGGCCGCGTTCGAGTTTGAGGTCCGTGATCGCCATCACCATGGTAGGCTGCGTGATCTGAATCACGCTTGGAACCTGCCGATGCCAATCATCCTGCGACCCGCATCGCGCAGAGCACGAATTCGCAGCGCCTGATCCAGCTGCCGGGCATGCGCATGGAGACCGCGATCCGCGCCATCATGTCGGTCTATCCGCTCGACGATTTCGATCCCGATCCGGTGCGCGTGATGATGCCGGTCGACGATCCCGACCGCGTCCCCGACGTGCAGCGCGCGGTGCTCGCCGAGATCGAACGCGCCACCGGCCGCCCCGTCACGCCCGGAAAACTCTCCCGGCCGGATTTTTATCGCGCGGCGGCGGCAGGTTTTGGCGTCGTGCAGGTCGGCGACAGCAGGGGTTACGGATGCTTCCTGATCAGGAAGGGTGTGATCGGCTAGGCGAAGTTTCGGACCATCCGATTGGCGCGCGATGTGCAAATAGTTTTGCACTCGAATTTGAATGGCGTTTCCGGACTCGACTGTCTATCGTCGATCCATGTCGCGCCTTATGTGTCTATCTGTTGCTATCATCCTGTCGCTGCTGCCAGCCGTCGCGCCCGCTGCGTCAATTCAAAAGCGTCCGAAGCAAGCCTGGCATGGCTACGGCTTCCTGCCGGGCTATCGCCAGCCGCTGAGCAACAGCATTCCGCTCTATAAGCAGAAGGAAGCGATGCGCCGCATGTCGCCCAGCGACCGGCGCCACTGGTACATCGACCCGGTTCCCCAATATTATGGCTGGGACGGTGAGTGGCGCTATTTCGGCCGGCCCGGCTTCGGCGGCGGCCGCTACAATGGCGGCAGTTTTGGTCCGTGCTGGACGCGAACGCCGATCGGCGCGGTGTGGAATTGCGGGTGATGGGCTGAGCTAATCTCGCGCGGCCGCGGCTCGTTCTCGTGCCCCGGACGCAGCGCAGCGCTGCTTTAGCGGTGCGCTGCAGAGCCGGGGCCCATCCATCCGCGCCATACTGTGTCGCCATCCGGGTCCCGGCTCTGCGCCGCAACGCTCGCGCGTTGCAGCTTGTCCGGGACACGAGAGGGAGGATGCGCGCCCCTTACGAGAAAAACGCGATCTTCTCGGCCTGGGTCATGCGGCGGATGGGCGCCATGCGATCGTTTGCGGCGGCGCGGGGCCTTTGCAGGATGCCGCTGGCGAGGATAGTGGCGCCGAGCGACGGCTCGGGCGAGGAATCGGGCAAGGGCGAGGGCATCGGCAGCGTCGTGGTCGGCGCTGCGCCGAATGTCGCGATGGCTGCCATGGCCGGCGCCGGCTGCTCCATCACTTCGGCGGCGGCTTCCGCAATGGCGTTGGTGAGGCGCGCAAGCGATTCCATCGCGATCGGCGCTTCCTCTACGGGCTCCTCCACGACCGGCGCGGCGGCCGGCTCGGGTGCGATCGGCATCTCGGCTGCAATGGACGCTGCGGTCTCTGCAACCACCGGCTCCGGAACGGCCGCCTCCATCTCGACCGGCTCGATGATCTCGTCGAATTCCGGATCGGGCGCGGCCATCTCCAGTGCGATGGCCTCGAGTATGGCTTCGTCTTCGGCTTCCGCGGCGGCGTCGAGCGAAAATTCGTCCATCACCTCCGCGAAGGCGGCGCGCTCAGCGGCCGGCTCTTCAAAAGCGGCGTCCTCAGGCGCGATCTGGCTCTCGGCGACGGTCTCCGGCTCCAGGGCGGCGTCCATCGCCTGCGCGGCAACGGAGAAAGCTTCAGCGACGCCGGCTGCTTCCGCTTCTGCTTCGGGCCCGATCGCCTCTGCGATGTCCTGCGGCGCCTCCGTAAAAGCCACGGGTACTTCGCTGGCCATCGCCGCGGGCGCGGCTTCCGCAGGCGAAGCTTCCGCCACGGACGACGGTGCGTCCTGCACCGGGGCCGGCGAGGGACCCGCAGCCTGCGGGGTTGCGTCACCGTCGGTCTGGTCGATCCGCTCCTTGAGCAGATCGAATGCGGCCTTGAGGTCGGCGCGGGGGTCGATGGTCGAAACTTGCGCGCAGGCCGCCTCGATGGACGCGAGCTGCGAATCAATCAGGTCGCAGATTCGCCCGTCGGCGCCGATCTCGCGCCAGCGCCAGGAGATCTCCTTGATGATGCGAAGGCCGCGCGGGATTGGCGCGAGGCTCGCCTCGATCGCCGCGGGATCGAAGGCCGCGATCGCGATGGTCTCGGCTTCGCGGATCGCGTGCCGGATCGCGACCAGCGCCTCGGGCAGGCGGTCCTCGACCACGGGTTGGCGCTGTGCCGCAAGGGTTTCTTCGATTTTCGCGACCGCGTCGAGCACCATGCGCGTGTCGGCATTGCGGTTGCGCTTGGCGTATTCGCCGAGGAACCAGCGGCCGCGCGCGGTCTCCATGAAGGCTTCGCGGATCGCGTCGTAATCCTGCTCGTTCGGCTCGGCCGCGCGGGCAGACATAGGCGAGAGGGCGAATGCTTCGTTGGCCATGTCAATCTCGTCGCGCAAATCACGGCGCGTTACAGTAACGATCACCACGATATCGACCGAATCGCAATTGGTTTGATGGCACCCGAATCACAAATCCCCACACCAGCATCCGTGAAACGGCGATTCGCCGTCAGCCTCGCGCTGTTCTACGCGGCCATCTTTGCGGTCTCGGGCACGCATATGCCGTTCTTCCCGCTCTGGCTGAAGGCGATCGGCATCGATGCTGCATGGATCGGCCTCATCAACGCGCTGCCGTCGATCACGCGCTTCACCACGCTGCCGCAAATCACGGCCTTTGCCGAAAAGCGACATGCCATTCGCGCTGCCATGATGGTGTCGGTGCTGGCGACGGCGATGGGCTTAACGGCGGCCGGCCTGCAGCAGCAGCCGCTGGCGCTGTTTTTGATTTACGCACTGACCTGCATAATGTGGACGCCGACGATGCCGCTGACCGATGCCTATGCGCTGCGCGGTGTCGCCCGTTACGGGCTCGAATACGGTCCGCTGCGGCTGTGGGGCTCGGCGGCCTTCACCGCCGGCTCGCTCGCCTGCGGCTATCTCGTCGACCACATCGCGGCGCGCGATCTGATCTGGGTCATCGTCGCGTGGGCCGTCGTTGCGGTTCTCGCCAGCCTGCTGCTCCAGCCGCTCGACGATGTCAGGCGAAGGGCCACCGCGACGCATGCCGGCAAGGCCTTGCTGCGTGATGGCGGCTTCTGGGCCGTGATCGCCTCGGCCGCGCTGATCCAGGGCAGTCACATCGCCTTTTACACCTTCTCCGCCATCAGCTGGCAGCTCCATGGCCTCGGCGGGCTGACGATCGCGGGGCTCTGGACGCTGGGCGTGATCGCCGAGATCGTCGTGTTCGCGCTGTCGCCGCGCTTTTCGCTGCAGCCGTCCACGCTGATCGCGATCGGGGGACTGAGCGCCGTGGTGCGCTGGATCGTCACCGCGCAGGAGCCGCCGCTCGCACTGCTCGCGATCGTGCAGCTCGGCCACGGTCTCTCCTTCGGCATGACGATCGTCGGCACGATGAACCTGCTGGTGCAGCGCGTGCCCTCGCATCAGATCGCGCGGGGGCAGGGCTATTACGCCGCCTGCAACGGGTTGTTGGGTGCGACCACCTCGATCGCGTCAGGCGCGATCTATGCCCGCATTGGCGACGGCTTGTATTACGTCATGGCCGCGATGGCCGCCGCCGGCGCACTGCTCATCTGGTCGGCGCGGCACCGGCTGAAAGCTCATCCCCACAGTGAAGAGTCCGGCGGATAGACCAGGCTGTCGTCGTACCGCAGCCCGTACTCACGGTCGCGCGCCAGCAGCAGCGGGCCGTCGAGATCGACGAAGCGCGCCTGCGGCGTCACCAGCATCGCCGGAGCCATCGACAGCGAGGTTGCGACCATGCAGCCGATCATGATCTCGAAGCCGAGCGCCTGCGCCGCGTCCGCCATGGCAAGCGCCTCGGTGAGGCCGCCGGTCTTGTCGAGCTTGATGTTCACGGCGTCGTAGCGCGCGCGGAGCGGCGCAAGCGAAGAGCGGTCGTGCACGCTCTCGTCGGCGCAGACCACGAACGGGCGCTTGATCCGCGCCAGCGCGTCGTCCTTTCCGGCCGGCAGCGGCTGCTCGACCAGGGTGACGCCGGCGGCGTCGCAGGCCGCAAGATTGTGCTCCAGATTGGCCTCGGTCCAGGCCTCGTTCGCATCCACGATCAGCTCGGATTCGGGGGCGGCCTTGCGCACAGCCGCGATCCGCTCCCCGTCGCCGTCGCCGCCGAGCTTGATCTTGAGCAACGGCCGGTGCGCCACTTTGGCGGTCGCCGCCGCCATGGCCTCGGGCGTGCCCAGCGAGATCGTGTAGGCCGTGGTGCGCTCGCCCGGCGCAGGGCGGTCGAGCAGGCTCCAGGCGCGCAGGCCGGCCGCCTTGGCTTCCAGATCGATCAAGGCGCAATCCAGGGCATTGCGGGCCGCGCCGGGCGGCATGGCGGCTTGCAGGGCCCGCCGGGTGAGGCCGCCGGCCACGGCCTCCTGCATGGCCTGGATGGCGGCAAAGGTCGCCTCGGGCGTCTCGCTATAGCGGGGATAGGGCACGCATTCGCCGCGGCCGGTCAGGCCGTCCCGGCTGACCTCGGCCACGACGGTCACGGCCTCGGTCTTGGCGCCCCGGCTGATGGTAAAACTGCCGGCGATGGGAAAGCGCTCGATTCGCGCGGCAAGGGCCGGAACTTTGCTGGAAGTCATTTTGAACTCTGGCGAAATCTGAACCTGCTAGTTACCTCTAGCAACTAACGTTAACCAGTTGGGGATACCTTCTCTAGGTAAGGGCGCGTGCGCAACCATCTGATTTCATCCGTTTCTCGCGCCCCGGCACGGGAGCGGACATCTTGAGCGGCGATCCGAAGCTGGAACGGATTGCGAAGGGCAATGCGCTGGCACTCTGCGCCACCGGAACCTGGACCGCGAGCTTCGCGCCGGTCCTGGAGCGGATGGTGGCCGACGCCGAGAAGCTCGCCGGCGGTTCGCAAAGCATCTTCATCGACGTTTCCGAGGTG
This sequence comes from Bradyrhizobium nivariense, assembly GCF_029846695.2. Taxonomy (NCBI): domain Bacteria; kingdom Pseudomonadati; phylum Pseudomonadota; class Alphaproteobacteria; order Hyphomicrobiales; family Nitrobacteraceae; genus Bradyrhizobium; species Bradyrhizobium nivariense. The sequence goes on along the minus strand of NZ_JARWCR020000002.1, from coordinate 100,384 downwards.
GCCAAGCTCGACACTTTCGGTGCCTGGCTGATCGAACGGCTGCGCCGGAGCCTGACCCAAGGCGCCGTCGAGGCGCAGATCGCGGGGCTCTCCGCCAACTATTCGAGCCTCGTCGACGAGGTGCGGCGGGTCAGGGCGACGCCCGTCATCGACACCAGTGCGGTCACCATCACCGGTATGCTGGAGCAGATTGGCCGGGCCGTGGCCGGTGTTGCCGGCACGGTCGCAGGCCTGATCGACATGCTCGGCGCGGTGCTCGCGGCGGGGGCGCGCACCCTGATTCATCCGCGCTCGTTCCGCCTGACCTCGACCGTGCATCATCTCGAGCAGGTCTGCTGGCGCGCGGTGCCGATAGTGGTGCTGATCACCTTCCTGATCGGCTGCATCATTGCCCAGCAGGGCATCTTCCATTTCCGCAGGTTCGGCGCCGACATCTTCGTCGTCGACATGCTCGGCGTGCTGGTGTTGCGCGAGATCGGCGTCCTCCTGGTCGCGATCATGGTCGCCGGCCGCTCGGGCAGCGCCTACACCGCCGAGCTCGGCTCGATGAAGATGCGCGAGGAGATCGACGCACTGCGCACCATGGGGTTCGACCCGATCGAGGTGCTGGTTCTGCCGCGCATGCTGGCGCTGGTGATGGCGCTGCCGATCCTGGCCTTCCTCGGCGCGATGGCCGCGCTCTATGGCGGCGGTCTTGTCGCCTGGCTCTATGGCGGCGTCGATCCCGAAGCCTTCCTGCTGCGCCTGCGCGACGCCATCTCGATCGACCATTTCATCGTCGGCATCGTCAAGGCACCGGTGATGGCCGCCGTGATCGGCATCGTCGCCTGCGTCGAAGGTCTCGCCGTGCAAGGCAGCGCGGAATCGCTCGGACAGCACACGACGGCGTCAGTGGTGAAGGGCATCTTCTTCGTCATCGTCATGGATGGCGTGTTCGCCATCTTCTTCGCCTCGATCGGGATGTGACGATGGCAGGCGAGATCCAGAACCCCATCATCCGCGTCCGCGACATCACCGTGCAGTTCGGCGCGACGCGCGTGCTCGACGGGCTGGACCTCGACGTCAAGCGCGGCGAGATCCTTGGCTTCGTCGGCCCTTCCGGCGCGGGCAAGTCCGTGCTGACACGCACGATCATCGGCCTCGTGCCGAAGGTCGCAGGGAGCATCGAGGTCTTCGGCGTCGATCTGGATGCCTCCAATACGTCGCAGCGTCGCAACGTGGAGCGGCGCTGGGGCGTGCTGTTTCAGCAGGGCGCGCTGTTCTCCTCACTCACGGTGCGGCAGAACATCCAGTTTCCGATGCGCGAATATCTGCGGGTGTCGCAGCGGCTGATGGACGAGATCACCATCGCCAAGCTCACCATGGTCGGCCTCAAGCCCGAAGTCGCCGATCGCTTTCCCTCGGAATTGTCGGGCGGCATGATCAAGCGCGTGGCGCTGGCGCGCGCGCTGTCGCTCGACCCGGATCTCGTCTTCCTGGACGAGCCGACCTCGGGCCTGGACCCGATCGGCGCCGGCGATTTCGACGAGCTGGTGAGGACCCTCCAGCGCACTTTGGGGCTGACCGTTTTCATGGTAACGCACGACCTCGATAGCCTTTACACCGCATGTGACCGCATCGCCGTTTTAGGGAACGGTAAGATCATTGCGGCAGGGTCGATCGCCGACATGCAGGCCTCGCAGCATCCCTGGCTGAGGCAATATTTCCATGGCAAGCGCGCTCGCGCGGTGATGGGCTGAGGTGCCGGAGTAGCTGATGGAAACGCGCGCAAATTACGTGCTGATCGGGTCGTTCACGCTGGCGGTGATCGCCGCCGCGATCGGCTTCGTGTTGTGGTTTCAGTCGCTGCACACCACCAAGCAGCGTAGCCCCCTGCGCGTCGTGTTCGAGGGCCCGGCCGCGGGCCTGCGCAACGGTGGCAGCGTCAATTTCAACGGTATCCGGGTGGGTGAGGTGGTCTCGGTGAAGCTCGACAACCCGCGGCGGGTTGTCGCACTCGCCATGGTCGAGAACAACGCCCCGATCCGCAAGGACACCCTGGTCGGCCTCGAATTCCAGGGCCTGACCGGCGTCGCCGCAATCTCGCTCAAGGGCGGCGAGGAGGCGGCACCTGCGCCATCGCTCGACGAGGACGGCATCCCCACGCTGACCGCCGATCCCAACAAGCTCCAGGACGTCACCGAGGCGATCCGCGGCACGCTCCAGAACATCAACAAGATCGTCGCCGACAACCAGGAATCGGTGAAGAACTCGCTGAAGAATCTCGAGACCTTCACCAACTCGCTCGCCCGCAACTCCGAGAAGATCGACGGCGTGATGGCCAAGGTCGACGGCGTCATGCACAAGGCCGACAATCTCATGCTCGGCCTCAACACGCTGGCCGGCGGCAAGGATGGCGGCGAGTTGTTCCAGGCGGTGAAGTCGATCCGCGAACTGGCCGACGATTTCGACAAGCGCTCCGGCGCGCTGATGACCGACGGCCGCCGCACGCTGGGCGACATCAGCCGCGCCGTCAACAATTTCGACCGCAACCCGACCCGCGTCCTGTTCGGCGCCAGCAACAGCGCACCGGCAGCCGCTCCGCCGCCAGCGGAGCCGTCGAAGCCCGCCACGAACGAGCGCAAGCGGCAATAGCGCACAGTGCTTCCCCGATGTCGTCCTGGCGAAAGCCAGGACCCATACCGCGAGGTGCGTCGATTTGCGGTCGATGGGAGTACCGAACGACTGATCTTCGCCAAACTCCTCCCTGGGGTAATGGGTCCTGGCTTTCGCCAGGACGACATCGAATGTTTGGTCGATCGCTTCGTTCCTAATGACGCCTAAAACAAAACGGAGGCCGCGAGGCCTCCGTTTCCTTATTCGTCATTTGCTCGCTGCGTCTTACCCCAGCCGTCCCGCGCTGTGCGCGAGCAGCGTGTACACCAGGCCCGTTTCCGAGGTCAGGTGGTTGCGCAGCTCCTGCGGGCCGCGGCCGTCGCGGGCGACTTCGTCGAGCAGGCGTTCGAACTCGGCGACGTAGCGGTCGACCGTCGCCTTGAAGTTGCGGTCGGAGCGATACTTGCGGGCGACCTCGTCGAAGGCCTTCTGGCCGGCGGGCGTGTAGAGGCGCTTGGTGAAGGCCTTGTTCTCGCCGCGCTGGTAGCGGTCCCACATCTCGGCGGCGAGGTTGCGGTCCATCAGCCGGCCGATGTCGAGCGACAGCGATTCCAGCGGATTGCCGCCACCCTGCGGGGCCTGCGGCTGCGGCGCGGGTGCCGCGGCGCGGCCACGCGGGGCCTCACGTCCGGTCGGCGCGCCCTGGTTGGCGTCCGTGCGGTTCAACAGGTCCGACAGCCAGCCGTCACGGCCCTGGTCGTTGCTGGAAGGCGCAACCGGCGGCGCTTCGGTGCGGCGCGAGGGAGCCGGCATGCCGAGGTCCGGCGGCGGCAGCGTCGAGGCGCTTCCGGTGTCGCGCATGCGGGTCTCGGTACCACGACCGCCGGCGGTTGCCATCATCGGCTCTTCCTGGCGCTGGACGGCGACAGAAGCGCGGCCCGCCGTGGAGACGTCGAGGCCGCGGCCGTGCTGGGCCACGATGCGGTTGAGCTCGGCGAGCGCCTCGATCTGGTCGACGATCACCTTGCGCATCTGCGCGGTGCTCTCGGCGGCCTCCTGCGGCATCTCGAGCACGCCGCGGCGCAGCTCGTTGCGGGTGGCTTCGAGCTCGTTGTGCATCTCGAACGCCATCTGCTTCATGCTGGAGACGAGGTTGCCGAACTTCTCGGCCGACTGCTTGAACATCGTATCCGCCTCGTCGGTGGTCTGGCGGTAGATGTCGTGCATCGACTCGATGGTCTGGCGGTGCTCCTCTTCGGAGGCCGACCGTACCGCCTCGAACTGGCGGGTGATCGCGGCCGAACCTGCGCCTGCGGTCTCCGCGACGACGCGGGCGATGTCGCGGGCGCGCTCTTCGGCAGCGGCCAGCGATTCATCGAGCAGGCCGGTGAAGCGCGACAGGCGCTGGTCGAGATCGGTGGTGCGCAGGTCGATCGTGGTGACGAGCGATTCCAGCGCCTGCTTGCGTTCGGCGAGCGAGGCGGTGGTGTTCTTGTTGCTCTGCTCCACCACCTGCGCGGCCTCGACGAGTGCCTTGCCGTGCGCGTCGAACTGGGTCGACAGCTCGCCGAGATCCTGGAGCGCCCGCGTGGTCTTGCTGTTGAAGACGTTGAGCTGGTCTTCCAGGTTTTGCGTCGCAGCGCCGTTGCGCGAGGTGACGTCGTTCATCGCCGAGACGAAGTCGGCGACACGCGTCACCAGCGCCCGCTCGAGCGAGTTGAGGTTGTCGTGCGCACCGGTCAGCACCTCCTGCAGCAGGATGTTGCCTTCGCGCAGGCGCTCGAACAGGGCGACCGTGTCGGTGCGCAGGATCTTGCTGGTCTCCTGCATTTCGGTGACGGCCGCGATCGAGACCTGGCGCGACTGGTCGATCGCCGCGCGCGAGGCCTGCTCGAGGTCCTTGAGCGACTTGTTGACGGCACCTGTCGCCATCTCGCTCGCCGAGTTGATGGTCCGCGCCACCTCGGAGCCGTTGCCCATCATGGTCTGCGAGAACGCGTGGCCGCGCGTCTCGATCGACTTCAGCGCGTCGGACGTGACGCGGTCGATGTCGAGCGTGAGCTGGCTAGTCTTCGAGCCGATCGCGTCCACGAGCGAGCCGCGCTTGGCGTCGATCATGTTCGCGAGACGGTCGGACTGCTGCTGCACGTAGGTGACGATCTCGTCGGTCTTGCCGGTCATGGCCTGGCCGAAGCTGCTGCTGGCGGCGAGCACCGAGCGCTCGACATCCGCCGAGCTCGACTTGACCCGCGAGCTCGCCTCGTTGGAGGCGTTGATCAGCGCGTTCTGGGCGTTGAGCGCGCTGGTCTGGATGTCGTTGGTCGCGTTCGCGGTGGCCGTGCTCAGCGTGCGTTCGATCTCGCTCGAGATCGTGCGGATCTGGCTCGCGGCGTCCGCCGAGGTCGAGGTCAGCGAGGTCTGCGCCTCACGTGCGCTGTTGAGGATGGTCGAGGCGGTGTCGGCGCCGACCGAGGTCAGCGTGCGCTCGATGTCCGTGGTCAGCGACTTGATCTGGCTCGCAGCGTCCGTCGAGGCGGAGATCAGCGTACCCTGGGCCTCGCGCACGCCGCTGGTGAGCGCCTCGATGGTGGCGCCGCCGGCGGTCGCCAGCGCGCGCTGCATCTCGGCCGCCAGCGAACGGACCTGGCCGGTCTGTTCAGCGGAGACCGCCAGCAGGGTGCTCTGGGCGTCGCGGGCGCTGGTCGTGATCGTCTCGGCGGTCGACTGGCCGACCTGCGAGAGCGAGCGATGCACTTCGGCCGCGAGCGACTTGACCTGGCTCGCCGCATCCGAGGACGCGTTGACGAGCGTGCTCTGGGCTTCGCGGGCGCCGGTCATGATGGTCTCGGCCGTTGCGGTGCCCGCCATCGAGAGCGAGCGCTGCACGTCCGAGGACAGCGCCTTGATCTGGTTGGCGGTCTCGCTCGAAGCCGCGATCAGCGCGCTCTGCGCATCGCGGGCGCCGGCGGTGATGGATTCGGCCGTGGAGGAGCCGGCCATCGACAGCGAGCGCTGCACGTCGGCGGTGAGGGTCTTGACGTGGTTGGCCGCGTCCGAGGACGCCGTGACGAGCGTGGTCTGCACCTCGCGGGCACCGGCCAGGATCGAGGCGGCGGTCGCCGAGCCCGCCGACGACAGCGTGCGTTCGACGTCGGCCGACAGCGACTTGATCTGGTTGGAGGCATCGCCGGATGCTGCGACCAGCGTCGATTGTGCTTCGCGGGCGCTGCTCAGGATCGAGTTCGCGGCACCGGTGCCGACCGCGGTCAGCGCGCGCTCGACCTCGGCGGAGGTCATCTTGAGCTGGGCGTTGACGTCGGAGGAAACCGTCATCAGCGACTGCTGCGCGGTACGCGCACCGGTCTGGATGGTCTCGCTGGTGTTGACCACGAGGTTGGTGAGCGAGCGCTCGGCGTCCTCGACATGCGAGCGGATCGCGGTCGAGATCATCTCGGCGCGGGACATCATGTCCTCGCTGGCCTGGCGTCCGCTGCTCTCGATGCGGCCGGCGACGGCCTCGACGCGCGAGCCGAGCAGGTCCTCGAACTGTGCCACGCGCACGTCGATGTCGCTGGCGACCGAGCCGACCTTGGTCTCGATGGCCTGGTGGATGTCCTGGAAGCGCGCCGTGACCGTGTCGGTCAGGTGTGTGCTGCGGCCGTCGATGATCTCGGTGACGCCGGTGATGCGGCGGTCGACCGCCTCGATCGCCTGCGCGGTGCCGTCCGTGAGCGTCGAGGTCAGGAGCGTGAGGCGGGTGTCGATCGACTGCACGGCCTGCGCGGCGCCGTTCGTCACCGCGGTGGTCAGGTAGGTGAGGCGCGTGTCGATGGATTCGAGCGCCTGCGACGCGCCGCCGGTGAGGGTGGTCGTCAGATGCGTGAGGCGCGTATCGATCGACTGGATGGTCTGCGATGCGCCATCGGTCAGCGAGGTCGTGAGGTAGTTGAGGCGGGTGTCGATCGTCTCAATCGCCTGCGATGCGCCGTCGGTCAGCGACGTCGTGAGGTGGGTGAGGCGGGAGTCGATCGACTGGATCGCCTGCGCGGCACCGTCGGTCAGCGAGGAGGCGAGCGTGTTGAGGCGTCCGTCGATGGTCTCGGTGACCGACTTGGCACGGGTATCGAACGACTGTTCGAGCGCGGCGACGCGGCCGACGAGCTGCTCGTCGAAGGTCTTGATGTGACCGTCGATCGTAGAGTCGAGGCCGGAGATCTTGCCGTTCAGCGAGGCATCGAGGTTGGTGACACGTTCGCCGATCGTGGTCTCGAACTGCACCAGGCGCTGGTCGAGCACAGCCGTGATCGCGCCGCCGTTGGAGGTGAAGCGGGTGTCGAAATTGTCGACATAGCTCTTCAGCGACTCATGGATGTCCTGCGTGCGCTGGCCCATCCGATCGACGATCTCGCCGCCGAAGGTCTTCACGGTGCGGTCGAATTCGGAGATGTGGCGCGTGATCAGCGCGCCCAGCGTGCCGGAGTCGCGGGCGAACTTCTCGACCAGCTCGGTGCCCTGGTTCTTCACCAGCTCGTCGAAGGCGCTCATCTGGAGCGACAGCGAGTCGTGCGCGGTCTCGGTCTGGCTGACGACCTTGGCGACCAGCGTGTTGACGGTGGCGTCGAGCGCTTCGCTCGCCTTGTCGCCGGAGGTCATGATCTGGCCGGCGAGGCGGTTGCCGGCGTCGTCGATCTTGGCGGAGAGGTCGTTGGAGCGCAGCTCGAGCTCGAGCAGCAGCGAGTCGGACGAATTCTTCAGGCTGTCGTGCACCTGCTCGGTACGCTCGGAGATGCCGTCGACGATCGCGGCGGAGCGCTGCTCGAACTCGCCGGTGATGCGGTCGATGCGCTCGTTCAGCATCTCGTGGACGCGGTCGGCGAGGTCGACGAACTCGTCGTGGACGTGGCCGGTCTTGAAGTTGAGGCTGGTGGTCAGCCGCTCGCTGGCGTCGAGCACGGCGCGCGTGGTCTCATTGCTGGCCTCCTCGAGGCGGTCGAGCAGGTCGCCGCCGCGCTCGCCGAGCGCGAGGATCATGTTGTCGCCGGCGTTGCTGAGCGCACCGGTGATGTGGGCGCCGCGCTCTTCGAGAGCGCCGGTGATGCTCTTGGCGACCTCGTCGACGCGCGAGGCGATCGCGTCCGAGATCAGCGCGATGTCATGGCGCAGATCGATCTGCACGCCGGAGATGGCGCTGCGGACCTGCTCGGCCTGGCCGACCAGATTGTCGCGCTGATGCGCGATGTCCTGGAGCAGGGCGCGGATACGTACTTCGTTGTCGGAATAGGCGCGTTCGAGTGCCGCGACCTCGTTGGCAACCAGCGTCTCGAGCTCGCCGGCGCGCGCGATCGCGCGCTCGATGCCGTCGCCCATCGCCGCGACCTCGCGGCGGATGGCCTGGCCGACGGTGACCATGGAATCGGAGGCCGAGCCCTCGGGCTCGGAGAAGCGGATCGCGACCTGCGCCATCGCCTGGGCGATCATGCGCATTTCCTGGCCGCGCCAGACGAGACTGGCAAGGAAGTAGAACAGCATGATCGGCGCGAAGAACATCGCAATCAGGCCGGCGATGACGAGCACGCCGCCGCTCTGGCCCATGGCGGCCTGGATCGACGGCAGGAAGCCGACCGTCAGCGCGGCGCAGGCTGCGAGCCAGACGCCGGCGAAGATGGTGGCGAAGGTGTAGACGCTGCGGGCAGGGCGACCCTTCTGAAGCGCCTGGAGCAACTGGCCGATGGTCTCGCGATCGTCATTGGCGGCGCGGCGCGAGCTACGCGGCTCCTCGATCGGGTCGAATATCGCGCGTTCGTTCGCGGCAGCGCGCGGCTCGAAACTCGGTTCGTCGAAGATCGGGGGAGCCGGCGGCGCTCCCGGAGGCGACGTTTCGTTGCGCATCGAGGCATTGCGGCTGGTGTCCGCAGCCGTGTCGCTGATGTTCAGGGCTTCCTGGATCGCAGAAAGCGCATCTTCTGTGGGGTCTTTGACTTTTTTCGGAGTGTTCGCCATGTTCAGTCCGAGCCCTCGTTACTTGTACGCGTGTCCCCCGCGAGCTCTGCGCGCTACGCAAGCCCACAGTCCGGATCATGCCGCTTGCGCGGATCCCCGAGCCGTCCCCGCCCGGACGGCTTGTCCGCCAATTTCCGAAACATCCTATTGGCAGAGCGTCGCGAATGAAATGCCTGCGATTAAGACATTCTTAATCATCGTTAACAGGATCGCGCCGTAACGCCTTAGCAATAAATGAAATTCTCCACCGGACTCGCCGGATTGCGGCAACTTTTCGTCAATAAACAGGCAGATTTGCGCAAAGCAGCCGGAACATTTCGTTAACCATTTCCATGCTTGGGTGGAGGGAACTTGACCGCCGGACCGGCGGACATCGCGCGATGCCGGGGCCTGCGCATGACGCCTGAACTGCAACGGATGGACTGGATGCCCTCGCCCCCGCTTGCACCCATCGACAGTCCGCTCGACCTCGATCACCTCTCCCGCATGACGCTCGGCGATTCCGAGCTGGAACAGGAAGTGCTGGCGATGTTTGCCGAGCAGGCGGTCCGCCTGATCGCGGCAATGGCAGCGCAGCCGGCCGAGGCGGGCGCACTCGCCCACAAGCTCAAGGGCTCGGCGCGCGGGATCGGCGCCTTTGCGGTGGCGGATGCCGCAGCCAGCCTTGAGACCGCGATCCGGACCGGCCAGGGCCGGCCCCACGCCTTCGCCGCGCTGAAAGAGGCGGTGACAGAGGCTCGTGCCGCCATCGAGGCGATCCTGAAGCACTAGGGCGAAAGGGGCCAGAACCGTGCTCTAGTCTTTTGTTTTGACGGGTTTTCTTGCCGCGAAGGCGGGGATTTAGGTCTTATCAAAACGCTATGGCGCCGGGCTGACCGACCCGTTATAGGACAGCCCGGACCCTCCTTCATTCCCAAGATCGCGGCAGCACGAGCACACATGGCCAAAATTCACTTTGTCGATCACAAGGGCGAAACCCGTACGGTGGACGTCGAGAACGGCGCGACCGTGATGGAAGCCGCCATCCGCAACAGCATTCCCGGCATCGAGGCTGAATGCGGCGGCGCCTGCGCCTGCGCCACCTGCCATGTCTATGTCGACGAAGTCTGGCGCGAGAAGGTCGGCAGCCCGACGCCGATGGAGGAGGACATGCTCGACTTCGGCTTCGACGTGCGCCCGAACTCGCGCCTGTCCTGCCAGATCAAGGTCTCCGACGAACTCGACGGGCTGGTCGTGGCGACGCCGGAACGCCAGGCCTGACCCCCGTTACAAGCCTGATCCTCGTTGATTGAATTATGAGCTCGGCGGCACGACCTCGATGCCGCGCTTGTGCCAGGGTCTGAGTTTGTCGAGCACTTCCGCGGTCAGCGGCGTTGGTCGGCGCGACGTTTCGTCGATCATCACGCCGACCGACATCGCAGACGCGACGCACTTCCCTTCCGAAAACACGACCTGCTCGAAGGTTACTGACGTTCGTCCAAGCTTCGCGACGCCGAGGCCAAGCTCGATCGTGCTCGGCCAATGCAGCTCTGCGCGAAAATGGATGTCGAGCCGCACCATGATCCAGGCGAGCCCCGGCGGTGTCAGCCCGTACTCCGGGCTCTTCATCAGGGTGACACGTCCGGTCTCGAAATAGGTGGCGTAGACCGCGTTGTTGACGTGCTGGTTCGGATCGAGATCGCCGAAGCGGACGTTGTCGCTGATGCGATAGGGGTAGTCCTCCAGGCGCGGCGTCGTATCGAGGCGGCTTGGTGCGTTCACCGATTGATCTCCGTCATATCCTTCCTCGTTACAGCCCAGTTATTTTGGCCCGGCAAGTGGGCGCGGCGGCGGGGCGCTCCCGCTTTTATGCCTTCCCTGATCCATCCCCGTTGGCTAGACAGGCAGGGTCACCTCTGCCCGCCGGGCGCCGTCCAACCGATAAAGAGACGACATGAGCGACGCGATCAAAACCGATGTGCTGATTATTGGCGCCGGCCCCTGCGGTCTGTTCGCCGCCTTCGAGCTCGGCCTCCTCGACATGAAAGCGCATTTCGTCGACATCCTCGACAAGATCGGCGGCCAGTGCGCCGAGCTCTATCCGGAAAAGCCGATCTACGACATTCCCGGCATTCCGCACGTTTCGGGGCAAGGCCTCACCGACGCGCTGATGGAGCAGATCAAGCCGTTCCATCCGACCTTCCATCTCGGCGAGATGATCGAGACCGTGGAGAAGATCGGCAACCCCCTGTTCCGCTGCACGACGGATGCCGGCAAGGTGTTCGAATGCAAGGTGCTGGTGATCGCTGCCGGCGGCGGCTCGTTCCAGCCCAAGCGTCCGCCGGTGCCGGGGATCGAAGCCTATGAAGGAAGCTCGGTGCACTACGCCGTGCGCAAGATGGAGACGTTCCGCGACAAGAACGTGCTGATCGTCGGCGGCGGCGATTCCGCGCTCGACTGGACGCTCAATCTGCATCCGATTGCCAAGCGCATCACGCTCTTGCACCGTCGCGACGATTTTCGCGCCGCCCCCCACAGCGTCGAGCAGATGCGCGCGCTGGTAGCTGGCGGCAAGATGGATCTGCGGCTCGGCCAGGTCACCGCGCTGTCAGGCACCGAGGGCAAGCTGAGCGGCGCCACCGTCAAGGGTAACGACAACAGCGTGACCGAAATTGCCTGCGACACCATGCTGCCGTTCTTCGGGCTGACCATGAAGCTCGGTCCGGTCGCGAACTGGGGCATCTCGCTGGAGAACAATCTGGTGCCGGTCGAGACATCCGCGTTCGAGACCAACGTATCAGGCATCTTCGCGATCGGCGACATCAACACCTATCCCGGCAAGCTCAAGCTGATCCTGTGCGGCTTCCACGAGGCCGCGCTGATGTCGCAAAAAGCCCATCGCTACGTCTACCCGGAGAAGCGGCTCGTGTTCCAGTACACGACCTCGTCGTCCAGCCTGCAAAAGAAGCTCGGTGTCAACTGACGGCGGCCTGCGGGGCGGCGATGCCCCATGTTTCTGGTGCTGGAACGGTTCGCGAAATCGCCGTAGTCTGCGGCCATTGCAGTTGGCGGCTTAGCAGGGTGATTGGCTCAGCAAGGTGATGATAATGCGGAATCTCTTTTCCAGCTTTCGGGTGTTCTCGCTCCTCGCGCTCGCGATGTCGCTCGGTGCGTTGAGCCCGGCCGCCGCGCAAGTGCAGCAGCCGACCGCCGCAGGCCTCTGGCAGAAGGTGGAAGACGGCAAGACGGTGGGATGGTTTCTCTTCATCGACCACAGCGGTGTGTTCGAAGGCGTCATCGCAAAAACCTTTCCGCGGCCCGGCGACGATCCGAACGAGATCTGCGCGAAATGCACGGACGATCGCAAGAACGCGCCGGTGCTCGGGCTCTCCTTCATCCGCGACATGAAGCGCGACGGCTTGAAGTATGACGGCGGCAACGTGGTCAATCCGCGCGACGGCAACATCTGGAAGGCCAAGATGACGGTCAGCCCGGACGGGCAGACGCTGACGATGCGCGGCTTCCTCGGCATCTCCCTGTTCGGCAAGGACGAGACCTGGACGCGTCTTCCCGACGCCAACATCGCCCAGGTCGATCCCGCCATCGTCGCGAAATATCTCCCGGCGCAAGCGACCGCTGCGACCAAGCCGCCGCCCGCGCCTGCGGCGAAGAAGGGCGGCGCGATGATGGCGCCTGCGCCGAAGCAGTAGGGCGTTCCCCGCTTCCCCGGGCGTCGCTGCGCTCACCCGCGCTACGAGATCATCAATACGTCCGCGCCTTCTTGCAAGGCGCATAGAACGTGCCGTTGCCGGCGACGACGCGCTCGAGGCACTGCCGGGGATCGGTGATCTCGCCGTCGACCTGGAAATAATAGGCCTGCGTTCCCAGACTGAGGACGTAATGTCCCGGCGGCAACTCGAGCTCTGAGGCGCCAGAGTGAAGCTCGTACATCTCGGGTTTCCCAGCAATCGGCGACACCCGGAACGGATAGGCGAAGTTGCGGATGACGCCGACATCGTCTCCGCCACTCAGATTCTTGCCTGCGGCGTCGGTCGAAAACTCTCTGGCGATCTTTGCGACGACTCGAACCTCGACGCGCTCCGGGATGGAGCTCGCAGCGTCGCGGCGAAACGCGATGAACTTGACGCGCCCGTTCGGCAAATGTGGACGATCGGGCTTCTTGAACTCCGGTGAAATCGCGATCCGCATGTCGGGCGCCATCACGCCGGTCGCGTTCAACTCCGCCAGCGATTGATCGTCGATCAGGGCGTAGATGCCGTAGTCGGTCGGAAGTACGCGCGTCGCGGCAGAGGCGGCAGGTGTTACCATTTCCGGCTTGGCGACCGTGATGGTCGACTCCGGTTTGGGCGCGACCAGCGCGATCTCCGGAGGCTGGGACGAAATCAGCCGGCGCAGCGCGGCGATATTGTCTCGCTGCGAGACGATGAGAATGACGGCGCCGGCGGCAAGCAGGATGGCCGCCGTACGCTTGATCACCGGCCAGAGCGGGCCTGAGGTCGCGGGCAGCTTGCTGCGGGATATCCCGATCCCTGATCGCAGAACGGTCGCGTCGCCGGACACCAGAAATCCGCCCGTCTCGGCCGCCTTCGACGATGTGAGTTGTTGGTGCGGCAAGCGCTCCAGGGGCGCCTCTTCACGCGAGAATTTTTCGACCTCCTCGATTGCGACATCGAGGGCCCGCTTCATCTGGTCGATGTTCCTGGCGTCGGCGTAGGTGAACTGCTCCTGGAGCTTGTAGCGGGCAAGATCGTAGACCATCTGCCGCCTTGCTTCCGGGTCGTCCTTCACCGTCTCGAGCATGCGCGAAATCACCAGCGCAAACTGCACCTCGTTTGCGGGCAAATCGGTCGGGTCCTGCTGGCCCGGAAGCAACTCTCTCGAACTCATAGCGCTGACGGTATAATGCCGGTCACGCCAACACCCGATTTCTCTAATTGAAACAGTTGATTAAACGATACGGTTGTGCCCGCGGCAATTTCGTACACGTCCTCGCGCAACAAGGAAAGCCTCCAAACGAGCTGCGGCAGATCGACGGCGCGCTGGACATGCAGGACGTGCCCGCCGGTCGGGGCAACGCCGTGCGGCAGTAGTTCTCCGGAATGCGCGCTGGCGCCGGATTTGCATAGCTGTTGCAAAGCTGCTGGGGGAGCGAGTCGCGGTCTCTGTGCCTTCTGAAGGCGCAGAAGGCGGCCGACGTCGTCTATCCCTCGCGGCGAGAATTGCGATCCGCGGGAAGACGACATGCGACTTGCAAGACTATGTGCCGCTGCACTGCTGGGGCTGTTGACGACCCCGACGCTGGCACGCGACGACGGGCGCTACGCGAACTCGCCGTTAAAACCCTGGTTCGAGAGCCTGCACAGCGAATACGGCCAATGCTGCTCGGATGCCGACGGCTATGTGATCGCCGATGTCGACTGGGAATCCGACAAGGGCCGTTATCGCGTGCATCTCGACGACGAATGGGTCGTCGTGCCGGACGGCGCCGTCATCACCGAGCCGAACAAGATCGGCCGCACCATGGTGTGGAAGCACTATATCGACGGCCATCCGCGCGTGCGCTGCTTCATGCCGGGCAGCATGACGTAAGGGCCCGCTGCTAGAATTTATAGGTGACGCTGCCGAGCACGGTGCGGCCGATGCCGAGGAAGCAGTCGCCGCGCGCCAGGCAGGTGGTGACATGGCGTTTGTCGAAGAGATTGCTGGCATTGACTTGAAGTCGCCAGGGGCCGTTGTCGTAACGGACCATGGCATCGAACAGGGTGTAATCGGGCGTGCGGATTGTATCGGTGCCGTCCCAGGAGGTACCGATGTAGCGCACGCCGCCGCCGAGCGTGACGCCGGACAGGCCGAGCAAAGAGAGGCGGTACTTCGCCCAGAGCGAGGCCTGATGGTCCGGCACGGTCTCGACATGCTTGCCGGCGTTGTCGCCGCTCTCCACGCGGGCATCGAGATAGGTGTAGGCACCGATCAAATCGAGCTCCGGCGTGATGCGCGCCAGCACCTCGAGCTCGGCACCGCGGATCCGGACCTTGCCGGTCTGGATCGAGAACATCGGATTGTCGGGGTCGTTGGCGAGCCGATTCCGTTCGGTGGTGTCGAAGATCGCACCGTTGATCGCATTGCCCGGCGTCGGATTGTACTTGAAGCCGAGCTCCACCATCTCGCCGCGCTGCGGTGCGCAGACTCCCGCGGCGCAGACACCGCTGCCGAACACCGGGTTGAACGACTGCGCATAGGTCACGTAGGGCGTGACGCCGAACGGCAGTTCGTACATCAGCGCGGCGCGGCCCGTGGTCGCCTGGTAATGCTCGACCGGAGAGCCCTGCGTGTCACTGGTGACGTGGTCGTGGCGCAGGCCAAGCACGGCGAGCCACGGCCCGAGCCGCAACTGGTCCTGGGCGTAGAGACCGAGCTGGCTCTGGCGGAGATCCGGCTCGGGTGACATCGCCGGCGCGGTCACGCCGCTGTAGACCGGCGCGTAGAGATCGAACGGCGTGGGGTCCGTAGCAAAGCCCGATTGCGCGCGCTCCCTGACCTCGCGGTAGTCGGTGCCGAGCAACACTTTGTGTGCGACCGGCCCGGTGTGCAATTTCAGCTCGGCATTGCTGTCCGAGGTCAGGCTGTCCTTGACCGTCTCACGGCTCCATACGTTGCGTGCCACGGTACGTCGGCTGGAATCGAGAAACGGATAGTTCGGATCGCTCGGATCGACGAAGTTCAGATCCGGCCAGGTCGACCGGTAGATGCCCTCGACATGGGCGTAACGCAGATTCTGCCGGATCTTCAGGCCATCGCTGAAGCTGTGCTCGAACAGGCTGCTGATTGCGCCGGTCTCGGTCTGGTATTTGTCGAAGCCCGGCTCGCCGGCGAAGCGCCGCACTGGAATGTACCCGTTCGGGCCGGCAAACAGGGTGCCTTCATGCGGCAGAAAGGCCGTGGACGAACCGGTGGTGTCCTTCTGATAGGTGCCGAGCACGGTCCAGCTTGTGGCGTTGGTCGGCCGCCAGGTCAGTGACGGCGCGAGCAGGATGCGGTCGTCCTTGACGCAATCGGTCTGCGTGTTGCTGTCGCGGTATACGCCGATGAAGCGATAGAGCCACTCGCCGTCCTTGGTCAGCTTTCCCGTGGAGTCGAGCTGCACCTGCTTGCGGTTGAAGCTGCCATATTGCACGCCGATCTCGCTGGCGGCTTCCGCCTGCGGCCGCTTCGAAATCAGGTTCAACAAGCCGGCCGTGGAGGTGTCGCCGTAGAGCACGGACGAGGGCCCGCGCAAGACCTCGATGCGTTCCAGCGTGTAGGGCTCGGGCCGCCATTCGTTGAAGTTGTTGGTGTTCACCATGCGCGTGCCGTCGAGATAGACGTTCGGGTCCTGGCCGCGGATGCGCGGATAGTCGCCGCGCGAATCCGCGCCGTAGGCATCGGCGAACACGCCGGGGACATAGCGCAGCGCCTCCTGAACGGTGGTCGCGCCCTGGTCGGTGACGCGGTCGGCAGTGACCACGCTGATCGATTGCGGCGTCTCGCGCAGCGGCGTGTCGGTCTTTGTGCCGGTGCCGCTGCGGGTTGCGACATAGCCGCGGACGGGACCTGTCGCCGTTTCCGCGCCCGCGCCGGCGGCCGACGCATCGGCGTTCGATGGCGCGCGCTCGGCCTGACGATGGCGGCTCGCGGCTTGCGCTGATTGCCGGGAGCGAAGCGGACGGGTACGTGCGGTCGGCCGCGACGACGACTGCTCGACGACGACGGCGGGCAGTTCCTGCGCCGATGATTGCGCGTCGGCCGGCGCCGCGTCCAACAAGCCTGCCAACAGCGGCAGGGCGCCGCCGATCAATTTCGCCGTCGTTCTCAGATATGTTGTCATTCGCGACCCCATCATTTGCGACGGGACGACTAACAAGCGTGATCTGGCGCTTGAAGTGCAGGAGAGACGCAACGTTCCTCAATCGTCGGATTTGGAATTAGTATTCATATAAATCGAGCGCGCGCCGGTTGATGTCGGCGCGCGGATGCGTGAAGGAGAGAATGAGGTGGTGCGTCTCCGCGTTGGCGATCAACGCCGCTCGCTCGCCGCGACGGCGCTCGCAAGCCGCTTCACGCGCGGCGACAGCACAGACATTTGCGCGGGCGAGGCGGGCATGCCGGCGACGATCATGGCGGGCGCGGCCGACTGCTCCTCGACGCCGGCACCGCCGAGCACCTGCACTTGCGTCGCCGAGATCGGAAACGACTTCACTTCGTAAGCGGGAAGCTCGCCGGCGAATGCGCCGGCCGAGTTGGCAATCATCGCTGCGGCAACGGCAATCATCGAAAGAATACGCATTGGAAAATCTCCGTGGAAAATGGCAATCGGAGGTTTTGTCGCGGCGATGCCGCGACAGGTTCGCTTGTGTGCGAACATTCGACGCCATCCGCGGATATATTTCATTGCGTGATGCGACAGAACGAAACGAGGAAGAAGTTTTCCGCGCCCAATGTTTCCGGACGGCTTCGCGAAGTGCCTCGCTAGCGCGCCTGCAGATCCAACTGCGGAGATTGGGCCGTCGCCATCGCCTCGGGAAAGCGCAAGCTCATCGTCGTGCCGCGGCCCGGCTCTGAGGAAATGACCAACTCGCCGCCGTGCGCGGCCATGATCTCGCGGACGATCGACAGGCCGAGGCCGGCGCCGTCGCCCGCACTGTTGCCGGTCTGAAACGGTTCGAGCAGCTTGTGCTCCGCACCGTCGGGCAGGCCCGCACCGTCATCGTCAATCGAGATGCTGCCGCGACCGAGCGTGGCGACGATGCGTCGCGCACCATGGGCGTGGACGAGTGCGTTGCCGACGAGATTGGCGAGCGCACTGCGAACGGCGGCGTCGACGCCCTGCACCAGGAAGGGGCCTTTCTCGTCCTGGTCCAGCGCAAGCTCGATACCGGCGTCCAGTGCCGAGGGACCGAAATCGGCCAGCACGTCCAGCGTGATTTCGCCGAGATCGATCGGCCGCTTCTCGATCGCGTGGTTTTGCAAACGCGCCAGGTCGAGCATGGCGGAGACCAGCGAGGTGAGACGGCGGACGTCGCGCACCAGCTCGACTTTCAGCGCCGGCTCGCGCACGTCCTCGATCTTCGCGCGCAGCAGAGTCAGCGGCGTGCGGAGCTGATGGGCGGCATTGCCGAGAAAGCGGCGTTGCATCCTGATATAGGCGTCGATCTCGCCGAAGGCGCGGTTCAGCGCCTCGACCAATGGCTTCAGCTCGTAGGGGACTTCGGACAAGGATATCAAGCCTTGCGGGGCCGATGGATCGATCGCGAGCGCGCGGCGCGCGACCCGCTCAATGCCGCGTGAGACGAACCGTGCGGCCAGCGCCGAACCGATGGCGACGGTCGCCGCAAACGCCAGCCCCAGCAGGATGATCGAAAAAATGCTGCGGACGAGGAAGTTCCTCGCAATCCGGCCGAAGCGGACCTGAGGCTCGCCCACTATCATCGTGAGCTGCAACGACCCCCGTTGCGCAGCGGCGAGACAGAAGGTGCTCTTCTGGTCGAGTGTGCTGAAGACGGACGAGCCGACCGGCCCGTGATAGGGAAACGCGAAGGGGAGGGCGGGCCGGTGTTCGCTGCCGTACTCGCTGACGAGATCGCCGGCGGACACGACGTACCAGAGGTTTGGGCTGTCCGCTTTCAATTCCTTGAGGGCGGGAGTCGGGCGTACCGTCAGGTTTTGCCCTTCGGTAACAGTGGCACGATCGAGAATGGCAGCCACGACCCGGCAGGCCCTGAACTCGCGTTCCTCCATCGGATAGCGCCAGATGAAGATGCCGAGCATGATCAGGAAGATCGTCGTCGCGGCGATGCCGAGCGACAGCGCAAACGTCCGGGCGATCGACCTCATCGAGAATTTGCCAGCCGCAGGATGTAACCGATGCCTCGCATGCTGCGGATTTCGACGTCGCCGCCGAGTGCAGCCAGTTTCTTCCTCAATCGCGAGACCTGCGCTTCGAGCGTGTTGGATTCGATCTCGTCGTCGAAACCGTAGATCTCCTCGATCAGGGCGGCGCGGGTGATGACGCGGTCGCGGCGCATCAGGAGCGCCGCGAGGATCAGTGCCTCCCGCCGCCTGAGCAGGATCTTCGTGTCGGCGACCACGGCCTCGTTGCTGCCGAGATGCAGCTCGACATTGCCGAGCGACAGCACCGAGGGCGCGAGCAGCCGGGGCCGCCGCAGCACGGCGCGCACCCGCGCAATCAGCTCCTGCGGCTCGAATGGTTTTCCCAGATAGTCGTCGGCACCTGCGTTGAGGCCGTCGACGACATCCTCCTTGGCGTCCTTGGACGTCAGCATGATGATGGCGGGACGTTCGGCCGATTGGTTCAGCGCCGCGACCACCTGAAGCGCATCTCCGTCGGGCAGCATCCGGTCGACGATCGCGAGATCATATTTGAAGTTGTGCAGCGCCTGACGGGCATCGGCAATGGAGCCGACGAGGTCGACAATACCGTGCAATTGCCCGAGTAGGCGGCTGACATAGGCACCGATCTGCGGTTCGTCTTCGATCACGAGGGAGCGCACGCGGGTCGTCCTTGACTCTGCTGGGGCAATTGAACCCCGACCTTGACGCTCTCTGGCCGAAGTCCGGCGTTTCGGTTCGTGCGCGAGGTTCCCTTTAAGGCAGCGAGCTTGGCGAATAAAAGGCGAGGACGAGGGCGCTCACCGGCGCTGGCGGTCAAAGTTTAGGGGCGTGAGCGCGGCCCGGCAATGTTCGGGCAATGTTGATCCGGCGGCGCGCCCGACGCGCGCCGGGAACGGATTGGGGGCAACGGCTTTCGCCCTGCAATCTTGGGGCAATTTTGCCGGACCACATGCTGTGGCTCCAACCACATCAGTCGACCAGGCCAGGAAGGCCGGTTCGGGGTCCCGTAATGAAGCATTTTGACGAAGCCGCTCTCCAGCACGCGGCGAGCGCGCGGCAGACTTTGCTGACTGCCCTCCTTGCCGCACTGGGCGCGATCATGGCGATCCCTCCATCCGCATCGGCGCAAACCGCGTTCACGCTGCCGGCCCCGCCGTTCGACCTGCCGATGCTGCCTTCGCCCTCCGGCAACTGGACCGTCATGGTCGGCATCGGCGGAGAGTACACGCCGGATTTCGTTGGCTCGAAGAACGGGAAGTTTCTCCCGATCCCGATCTTCTCCATCCGCCGTGCCGGATCGGTCGACCAGTTTCGCGGGCCTCGGGACAGCGCCAGCATTGCGCTGCTCGACGTCGGCAATTTTCGCGCGGGACCTGCGTTCAGATACGTCTCGTCGCGCAAGAGCGACAAATATTCGGAGCTGACCGGCCTTGGCGACGTCAAGGCCGCATACGAGCTCGGTGGTTTCGTCGAGTATTTTCCGGTCGACTGGCTGCGCCTGCGCAGCGAATTGCGTCAGGGCATGGGTGGCCATACCGGCACGGTGGCCGATCTCTCCGCCGACGTCATCGTGCCGCTGATTCAACGGCTCACGATCTCGGCGGGCCCGCGCTTCACCTGGAAGAGCACCAAGGCGACCGCACCGTATTTCGGCGTCGACGCCGCGCAGGCGCTGGCGTCCGGATTGCCGATGTACGATGCCAAGGGCGGCGCGCACTCGGTCGGCTTCGGCAGCCAGATCTCCTACCGCATCAATCCGCAGTGGGAGGTCCATGCCTATGTCGAATACGAGAAGCTGCTTGGCGATGCCGCGGCCAGCCCGCTCGTGAAGCTGCGTGGATCGTCGAACCAGACCACGATCGGCCTCGGCGCTTCCTATTCGTTCGACTTCAGGATTCGATAGCTCGCCATGCGCCGCATTGTCATTCTATGGGTCGGCCTCGCGGTCGCGTCCGTCGTCCTCAGTGCCGCCGCCGCGTTCGAGACGCGCGCGAGCCGGCTCCAGGCGATCAAGACCGTCGGCATCGTCTCGGCCGTCGGCGAGGAGATGAGCCTGACGCAGGCCGGCCTGACCGGCCTGGGCAATACCGGGCAAAGCGTCTCGATCAGCGCATGGGGTCTGGACGAGCTGATCGTCCAGCAGGCCGCGAGGCTGCTGAGCGGACGCTTTCGCGTGCAGGCCGTGAGCTACAGACGCGCCGCGTTCGCCGCGATCAGGGATTCACCGGTTGCGCCCGTCAATCTCCTGCGCAGCGATCCGTTTAGGGAGTTGGTTCGCACCGATGTAGCCCCGCAAGGGCTTGACGCCTATATCGTCATCACGCGAGCAAAATCGAAACTCGGAAACGGCCGCACGGTCGACGGTATCGGGTTCGCTGAATACCGGACGCTGCTTGCAAACTACGGACTGATCTACGCGCTGTACGAAGTCCGCGTCATCGACGGCAAGACGTTCGAGGTGATCGAGAAGAGGGCAGCCGCGCCGCTCGACAACACCGGGACGATGCGGCTCGCCGGTCCGAGCGGGCCGGTCGACGACGCGTTCGACGGTCCGGCTTCGAGCGAGCGGCTGCGCGCGGCGATTGCGGATCTCATTGCGCGCAGCCTGCCGGTCACGCTGGGCGACATGCACCTGATCGACAGTCGGTGACCGGCCGGCTTGTCGCTCTCAAGTCACCGGCGCCGGATTGAACAGCGTCAAATCGTTGTGGATGCCCCAGATCCGACCAGGGTTGCGTGCGGCCGCTGGCGACGTCGAGGATCAGGCGGAACAGGTCCCAGCCGGTTTCCTCGATGGTCTTCTCGCCGGTTGCGATGCCGCCATCGCGGCACCTTGAGCGCTTCTCGTGCGTTATCCTCGGTGAGCCGGCGGCGGCGGGGACGGTGGAGTGAGCCATGGCTGTTGAGACGGAACTGAAATTTCGGGTGCCCGCACGTTATCTCGGAACGGTCGCGAGCGGACGCGTTGCAGGCGGCAGGGTCGGTGAGCAAGCGCGGCGCGACTTGGTGTCGACTTACTTCGATACCCGCAAACGCAAGTTGAAGCAGCACGGCCTCACGCTTCGCGTGCGCCGCGACGGTGATAGGCGTCTCCAGACCGTCAAGTCGGCGAACGGGGTGCAGCTCGGCCGCGGTGAATGGGAAACAGAGATTACCGACGACGCGCCTGATCTCGGCAAAGCGCGCGGTACGCCGCTGGCGCCGATCGCTTCAAAGAAGTTGCGACGCAAGCTGAAACCGGTGTTCGAAACGTCGGTACGGCGCATCACGCTGCCGATTCGTACCAGAAGGAGCGAGATCGAGCTTGCTGTCGATCGCGGCCGCATCGTCGCCGGGCATCGCGCGAGCCCGATCGGGGAACTCGAACTCGAGCTGAAGAGCGGTCGGCTCGCGGACTTGTTCCGTGTTGCGAGGAGGATCGAGCGAAAATCGCGGGCCGAACTCGACCTCCGCTCGAAATCGGATCGTGGCTATGCGCTTGCGCATGGCAAAGAGCATCCGGTCGTATTTGCCGGCGCCATTGAGCTGAAGGGCGACATGAGCGCGGGCGAGGCGTTCCGGGCCATTGCTGTTGCGACGGCGCGCCATTTTTCGGGCAATACCGAGTCGGTCCGCAATGGCGATGCGGAAGGTATCCATCAGATGCGCGTGGGGTTGCGTCGATTGCGTGCGGCGGTCTCCCTGTTCTCGAAAGTCCTATCCGGCACAAAAGTCGAAGTCATCAAGTCCGAACTGAAATGGCTCACTGGCGAACTCGCTCCCGCACGTGAAATCGACGTGTTTGTGAAGGAAAACATCGAGCCGGCAAGCCGTGACGCATTGCTGCGCCGCGGTGGCAAAGCGATCAAGCAGGAGTTTTGCGATAGGCGGGATCTCGCCTTCGACCGCGCCAGGAAGGCGGTGAATTCCGAACGCTTTCGTTCGCTGCTGATCGATACGCTCGAATGGATCGAATCGGACCGAACGATTGCGACCGAAAGAGCGGAGATGCCGATCGCAGAGTTCGTATCTGCCGTGCTCGATCGCCGTATCAGGAAGGCGCGTAAGGATGGTCGCCATCTCGACAGGATGTCTCCCGGCGCGCGGCACAAGTTCAGAATCCGAGCCAAGAAGATCAGATATGCGACGGAGTTCTTCGGCAGCCTCTTCGACGGCAAGGGCGAGCGGAAACGGCTTGCGCGCATATCGAAGCACTTGAAGAGGATTCAGGACGCGCTGGGTACGCTCAATGACTTCATCGCGCATCGCGAGATGGCCGTCGATGCCGCACTTCACATGCCGCGACGGAACGGGCGCGCCGGCGCGTTCGCGTCGGGCGTGGTGGTTGGCCGTGAGGATCGTGCCATCAGGCCGTTGCTGGCAGTCGCGGCTCGCGAGGCGCGGGCACTGGAGGGGCTCTAAAGGGGCCGCTGACGGGAGACGGAGTTATTTGACCGGCGCGTCGCCAGTCTCTTCGTTGCCGCTTCGGCCACGGTTCGCTCTCAGGTCACTGGCGCCGGATTGAACAGCGTCAAATCGTTGTGGATGCCCCAGCGATCCGACCAGGGTTGCGTGCGGCCGCTGGCGACGTCGAGGATCAGGCGGAACAGGTCCCAGCCGGTTTCCTCGATGGTCTTCTCGCCGGTCGCGATGCCGCCGGCATCGAAATCGATCAGGTCCTTCCAGCGCCGGGCAAGCTCGCTGCGGGTCGCGACCTTGATCACGGGCGCAGCGGCAAGCCCATAGGGCGTGCCGCGGCCGGTGGTGAACACCTGCAGCGTCATGCCGGAGGCGAGCTGGAGCGTGCCGCAGATGAAGTCGGACGCCGGCGTTGCCGCGAACAGCATGCCCTTCTGCGTCGCCTTTTCGCCGGGCGCGAGCACGCCGGTGATCGCGCTTGATCCGGACTTGACGATCGAGCCCAATGATTTCTCGACGATGTTGGCAAGCCCGCCCTTCTTGTTGCCCGGCGTGGTGTTGGCGCTGCGGTCGGCGCCGCCGCGGGCCAGATAGGAATCGTACCAGGCCATCTCGCGCACCAGCGCGCGGCCGACGTCCTCGTTGATGGCGCGGCGGGTGAGCAACTGGATCGCGTCGCGCACCTCGGTGACTTCGGAGAACATCACGGTCGCACCGGCCCGCACCAGCAGGTCCGCGGCGAAGCCGACGGCGGGATTCGCGGTGACGCCGGAGAAGGCGTCGCTGCCGCCGCATTGCAGGCCGATGACGAGATCGGCGGCCGGGCAGGTCTCGCGGGTGCGCTTGTTGAGGATTTTCAGGCGGGCTTCAGCCTGGGTCATGATCGCGTCGACGATGGCGCCAAAACCGTCGAAGGCTTCGTCCTGCATGCGCACGATGGCGTCGCTGACGCCTTCCGGCACCAGCCGCTCGGGCGCCAGTTTCTCGCAGCCGAGGCTGATGACCAGAATCTCGCCGCCGAAATTCGGGTTGAGCGCGATGTTTTGCAGCGTGCGGATCGGAATCACGGCGTCGGGCGCGGAGATGGCGACGCCGCAGCCATAGGCATGCGTCAGTGGCACGACGTCGTCGACGTTCGGGTACTTCGGCAGCAACTCGGTGCGGATGCGCTTCACGGCATATTCCATCGTGCCCTTGACGCATTGCACGGAGGAGGAGATGCCGAGAATGTTTTTCGTGCCGACCGAGCCGTCGGAATTGCGAAAACCCTCGAAGGTAAAACCATCGAGCGGCGGCAGCGGCGCGGGCACGGCGGTCGAGATTTCGAGCTTGTCGAGGGCAGGGGCCTCCGGCATGCGGATGCGCGCTTCATCCACCCACTCGCCGGCCAGGATCGGCGAAAGCGCGTAGCCGATCACCTCGCCGTAGCGGACGATCGGAGCGTCCTGCACGATGTCGACCAGCGCCGTCTTGTGTCCTTGCGGCACGAAGGCGCGCAGCGTCAGCCCGCAGGCAAAGCGGGAGCCGGCGGGAAGCCCGAAATCATTGACCACGATCGCGACATTGTCGCGATCGTTGAGCTTGATGTAGCGGGGCTGCTCTTTCGCTGCGACGTCCTGGTCCATTTGGTAGTCCCCGTGGTTAGCCGGGATAGGTATAGGCGGTCTTCACCGTCGTGTAGAACTCGCGGGCATAGGAGCCCTGCTCGCGGGCACCGTAGCTCGAACCCTTCCGGCCGCCGAACGGCACGTGATAGTCGACGCCGGCGGTCGGCAGATTGACCATCACCATGCCGGACTCGCTGTTGCGCTTGTAATGCGATGCGTATTTCAGGCTCGTGGTGCAGATGCCGGAAGCAAGGCCGAACTCGGTGTCGTTCGAGATCGCCAGTGCCTCCTCGTAGTTCTTGGCGCGAATGACGGTAGCCACTGGCCCGAAGATTTCTTCGCGCGCAATACGCATGTTGTTGTTGGCTTCCGTGAACAGCGCGGGCTGCAGGTAGTAGCCGGGCGTCTCGCGCTTGAGCAGCTCGCCGCCCCAGGCGAGCTTGGCGCCCTCGTCCTGGCCGATCTTGATGTAGCGCAGGTCCTGGTCGAGCTGGCTCTGGTCGACCACGGGGCCGATATGCACGCCGGCCTTGAGCGCGTCGTCCACCGAGAGGCCCTTCAGCCGCTCCGCCACCGCCGCGACGAAGCGGTCATGGATGCCTTCGGTGACGATCAGACGGGACGAGGCGGTGCAGCGCTGGCCGGTGGAGAAATAGGCGCCGTTGACGGCGACCTCGACGGCGGTCTTGAGGTCGGCGTCGTCGAGCACGACCAGCGGATTCTTGCCGCCCATCTCGAGCTGGAACTTCTTCATCGGGTTCGACAGCACGCAGGCCTGCGCGATCTTGCGTCCTGTTTGCACCGAGCCGGTGAAGGAGATCGCGGCGACATCCGGGTGCTCGAGCAGGGTCTGGCCGACCACCGAGCCGGAGCCGATCAACAGGTTGAACACGCCGGCGGGAATGCCGGAACGGGTGATGATCTCGGACAGCGCATGCGCCGAGCCCGGCACCAGCTCAGCCGGCTTGAACACCACGGTGTTGCCGTAGCAGAGCGCCGGGGCGATCTTCCAGGCCGGGATCGCGATCGGGAAATTCCAGGGCGTGATCATGCCGACGACACCGACCGGCTCGCGGGTGAGCTCGACGTCGAGGCCGGGACGCACCGAGGCGCCCTTCTCGCCGATCAGGCGCAGTGCTTCGCCGGCGAAGAACGCAAAAATCTGGCCGGCGCGGGCGACCTCGCCGATACCCTCCGGCAGCGTCTTGCCTTCCTCGCGGGCGAGCAGGCGGCCGAGCTCTTCCTTGCGGGCGATGATTTCGAGAGAAATCTTGTTCAGCGCGTCATAGCGCACCTGCGGCGTTGACTGCGCCCAGGCGGGGAAGGCGGCCTTGGCGGCTGCGATCGCCTTCTCGGTCTGCGCCTTGTCGGCCTTGGCGTATTCGCCGACGAGGTCGTTGGTGTTGGAGGGATTGATGTTCTTGGTGACGCCGGAGCCGTCGACCCATTCGCCGCCGATGAAGTTCTTCAGGATAGCAGTCATGTTGTCCTCCTTATTTTAGAAGCATGATCCTTATCGGAAAACCGGTGTCCACTTTTCCGGGATCATGCCTGAGTTCTTAACGCACGAGGCAAGGACGCTTGTCGTCGAAGGTCCAGCCGGGGATCAGGTCCTGCATGGCAATAGCGTCATCACGGGCGCCGAGTCCATGCTGCTTGTAGAGGTCATGCGCGGCGTCGATGGCGGCCCTGTCGATTTCGATACCCAGGCCCGGCCGTTCCGGCACCGATATCTTGCCGCCCTTGATCTGGAGCGGCTCTTTGGTCAGCGCCTGGCCGTCCTGCCAGATCCAGTGGGTGTCGATCGCGGTAACCTTGCCGGGAGCAGCGGCGCCGACATGGGTGAACATGGCGAGCGAAATGTCGAAATGGTTGTTGGAGTGCGAGCCCCAGGTCAGGCCGTTGTCACGGCAGGTCTGGGCCACGCGGACCGAGCCTTGCATGGTCCAGAAATGGGGGTCGGCCAGCGGAATGTCCACCGCGCCGAGACGCAATGCATGAGAGAGCTGCCGCCAGTCGGTGGCGATCATGTTGGTCGCGGTCGGCAGGCCAGTTGCGCGG
The DNA here is from genome assembly GCF_029846695.2 of Bradyrhizobium nivariense. NCBI lineage: Bacteria > Pseudomonadati > Pseudomonadota > Alphaproteobacteria > Hyphomicrobiales > Nitrobacteraceae > Bradyrhizobium > Bradyrhizobium nivariense. Next base: position 73,835 of record NZ_JARWCR020000002.1, on the reverse strand, counting down.
CGGAACTCGGCCATGATCTCACGGCCGGAAAAGCCGCCTTCGGCGCCGCAGGGGTCCTCGGCATAGGCGAGGATGCCGTGCATGTCCTTGCAGAGGCTGACAGCCTCGTCGAGCGACCATGCGCCGTTCGGATCCAGGGTCACGCGCGCGTTCGGAAAGCGCCTGGCGATCGCGGTGACGGCCTCGATCTCCTGCTCGCCGCGGAGCACGCCGCCCTTCAGCTTGAAATCGGCGAAGCCGTAATGGTCGTGGGTGGCTTCCGCGAGCCGCACCACGGTTTCCGGCGTCATCGCCTCCTGATGACGGAGGTTGAACCATTCGGGCTTGCCGGTCTCGCCGCTGACATAGTCGAGCCTCGACTTGCTGATGTCGCCGATGAAGAAGAGATAGCCCAGTGTCTCGACGCTCTCGCGCTGCTGGCCCTCGCCGAGCAGCGCGGCGACAGGCAGGTTGAGATGCTGACCGAGCAAATCGAGCAGCGCGGACTCCACGGCCGTGACGGCGTGGATCATGACGCGGAGATCAAAAGTCTGCTTGCCGCGGCCGCCGGCATCGCGGTCGGCGAAGGCGGCGCGGATGTCGGCGAGGATGTTGTTCATCGCGCCGACGGTCTTGCCGATCACGAGATCACGGGCGTCCTGGAGCGTCTGCCAGATCTTCTGCCCGCCCGGCACCTCGCCGACGCCGGTGTGACCGGCATTGTCGGTGAGGATGACGATGTTGCGGGTGAAGAACGGTGCATGCGCGCCGCTCAGATTGAGGAGCATGCTGTCGCGGCCGGCGACCGGGATCACCTGCATCGCTGTGACGACCGGTGCGCCGGCGACTGACGCGCCGGCGACTGACGCGCCGGAGATATTGGTCTCGGTCATCGCGCGCTCCTCCCTGTTGTCGTCTGTTATTCTGCCGCCTGTTGTGACGATCGGATGGCGGGCAGATTTTTCACCAGCGCGGCCACTTCCGCGATCTCCTGCTCGGTGAGATCGGTGAGCGGCGGGCGGACCGGGCCGGAATCGCGGCCGATCACCTTCATGCCGGCCTTGATGATCGAGACCGCGTAACCCTTCTTGCGGTTGCGGATCGCGATCAGCGGCAGGATGAAGTCCTTCAGGCCGGCGTGGATCGTCGCGTGGTCGCGCTTGCGCACGGCGGCGTAGAAGTTGGTGGCGAATTCCGGAACGAAGTTGAACACGGCCGAGGAGTAGGTGGTCACGCCCATGTCGAGATAGGGCAGCGCGAACGTCTCCGCGGTCGGCAGGCCGCCGATATAGGTGAGGCGGTCGCCGAGCTTGGTATAGACGCGGGTCATCAGCTCGATGTCGCCGATGCCGTCCTTGTAGCCGACGAGGTTCGGGCAGCGCTCCGCAAGGCGGGCGAGCGTATCGGGCTGGAGGATGGCGTTGTCGCGGTTGTAGACGATGACGCCGATCTTCACGGAGGCGCAGATCGCTTCCACGTGGGCAGCAAGGCCGTCCTGCTCGGCATGGGTGAGATAGGGCGGCAGCAGCAACAGGCCGTCGGCGCCGGCCTTCTCGGCGCCGATCGCGATCTCGCGCGCGGTGGCGGTGCCGTAGCCGGTGCCGGCGAGCACGGGGACGCGGCCCTTGGTCTCGTCCACGGCGATCTTGACGACCTGCGGAACCTCGGCCGCCGTCAGCGAGAAGAACTCGCCGGTGCCGCCGGCGGCGAACAGGCCGGCAACGTCATAGCCGCACAGCCAGTCCATGTTGGCGCGGTAGGTCGCCTCATCGAAGGAGTAATCCGCCTTGAACGGCGTGACGGGGAAGGACAGGAGGCCGGATCCGATCTTCTGGGCCATTTCCTGCGGGGTCATCTTGCTCATGGGCGCTGCTCCCTTGTCTCGTGTTGTGGAGGACGCAAATCCTGCGCGTCCATGCGCCGTGGTTTAGGAGACCGTTCGATGCGGGTCCAAGCCAAAGCCTATATCGACCGATGCGAAATCAGCATCAATCTTCCATCACCCCCGCCGAGGACAATTCGCTCGCGATTTTGACGAGCGCCGAGAGCAGCGGATTTTCGTCGTCGCGCCGCCAGACCATGAACAGCTCGACGGGGACGCGTGTGCGCAGCTTCAGCGGCCGCAGGCGGACATCCGCGATCTTCAGGCTCGCCGCCGCCGCCGGCACGATCGCAAGGCCGAGGCCGGCGCGCACCATGGCGAGAATCGAGTGGATCTGGCTCAGGTGCTGGACATAGCGCGGCAGGATGTCGGCGCGGGTGAACAGCGCCACCAGCACGTCGTGAAAGTAGCGGCTCTCATAGGGCGAGTACATCACGAAGGGCTGGTCGTCGAAATCCTTGATCGTGACGCTCTCGGCATTCGCAAGCGGATGCTTTTTCGGGATCGCGGCGAGCAGGGGCTCGGCGACGACGCGGCGGCTGGCCACTTCGGGGCGCGCGATTGGCGGCCGCAACAGGCCGGCGTCGATCTGGCCGGAGCTGAGCGCCTCGAACTGGTCGCCTGACACCATCTCCTTCAGCGAGAAATCGACCTCGGGCAGCTTGGCGCGGCAGGCGGCGACGAGCTCGGGGAGGAAGCCGTAGGCGGCGGCCGCGGTGAAGCCGATCTTCAGCGAGCCGGTCTTGCCGAGCGCGATGCGGCGGGCGACCTGCGAGGCGCTTTCCGCAAGCTTCAGGATGCGCCGCGCCTCCGGCAGGAAGCTGCGCCCGGCAGGCGTCAGGCGCACCGAGCGGCTGGTGCGCTCCAGCAGCGGCGCGTCGATGATGTGCTCGAGCACCTGAATCTGCCGGGACAGCGGCGGCTGGGTCATGTTCAGCCGCGCCGCGGCGCGGCCGAAATGCAATTCCTCCGCCACCGTGACGAAACAGCGGAGCTGGTTGAGGTCGAACATCGATACATGCCTTAGATGGATAAGGCGTTTCCCCGGCGCTTCTAGCATCGATTATCCCCAAAACAAAGACGGCGGCTGTGAAGCCGCCGTTAAGTTGCCTGGTCAAGCTCCCGTGGGAGCCCTCAGGAGGAACGTTTGAGCACCACGCGCTCGATCTTGCCCACGACCACGAGATAGGCGAATGCGGCCACCAGCGCATTGGCGCCGACGAATATCAGCGCGCCGTTGAATGAGCCGGTCGCGGCCAGGATGTAGCCGATCACGATCGGGGTGCTGATCGAGGAGAGATTGCCGAAGGTGTTGAAGAGGCCGCCCGAGACGCCGCCGGCTTCCTTCGGCGAGGTGTCGGAGACGACCGCCCAGCCAAGCGCGCCGATGCCCTTGCCGAAGAAGGCGAGTGCCATGAAGCCGACCACCAGCGCCTGGCCGTCGACATAATTGCAGGCGATGATCGACATCGACAGCAGCATGCCGCCGACGATCGGGATTTTGCGCGCCATGGTCAGCGAGCCCGTCTTGCGCAGGATGGCGTCGGAGATGACGCCGCCGAGCACGCCGCCGATGAAGCCGCACAGCGCCGGCAGCGTCGCGACGAAGCCGGCTTGCAGGATCGACAGGCCGCGTTCCTTGACGAGGTAGACCGGGAACCAGGTCAGGAAGAAATAGGTCAGGGTGTTGATGCAGTATTGGCCGAGATAGACGCCGAGCATCATGCGGTTGGAGAGCAGCTGGCGGATGTGATCCCAACCGGGGCCGGAAGCCGCTGCGCGCTCATGCTTCAGATCGTCTTTGGGCGCGTCGAGATCAACCAGCGCGCCGCCTTCCTTGATGTAGTCGAACTCGGCCTCGTTGATGCCGGGATGCTCCTTCGGACCGTAGATGGTCTTGATCCAGACCAGACCCATCACGACCCCGAGCGCGCCCATCACGAAGAACACGTAGCGCCAGCCGTAGTCATGCGCGATCCAGCCCATCAGCGGCGCGAAGATCACGGTCGCGAAATACTGTCCGGAATTGAAGAACGCCGATGCGGTGCCGCGCTCATTGCCGGGAAACCAGGCCGCAACGATGCGGGCGTTGGCGGGGAAAGACGGCGCTTCGGCGATACCGACGAGGAAGCGCAGGCCGAACAGCACGACGATCGCGGTGCCGGCGCTGAAGAAGCCGACCCAGCCTTGCATCGTCGTGAACAGCGACCAGACGATGATGCTGAAGGCATAGACGAGGCGCGAGCCGTAGCGGTCGAGCAGCCAGCCGCCCGGCACCTGGGCGATCACATAGGACCAGCCGAAGGCCGAGAAGATGTAGCCCATGGCGACGGGATCGAGATGCAGTTCCTTGGAGAGCGCGGGGCCCGCGATCGACAGCGTGGCGCGGTCGGCATAGTTGACGGTCGTGACCAGGAACAACATGGTCACGATGAACAGCCTGACGCGAGACCTCCTCACGTCCGCTGCGGACACCACTGCGCTCATTACGCGCCTCCTTAGAACTCGAAATGTTTCCTCACTGCGACTCCTAGAGGCGCGCGCGGCAAGGTGTCCAAGTTCAAGGGGGTATCGATCGATGCTGTTTTTGGATTGATGGAACGGCAGGTGCCACGCGCTCCAATGTCATTCCCCGCGACCCGGCTACGCCAAGGCTTCGCCGGGGTTCAGGTCCAGGGGCGCCGAAGCTTTAGCGAAGGCGGCAAGCGGGGAATCCAGTACGCCGCGACGTCTCGATTCAATCACGTCTTTCACGGCGTACTGGATCGCCCGGTCAAGCCGGGCGATGACGGGTGTGGAGAGGGCTCGCTCTCGCTGCTACTGCTGCGCGCTTGGCAGCAGCTGTGGCAGCAGTCCGCGCGTCACGCCCGGCGGGACGGCGTCCAGACCAAGCACTGCGCTCGCGGCCGGCAGTGCTGCATCCGCCATTGCGGCGTGGCCCTCGGCCGATGGATGCACGGCGCCGCCATAGACGGCGGAGAGCACGCCCCAGGTCGCGTCGTGAATGTCGGTCGGCTGGCTCGCCGCCGGCAGGCCTTGCGGATAGGTCATCGCGGCGAAGTAGCTGTCATTGGCGTCGCGGATCCAGCGCGCGCGCGGCAAATAGGCGCGGAATTCGGAGGCGCCGCGGCCGCACAGCATCGGCTGGCTCGCCGCGCTCACGATATCAGGATTGAAGCTCTGGCCGTTCTCGGCAAAGCAGGTGCGGTCGAATTCGGGATCGTTGCCCGAGTGCGCGCAGAAGCCGTGATCGGCGAACGCTGCCTGATGCGAATCCACGAAGGTCATGCGATCGGCCTCGGGATCGCGGCACAACGCGCCGCGGGTGCAGGTGGCGAGCCCCTTCAGTTGCGGCAGAAATTCGGTGTCGACGAAGGTCGAGACGCGGGCGAGGCGCTGCGGATCGGCGTTGAAGGACGGATGGATGTCGAAGCCGGCGCGGCCGCCGCGACAGGGCACGCCGCCATCGGCGAGCGCCGGGTTGGCGTAGGACACATAGACCACGTGCGAGAGGTCGCCGCCGACCAGCGGCTTCAGCGCCTCGCGCAGCTTGACGAAATTTCGCGGCAGCTCGCGCGCCAGCGCGTCGCGGGAATCGTCGACGCTCGCCATCACGCCGGAGCGGCGGAACAGCGCGCGCTCGGTCGCGGTCTCGACGATGACGTCGGCGACGAGGCCGGAGAAGTAGACGTCGTTGGCGCCGACCGAGAGCAGCACGAGGTCGAGCGTGCGGTCGGGCTGGCGCTTCTTCGCCTCGGTGAGCGCTTCGCGCAGCTCGGCGACCTGCGCGTTCACGCTGGTGTTGCAGACGCCGGTCTTGCCGGGCGGGCATTCGCGGGCGCGCTGCGAGCCGAGCAGCCCGTCGCTGATGCTGGCGCCGGTGCAAGCGAGCGGCAGAAAGGTCACCGCGACGTGAGTGTAGCGCACCGCGAGCGCCAGCGCGGTGCGGGCCTGGTAGCTGTAGAGCGAGCGGTGGCAGGGCGAGTTGAACCAGAGCGCGCTGTAGCGCTGCCAGTTGGCGAGCGTATCCGGCGCCTCGCAGGCGCGGCCGCCCTTGAAGCCGCCGCGGCTCGGCCGGTAGTACTGCGCGCCGGCCGTGCCGAGATAGGAGCGGAAGCAAAATCCTTCGTCCGACAGCGGCAGCGGCCGGTCTGGATTGCCTTCGCCGGAGGCGATGCTGTCCCCCAAGCCGGCGACGAAGATGTCGCGGACCTGGATCTCGGTCTGGACGCGCTGGGTCGGATCGGAGCCTGAGGAGACGTCGACGGTTGCGACCGTCTGCTTGCCGTAGCGGACCCGCAGATTGACCGGCTCGGCGCAGTCGAAGGTCGATTGTTGCGACCCGTCGCCGTCGTCGAACGACCAGGCGCAGGTGGCCCCGACCGGCACCGCGCCGGCGAGGCGCGCGGTGACGGGGTGGTCAACCGGAGTGATGTAGTTTTCCTTGACGTTGTCGCGGGTGCAGGGCTGGTTGACCCGGCCCTGGAGGTCGATGCAGAGGCGGTTGACCATGTTGCGGGCCCAGCCGCGGCCCTCGCTCTGCAGCTCCAGCGATTGCTCGGCGGCGAGAATGCTGCGGTTACGCGCGTTCTCGACATGGAGCAGGAAGTCGCGCTCCTCGCGGAACAGCCGGAAGCGGTTGCGCACCTCCCAACTGATCTGCATGGCGCCCGCGTCCTGCGCGGCCGCCCGCTCCAGCGGCAAGGCGGTGAGGAGCCCGGCGAGCAGCAGGGCGCCAGCGAGGAAACGGCGAAGGGATACAGGGATCATGGCCCGCGTCTTCAACGGCAAAGTTGAGGCGGAAATAAGAGAGGAACTGCTCTCCCCGCCTGCAACCTTGGTCTGACGGTTTTGCGGGCCCCCGTCTAGCGTTTGCTGGCCTGGCGAAGCGACCGCTCGCGCTCCATCGCTGCCACCTGCTTGGGCAGGTTGGGCAGGTTGGCCTGCGCGCAGGCCTCCGCCAGCCGCCGGCGCTCCTGCCAGGGCTCCACCACATTCATCCAGAGCTCGCGTGCGCCCATGATGGAGATGGCCAGACCGAACGGGATCACGAAATAGAGGATGCGGAAGACGAGGAGCGTCGCCAGAAGCTGTTCGCGGCCGAATTCGGGCAGCGCCACCAGCATGGCGGCGTCGAACACGCCGAGCGAGCCGGGCGCGTGGCTGGCAAAGCCGAGCAGCGTTGCCAGGATGAACACCACGGCGAGCGAGAGGAAGTCGATCTGCGGATTGGCCGGCACCAGAAGGTACATCGCCAGCGCGCAGAAGCCGAGATCGACCACGCCGATCAGGATCTGCACCAGCGTCAGCGGCGCCGACGGCAGCACCACCTTCCAGCCCTTCTGGCCGAGCTCGCGGCGCTTCTCGCCCAGGCAGAGCCAGACCAGATAGGCGCCGATCGAGGCGAGGCCGCCGAGCGCGATCAGCCGGTTGATCGACGAGGGGAGCTGATCCATGTAGGAGGCGGCGGCGGGGTGGATGACCATGCCGATCGAGAGCACGAAGATGTTACCAAGCCAGAAGGTCAGGCCCGACAGGAAGCAGATCTTTGCGACGTCGATCGCGTTCAGCCCGTAATCCGAATAGATCCGGAAGCGGATCGCCCCGCCGGTAAAAACCGTAGCGCCGATATTGTGGCCGATCGAATAGGACGTGAAGCTGGAGAGTGCTGCGATGCGATAGGGCACGTGCTTCTTGCCGATCGTTCGCAGTGCAAAAAAGTCGTAGAAGGTCAGCGTACAGAACGCGAAGAAGACGCAGATCGCCGCCAGCCCGATATTGCTGCGGGGAATCTCGGTTAACGCGGTCAGGATGACACCGGTATCGATGCCCTTGAGGGTCCGCACCAGCGTGGTGATCGCAAAGGCGATGATGAAGAGGCTCGCGGCAACGCCGAGCCGTCGCCAGCCGATCCATCTTTTGAAGCCGCGTTTCAGCGCGGTCAGCAGTCCGTGCATTCATCCTCCCGGCGGGGGCAAGACCGATCAGGCCAGACATTGGCCGGTCGGGTACGATCAAGGCCAAAGCTCGACGTCGATTGCTAGGCATGATGTAGCTCATTTAAGGCAAAAACAGTGACTTGTGCAGCCCTTGACAACGATAGGTTCTGCGCTGGAGCGGCCATTTTGTCATACGCGGTTCACATCGGACGCGCGTTAAGCATATGAGTCGTGGATCGGCCGGGTCCGTATGTTGACATGGTTTCAGATCCTGCACGGCCGGCATTGTTCCAGCGCAAGGGACGCGGGCTTTTTTGGAACGACGATCCCGTGCGCTCGTTAGCGCCCCATCAACAATCGAACATGGCGGAATATGCGGCTTCTCCTGCAAGCCGATGCCTCCGTGTTCCCAAAACCGAGAGGATCGGACCGATGGGACTGTTCACAAAAGACATCAAGACCATGAACGACCTGTTCGTGCATCAGCTCCAGGACATCTATTACGCCGAGCAGCAGCTCACCAAGGCGCTGCCGAAAATGGCAGATAAGGCGACCGATCCGCAGCTGAAGCAGGGCTTTTTGACGCACCTCGAAGAAACCAGGCAGCACGTCAAGCGCCTCGAGGAAGTGTTCAAGATGCACGGTGTGCAGGTGAAGGCGGTCGACTGCCCCGCGATCGACGGCATCATCGAGGAAGCCGACGAGACCGCCGGCGAAGTCGCCGACAAGGCGGTGCTCGATGCAGCCTTGATCAACGCGGCACAGGCCGCCGAACATTACGAGATCGTGCGCTATGGCAGCCTGATCGCCTGGGCCAAGCAGCTCGGCCGCACCGACTGCGCCAGCGTGCTCGCCAAGACGCTGGAAGAAGAGAAGGCAACCGACAAGAAGCTGACCACACTCGCCGAGAGCAAGGTGAACCTGCGCGCGGCGAGCTAAGACGAAATACGCGGTCAGGAGACGCCGTGCACCTTGCACGGTGTCTCCTTTTGCGACGCCGCCTATTCGTCCTGGTATTTCAAGCCGAACTCCAGGGCAACTACCGCAAAGGTCGCAATCGTCGCGGCAAAGACGAGGCTCGCCACGGTCGAGTTGATCAGGGTCGAGAGGAGGCCGATTCCGATCACCGGAAGCGCGTTACCGAGAAAGCAGCAGATGAAGTAGGCCGAGACCACTTCGGCGCGACGATCATCCGGCGCGATCTGGTTCACCACCTGCAGGCTGCCGCGATAGCCGAGGCCCGTTGCGACCCCGCAGGTCGCGGTCGCTGCGATCATGGCGCCGAGCGATCCGGCGAACTGTGCGGTTACTAGCAGGACGAGGCTCGGCAACATGAGGCCGAGCGACCACAGCATTGCGGTGCGGCTCGACAGTGACCGGGTCAAGGCGATGATGAGCGCAACGGCAGCCGCAAGCTCAAGGAAGATCGCGCCGGCGACAGCGTGGCTGGCGACATGCAGTTCGTTGACGAGGACGCTCGGCGCGAGCGCGGCGAAAAAAGCAACGAGGGCCATGGCACCGAAACCGGTGACGGCGGGCGCCACGAACCGGGGTCGGATCGACAACGGAACGCTGGCGCGCGGCCGGATCGACAGGTGGGCGAACGCGCTCAGCGGTCGATCCACTGTCTCGTGCGCGAAGGCGAGAAGTGCCACGACCGCGACCAGCACCGCGAGATAGGCGATGAATGGCGTTCGCAGCGGAAATGCGACATACTCGGCAAGCAGGCCGGCGATCAACGCCCCGAGGCCGAGGCCGGTGAAGTTCGCGATCGTCGCGATCACGGTGGCGCGGGAACGGTCCTGTTCAGCTATCAGTTCCGCAAGCCATGCAGTGCCTGTTCCGGCGCCAATCCCGATCGCGAGGCCGCTCAGCACCCGCGCCGCGTACAGCGAAGCGAGCCCGTGTGCAAACAGGAACACGAACGAGCCCAAGATCGCGATGCCAATGGCAATGACCGCCGTGCGCCGCCGTCCCACCACGTCCGACATCCCGCCAAGTACCAGAAGTGCGACCAGGTTTCCGACGACGTAGACGGCATAGATCAGGGTCAAGGTGATCTGGGAGAAGCCCAATTGCTGTTTGTAGATGACGTAGAGCGGGGTTGCGACCGTGCTGCCCGCGAACAGCGCGCCGATCATGCAGCCGACGGCAACGATGGTTGCGGACTTGCCGAATTCAGATCGCGTGCCTGACGGAACCGAGGTGTTGCCAACTCTTGCCATGGAGATCGCTGCCTTGAAGAAGAAATGGATAGGTCAACACGAAGCTGTCTCGCGCTGTTCCCATGCTTCCGTTCGGACCGGGCTTGCATGGAGGGCAGGGCGCGCAGCTTTGACGCTGTCCGCAAGGATTATGATTTTCGCGCGATGACGTTTCGATCGCAATCGAATCATGATGGCGCGCATCGCGCGTAGAGTTCGCGTGGGGCTGCGATCGAGGTGCAGCATGCGAGCCGATACACTCAAATACGAATCCTTCGACAACGCCAAAGGCGCACCGCGCGCCTCGTCGCGTCTTGCGACATCCCTCACGCTCGCCGCGATGAGTCTCGGCTATGGCGTGGTGCAGCTCGACGTCACCATCGTCAACACCGCGCTCGATGCGATGGGCAGGACGCTCGGCGGCGGCGTCGCCGAGCTGCAATGGGTGGTCAACGCCTACACCATTGCGTTTGCCGCCTTCATCCTGACGGCCGGCGCGCTCGGTGACCGGATCGGGGCCAAGCGCGTCTTCATGGCGGGGTTCGCCATCTTCACCGCGGCCTCGCTCGCCTGCGCATTGTCGCCCAATGCGGCCGTGCTGATCGCAGCGCGGCTGGCCCAGGGGCTGGCGGCGGCGATCCTGGTGCCGAACTCTCTTGCGCTGCTCAATCATGCCTATCCGGATGACCGCGAGCGCGGCCGCGCCGTCGCGATCTGGGCCGCCGGTGCGAGCCTTGCGCTCACTGCCGGCCCCTTCGTCGGCGGCGGGCTGATCACGCTGGTCGGCTGGCGTGCGATCTTCCTGGTCAATCTGCCGATCGGGCTGACCGGCCTGTGGCTGAGCTGGCGCTATGCGGCGGAAACCACGCGTGCACGCTCGCGCGAGATCGATCTGCCCGGCCAGCTTGCCGCCATCGGCGCGCTGGGGGCGCTCGCCGGCGCGATCATCGAAGGCGGCGCGCTTGGCTGGGGACATCCAGCCGTGATCGCAGCCTTTGTCACAGCCGCAATTCTCGCCGTGCTCTTCGTCTGGCGCGAGAGCCGCGCGGCGCAGCCGATGCTGCCGCTGTCGCTGTTCGGCCACCGGCTGTTCGCGCTGACCTCGCTCGTCGGCCTGCTCGTCAACATCGCGATCTACGGCCTGATCTTCGTGCTCAGCCTGTATTTCCAGAGGATCAACCGGCTGTCGGCGTGGTGGACCGGTCTCGCCTTCGTGCCGATGATGGGGGCGGTGCTGCCGGTCAATCTGCTGGCGCCGCGCCTCGCCGAGCGTATCGGTCCGTGCCCGACCATCGTCGCCGGCGCCTGCGTCTCGGCGCTCGGTTGCCTCGGCCTGCTCTGGATCGAAGCCGGCACGAGCTATTGGGCGATCTTTGCGCAGATGATCGCGATCAGCGGCGGACTCGGGCTGCTGGTGCCACCGCTGACCTCGACCTTGCTGGGCAGCGTCGAGAAGGCGCGCTCCGGCATCGCGGCGGGCGTGCTGAACGCGACGCGGCAAACCGGCAGCGTCCTCGGTGTCGCGCTGTTCGGCTCGCTGGTGGCGTCGGAGGGGGCGTTCATGACCGGCCTGCATCTGTCGCTGGTCGTGTCCGCGGCCGTGCTGCTGCTCGCCGCCGCCGTGATCGGCCTCGGCGCGCCGGCGCGCGGATGAACAATCCGAGTGAATGAATACTGCTTCCGTTCACCATCCCCGAAATAGGCGCGGAGCCGGTTACCGACTGTCCATCTCTGTCGGTTCAAATGCGGGTCGATAGGGGCCCGTAATGTATCAAGTTCTCTACTGTCTCACCGGCGAGCACGACTGGCGTCTCGTCGCGCTTGGCGGCGCGGTGTGTCTGCTCGCAAGCGCGGCGGCGATCAGCCTGTTTCACCGGGCGCGCGCGACGCATGGCCCCGGGCGTCTGGTCTGGATCGCCCTGGATGCCGCCGTCAGCGGATGCGGCATCTGGGCGACGCATTTCATCGCAATGCTCGCCTACGGACCGGGCGGCGCCGGCGCCTACAACATCCCGGTGACGATCCTTTCGCTGATCTTCGCGATCTCCGTGACCTTCGTGGGGCTGAGCCTCGCGGTATCCTCCTCGCGCGCGCTGTGGATCGTGCTCGGCGGTGCCATCGTCGGCGCCGGGGTCGCGACGATGCATTACACCGGCATGGCGGCGCTGGAGATGCCAGCACGCGTCGACTGGATCGGAAGCACGGTTGCAGCCTCGGTGCTGTTCGGAGTTGTGTTTGCAGCGCTCGCGCTGTTCGTCGCCGCGCGGCGCGACGACCGCTTCCATGCGCTGACGGCGAGCACCCTGCTGACGGTCGCCATCGTCGCGCATCATTTCACCGCAATGGGCGCGGTTGTGCTGACGCCGGATCCGACGCTCGCGATCAGCGGGTTATCGATCCCGCCGGCCTCGTTGTCCTTCCTTACCGCGGGTGCCGCGGTCGCGATCATCGCGATTGCGCTCGTGGCTGCGCTGCTCGACCGCCGCGCCAAGGGCGAACTGGGCCGCCAGCAGATCGTGCTGGACACCGCGATCGAGAACATGTCGCAGGGACTGTGCATGTTCGACGCGGACGGCAAGATCATCCTGTTCAACGAGCGCTATGCCGCGATTTTCGGCCGTACCGAGATACTGCTCAACGGCCGCCTGCTGGTCGACGTGCTGCGGGAGGAACAGGCCAAGGGCCAGTGGCAGGGCGATGCGGATGAATTCTTCGCCCGCCTCGTCGCCGACGCGCGCGAGAACCGTACCACGACCGACGTCGTGACGAGGTTCGGCCGGTCCATCCGGGTCGTCAACCAGCCGATGCAGGGCGGCGGCTGGGTCGCGACCTTCGAGGACATCACCGAATGGCTGGAGGCCCAGGCCAAGATCTCGCACATGGCCCGCCATGACGCGCTGACCAGCCTGCCGAACCGCGTGCTGTTTCACGAGCAGCTCGTGCAGGGACTGCGCCGGACTAGGTCGGGCGAACAGCTCGCGGTGCTTTGTCTCGATCTCGATCACTTCAAGGACATCAACGACTCGCTCGGCCATCCCATCGGCGATGCGCTGCTCAAGGAGGTCGGCCGCAGGCTGAAGGCCACCGTCGGCGAGAGCGACACCGTGGCGCGGCTCGGCGGCGACGAGTTCGCCGTGGTCCAGATCGGACGTTCCGAGGAAACCGCGGCAAGATCCCTTGCCGGCCGCCTCGTCGAGGTGATCTCGGCGCCTTACGAGATCGACGACCATCAGATCGTCATCGGCGTCTCGATCGGCATCTCGCTGTCGCCGCAGGACGGCAGCAATCCCGACGAATTGTTGAAGAACGCCGATCTCGCATTGTACCGCGCCAAGGCGGACGGCCGCGGCACATATCGGTTCTTCGAGACCGGCATGGATGCGCGCGCGCAGGCGCGGCGCCTGCTGGAGATGGACCTGCGCGCGGCGCTGCAACGCGACGAGTTCGAGCCGTACTATCAGCCCATCCGCGACGTCGCCAGCGGTCGCGTCGTCGCCTTCGAGGCGCTGCTGCGCTGGAACCATCCGCAGCGCGGCCTGATTGCACCCATCAACTTCATTCCGCTGGCCGAGGAGACCGGACTGATCATCCAGCTCGGCGAGTTCGTGCTGCGTTCCGCCTGCGCCGACGCGGCCACCTGGCCCGACGATGTCGACGTCGCCGTCAACCTGTCGCCCGTGCAGTTCAAGAATCCGAACCTGATCGCATCCGTGACCGAGGCGCTGGTCGCTTCCGGATTGGACGCGCGTCGCCTCGAGCTCGAGATCACCGAATCCGTGCTGCTCCAGAACAGCGAGGCAACGCTGACCACGCTGCATGACCTCCGCGCCATGGGCGTGCGCATCTCGCTCGACGATTTCGGCACCGGCTATTCGTCGCTGAGTTATCTGCGCAGCTTCCCCTTCGACAAGATCAAGATCGACCGCTCCTTCGTGTCGGAGCTCGCGACGCGCGAGGATTCCATGGCGATCATCCGCGCCGTGACCGGGCTGGGACGGAGCCTCGGCATCGTCACCACGGCCGAGGGGGTCGAGAACGATGCGCAGCTCGAGCTGCTCCGGCGCGAGGGTTGCACCCAGGTGCAGGGCTATCTGTTCAGCAGGCCGCGCCCCGCCTCCGATGTCGCGATCATGCTGGGCCGGCCGCAGCTGCGCGCGTCGGCGTGATGTCTATTGTTTGAGCATGATCTTGTCGGAAAACCGCTTCGCACTTTTCCGGATCATGCTTTAGCCGCGGCGCAGTGCGAAATGCGCGCCGCAGAACGCCATCACGGCACCGAGGCCCAGCGCGGCAAGCCCGGCCAGCACGCCCGAGACCGTCGGGACCGGGCTCGGCGCCGAGGCCACCTGGCCCGCACCCGCCAGCAGCAGCACGCCGATCGCGATCAGGAATTGCCGCATCCGTTGCGGGATATGGCCGGAGGCGGCGCTCTGCATCAATGTCGCCGTGAAATAGCCGCCGGAGAAGCCGACGCTGGCGATCAGCCACCACGCGATCGCCGCGCCCGCCGGTATGAACTCATGCGTGTCGGAGTGCCAGAGGCCGCCGAGGTCGAGCCCGTAGCGCGCGCCCAGCATGTGCACGGCGAGCGCCAGCAGCACGCCGGAGATCACGGCGGCGCCGAGAATCAGGCGGCGCGGAAAAAAAATCGTCTCAGCCATGTCTCGCTTGTAGGATGGGGCAGGGCGATCGCGCAAGCGGATCGCAGACTGGATCGCGCGGATTGGATTGAATGTGAAGATGCAGGATTCGGGAGCTGAGGCGGCTGCGGGTGCGAGCTATGCCTACAAGGCGTCGCTGATCGGCTCGGCGCATCGCTTCGAGCTGACGGACGAGGGGTTGTCCTGGCACATCTCGGGACGCACTTCGCTGTGGCGTTATAACGAGATCTCGGCGATCCGGCTGTCGTTTCGGCCGGTGTCGATGCAGCAGCACCGCTTTCGCGCCGACGTCAGCCATACCGGTGGCGGCCGCATCGCGATCCTGTCGACGAGCTGGCAGACCGCGGCCCTGATGGCGCCGCAGGACAATGGCTTTCGCAATTTCATCGTCGAATTGCACGCACGGATGGCGCAGGCCGGCAGCCGCGCCGAATTGACCGCAGGCCTTGGCCGCAGGACCTATGCCGCGGTGCTGGCGTTTCTGGCGGTGCTGACCGTGGCGATGACCGGGCTCCTGATCCGCGCGCTGCTGATCGGCGAGTTCGCCGGCGTGCTGTTCATCATCGGCTTTGCCGCGCTGTTCGCCTGGCAGGTCGGCGGCTTCGTGCGCCGTAACCAGCCGCGGAGCTACAGCTTCGATCACGTGCCGCGAGCCTTGCTGCCTTAGGTGCAATCGGCCGCAATCAAATGTGACTTCGCGCCGTTGCGCCGGTGTTGCACCGTGCGGCCATGTCAGTCCTGGACCGCAGCATGCGCCTGCCTACGGCAGATGAGATTGCCAGGATCAACCGCACGCATCTGATCGATACACCACTCCGGCCGGCCGACATCTTGTTCATGTTCGGCACCCGTGAGGACGTTGCGCTACGCGTCGAGACCGCCGCGAGGCTGTGGCGCGAGGGCCTTTTCCGGCGGTCGATTGTCAGCGGTGGCGTGACGCCGGGCTCGGAGCAATCCGAGTGCAGCATCATCAGGGCGGCGATGACCGCGGCGGGCATGCCGGCCGACCGCATTCTCGAGGAGCATCGTGCGATGAACACCGGCGAGAACGTGATCTTCTCGCTTCCGATCATCGATGCTGCGCTTGGACTGCAGAATATCCGCAGCGTGATCTGCCTCGGCAACACCTGGACCGCGCGCCGCTACCCAATGACGCTGCACCGGCACTGGCCGGAGGTTGAGAAGATGCTGCTCACCGTCGACAGCTTTGCGACGCCACGCGGGCTCTGGCACACGGATGCCGAATTTCGCCGTCGTGTCCTGCACGAATGGGACAAGATCGAGCCGTACAAGGCAAGGGGCTTCATCGCGGAATGGCCGGAGGCCTGAGCAGCCAGCGGCTAGATTTTTGTTTTGACGCGTTTCTTCACGCCAACCGGTCTCCACCTCGCGCGAAAACGCGCTCGCTACTCCGTCGAGTCAAAATCCTCTTCCTTGGTGCCGAGCAGCGACACGATCGTGCGCAGGCCGGAATCGAGCTGCTCGAACGAGGGCGGGGCGAGCGCGAGCCGCACCGCATTCGGTGCATGGCCATGCGCGATCGCGAAGGTCGAGGACGGCGTCAGCGCGATGCCGCGCCGGGCTGCGGCGGCGACGAAGGTCTGCGAGCGCCAGTGTGCCGGCAGCGTCAGCCAGAGGTGATAGGCGCGGGGATCGGCGGCGAGCTGGTAGCCGGCCAGCAGCCTTGCCGCGGTCTGCTGGCGGCGCGCGGCGTCGATGCGTTTCAGCCGCGTCAGCTCGGCGACGGTGCCGTCGGCCATCAGCCGCTGTCCGGACGCCAGCGCATGGCCGGATGCGATCCAGCCGCCGGTGCGGACCGCGCTCATGACGCTCTCGCGCAATTGCGGCGGCGCGACCAGGATGCCGAGTGCGAGGCCCGGCGCGACCTTCTTGGACAGGCTGTCGATCACGATGCAGCGGTCCGGCCCGAGTGCCGCAAGCGGCGTGTCGTCGGCCAGGAAGCCGTAGACGGCGTCCTCGATGATGGTGAGGTCGAGCTTCTCGGCGACGCGCATGATGTCGGCGCGCCGTGTCGCGTTCATGGTGACGCCGAGCGGGTTCTGGATGATGGGCTGGAGATACAGCGCCGACAGATGTGCCTCGCGATGCGCCTTCTGGATGGCGTCGGGGCGCGCGCCAAATTCGTCGATCGGAATCGGGACCAGCGTCACGCCGAGCCGCGCGGCGATGCTCTTGACGTACGGATAGGTCAGCGCCTCGACGCCGCAGCGGCCGCCGGTGGGGACGAGGGCTGCGAGGGCTGCCGCGAGCGACTGCTTGCCGTTGGCGGTGAAGACGATCTGCTCGGCCTGCGGCGCAAAATCCTTGCGCGCGAGATAGGCGGCGG
This sequence comes from Bradyrhizobium nivariense, assembly GCF_029846695.2. Classification (NCBI taxonomy): domain Bacteria; kingdom Pseudomonadati; phylum Pseudomonadota; class Alphaproteobacteria; order Hyphomicrobiales; family Nitrobacteraceae; genus Bradyrhizobium; species Bradyrhizobium nivariense. Next base: position 56,823 of record NZ_JARWCR020000002.1, on the reverse strand, counting down.
CTGCATTGCGTGCACTCTTGGTGCCGATGCTGGTGGAGACGCGCAGCGCGGATTCAAGCGCGTCGACGCGCTCGAGTCCCGCAAGGCTCTTGGCGATCATCGCCCATTGCTGCGGCAGCAGCGGGTAATTGACCTCGAAATCGATCCGCGCGTCGCGCGGCTCGCTCAGCGCCTCGACCTCGCGCCTGATGTCGCCTGAGATGAAGGTGCCGCGGCCGACCTCGCCGACGACGAGGCCACGGCGGAGCAACTCCGTATAAACCCGGCTCGCGGTCGAGACCGCGATGCCACGGTCATAGGCAAAATTGCGCTGCGGCGGCAGCCGGTCGCCGGGCCTTAACGTGCCGTTAGAGATATCCGAGGCAATGGCATCGGCAAGCTTCACGTACTCGAACTTGGACATTATTGCACCGAGAGCAATGTTTTACTTGCTCCGAGCAGTGTACTGAAGCATTTAAGTTCCATCAAGGTCCACGATTGAGCCGAGGAGAGCGAGAGCAATCCGACGGCAAAATGAGGTGCAGGCGCTCGGGCGCTTGCGCCAACGGCATCCGCTTCGCCGCGTGGACAACAGGCCGGAGAAGGACAATGACCACGATCTCGCAGACTGCTGCCGGGCGGAGTTTACGCTCATCCTCGTCGGACGGATTTTTCCGCAAGCTGGCCAACGGCGCCTATGCGCTGTTCGACCGCCTGGAGCGCCGCTCCGCCATCAAGACGCTGAACGAGCTCGATGACCACGCCTTGCGCGACATCGGGATCACGCGCAGCCAGATCGAGGACGCGGTCTACGGTCAGGCCAAAGCAGAGCTGACGCGGTATTTGTAGCCGCTTTCGCTCTTGTCCCGGACGCGCTGCAGCGTTCTTACGCTGCTGCGCGGAGCCGGGACCCAGGGTGCCACGGCACTCGCTGACGCGTGGGCCCCGGCTCTGCAGCGCACCGCTGAAGTAGCGCTGCGCTGCGTCCGGGGCACGAGACCGTTGTTCATCGATAGACATAGCTGTTCATCCTCGCGGCTTGTTTCGCCCGAGCTTTGCTCGTCGCCTTGCCCTCTCATGAAAGAAGGCGCAGGGAAGACCGGGTGCCGGCTGGCACCCGCGGTCCACTGTGCGAAGGTTGCGCTACAAAAATCTGCACAGCGGCATACAGGTGAAGCCAAACAACCGGCCTTCCCTGCGCAGCGGTTTTACGGCTTATGCCGTGCTCTCCCCGGGGAGCGATGCACTATTGCCCCCGTCGCCTCACGGATGGCTGATGTGCGGACCCGGTCGGGCCGCGACATCACCGCAAGACTTGGCGCACAGACCCCGGGCGCCAGGACCACACGATTTTGCCGTACGCAGACCGCACCGGTCGTGTGCGCGATGTCTTCGCTCACGGTTGCCCGCCCTGCGAAGCCGTTCGCGCCGGTGTGGCCCAGCGTCCGCCGCCGTCCGGCCCGCGTTCGTGACGATCGCGATACGCCCCTCTTCCTTGGGCCGGGTTGCGGCGACACATACGCCGTTTCCGAATTTCGGTAAAGTGGAATATTTTCAGCGGCACGGATTGACCCAGTGCTCGCGTGTTTTGCCCGACAGGCAACGCCATATCTTGTAGCCCGGATGAGCGAAGCGACATCCGGGATTCGCGGCGCGAGTGGTCCCGGGTATCGCTCGCTCACCCAGGCTACGAGCTGCGCTCGCAATGACGGTGCAACGCTCAGTGCCTGACCACCAGCACCGAGCATTTTGCGTAGCGCACGACATGCCCGGCATTGGAGCCGAGGAAATAGGTGCGCATCGCCGGCCGGTGCGAGGTCATCACGATCAGCTCGGCCTTCATGTGCACGGCTTCCTCCAGGATCTCGTGGTAGATGCCGCCCTGGCGCACCACGCTGGAGATGCGAGAAGGCTCGATGCCGGATTCGCGTGCGACGATGGCGAGGGCTTCTTCCGAGGTCTGGCGCTGCTGTTCGTCGAAATCCGCCGGCACGTATTCGGCCAGCATCACTGGCGTCATCGGCAGCACGTTGAGCAGGCGCACCACGCCGTTCCAGGTCTGCGACAGCGTTGCCGCGGTCGCGATCGCCGGCTTGGCCAGATCGGTGTCGGCGAGGTCGATGGGCACGAGGATGGACTTGAACATCTGCGCCTCCAATCTTCCGGTCAGGAAGTCTTGTGACCAGGCTGGATCAACCGGTCGAGACGGCGCGCCCCGCGCGTCTCATTGCGATCGAAGCAGCCTGGGGCTGACGAACAGCACCAGTTTGCCGCGGCGGTAGGCCACGTCACCCCAATCCATGACGTCAAAGTCGAAGATCGCAAGCCCTGAGGTGGGCAGATTGTCGGCGATCGCCCTGGCTCCGGCCGGATCGCCGCCCCCCGTCAGCATCAAGGCGACCTCATGGAGGCCCGGATTGTGGCCGACCAGCAGCAACTGCTTCGGGTCGGCCGGGACGGTTGCAGTGCGAATGGTCTCCAGGATCTGCGCGGAATCGGCGCCGTAGAGTTCCGGCAGGACCTCGACCTTCGGCGCTGCGACGCGGCCCTTCATCGCCTCCCAGGCGATGTCCCAGGTCTGCCGGGCCCGGACGGCATGCGACACCAGCACGGTCTCGGGGAAGGGCGGACGGGCGGCGATCCAGTCGCCGATCTGCGCAGCATCCCGGCGGCCGCGGTCGTCGAGACGGCGATCCTTGTCACGGCCGCTCGGCGCGTTGGTCTCGGTCTTGGCGTGACGCAGCAGCAGCAAACGGCGCATGGCATTCTCGAATCGTTACGCGTCCAGGATAATGTACAGGCGCCGGTTGAGGACAAGGTGACAAGCGACCGTTCAGTCCTTTAAGGAAACGACATGAGCGAGACTTTCACAAGCGTGTCCCAGGAAGAAGCCGGCTTCCGCGACCGCACGCGGCTGTCGTTCGACCTCGATGCCGACATCTGCGTCATCGGGGCAGGGCTTGCCGGGCTCTCCATCGCGCTGGAGGCGGCCCGGCTCGGCGCCAGCGTCGCGGTGCTCGAGGGCCGCCATATCGGCTGGAACGCCTCGGGCAACCAGCTCGGCACCGTGATGCCGGGCTTCGCCCTGCCGCTCACCGACCTGATCGAGCGCATCGGCTTCGAGGACGCGCGGGAATTGTGGACGCTGTCGAAGGAGGGCGCCGAGTTCGTCCGGGCCAACGCCACGGAAGCGAACATGCCGGGGATCGGCCCGAGCGACGGCGTGCTGGAGGTCTCCAACGTCGATGCCGGCGACCGGCTGATCAGCCGGTTGCAGATGCTCACCGAGGATTTCGACACCGAGGTCGAGGGCTGGCAGGCCGATCGCGTCCGCGAGGTGCTCAAGACCGATCACTACTTCCATGGCGTGTATTATCCGAGAGCGTTCCAGGTCGACGGCCGCAAATATGTGCACGGCCTCGCGGCGCTGGCGCGACGGGCGGGAGCGCGCATTTTCGAGGATACGCCGGTCGTCAGCATCGATCATTCCGGCATCCGCAAGCGCATCGTCACGCCCTCGGCGCGGCTGCGCGCCACCCACATCGTGCTCGCCGGCAACATCCATCTCGGTGCGCCCTTGCGGCGCCTGTCGGAAACGCTGCTGCCGGTCTGGCGCTACGCCGGCATCACCGCGCCGCTCGGCGAGCGCGTGCACGAGATCATCGCCTTCAAGGGATCGGTGATGGATTCCGACGGCGTCGACCATTTCCGGATCGTCGACGGCGACCGCCTGATGTGGGAGAGCCCGGAGACCACCTGGGCGGCGCGACCGCAACGCTTTGCGGGCGCCGTCAGGCGGCGGGTCCGTGCCATCTTCCCCCAGCTCGGCAATGTCGAAATCACCGAAACGTTCGGCGGCGTCACCGGCCAGACCGTGCACGGCATGCCGCAGATCGGCCAGTTGCGCAAAGGCCTGTGGGTGGCAAGCGGATTCGGCCGCCAGGGCATGAATACCTCGGCCATGGCCGGGCAGATGATCGCGCGCAGTATCCTGTGGGGCGACGAGCGCTGGCGGCTGTTCTCGCCGTTCGAGCTGGTCTGGGCGGGCGGCGCCACGGGGCGCGTCGCGGGCCAATTGGTCGGGGTCTGGGGCAGGGCGAGTTCCGCCGCCGCAGGCTCGCTTGCCCGCTACCGTGAACGTGCCAGGGTCAAGGACCGGGAACGCGAGGCGCGTCTCGCCGAAGCCAACCGGGCCGCCGGCACCGGTCCGCGCCGTCCGCCGTCAGGCGTCAGGCCGCGGCTTGCCCAGCCGCCGAAAACTGCGGCCGAAGCCGTGGAACCGGCCTCGCACGACGACGGCGTCTCGCAACAGATCCGAGAAAAATCCCGCCCGGAAGTGTAACGTCGGCCGTTAGAGCCCGTATCTCAGGGCGTGGACGCTCCCGCACGGAGAATGAGATGTTTGATCGCCGCATCCTGTTGACGACTGTCGCCGGCCTGTTCGGCCTTGCGGCCTTCCGCTGGCTCAGAGCATCGCCCGCGGAGGCTGGAGAGAAAGCCGCGCAAAAATTCGAGATCGAGAAGACCGATGCCGAGTGGCGTGCCCAGCTCACGCCGCAGCAATATGAGATCCTGCGCAAGGAAGGCACCGAGCGGCCGGGCTCCAGCCCGCTGCTGAAGGAGCACCGCAAGGGCGTCTTCGCCTGCGCCGGCTGCGACCTGCCGCTGTTCGCCTCCGACACCAAATTCGAGAGCGGCACGGGCTGGCCGAGCTTCTACCAGCCGATCGAGGGCAATGTCGGCAAGACCGAGGACCGCACTTTCGGCATGCTCCGCACCGAGGTGCATTGCCGGCGCTGCGGCGGCCATCTCGGTCACGTCTTCGACGACGGTCCGAAGCCGACCGGATTGCGCTACTGCATTGACGGTTTCGGGCTGGTCTTCCATCCCGCGGCGGCGTCGGCGACGTGAGGCTCGTTATCTGACGCGTTTTCTTCATGCGAACCGGTCGCCACTTCGCTCGAAAACGCCATGAGATCCCGGCAATTGTTGCCGGCCCGGCAATTGTGCCCCGGTCATCCGACCGGGGCATTCCTGTTTAAGTCATTGATTTTCTGACGAAACCCGCATTGGCATAGCCCTTGCGACAGTCTCCTCCGACTGCGGCCATGGTCGACCGGCCGCCGAGATCGGATCTGGAGACAAAGTTATGGGTATCTTCGATGCAATGAACACCTCGGTGGGTGGCCTGCAGGCGCAGTCCTACGCGCTTCAGAACATTTCCGGCAACATCGCGAACTCATCCACCACCGCTTACAAGGGCATCGGGACCAGCTTCGTCGACCTCATTCCCGACTCCTCGGTGCCGAGCAAGCAGGTCGCGGGCGGCGTGACGGCCAACGCCAAGGCCACCATCACCACGCAGGGCACGATCTCGGGCTCCACCGTCGCCACCAACATGGCGATCACCGGCGACGGCTTCTTCTCGATCCAGAAGGCGACCGGCATCGTCGACAACTCGCCGGTGTTCAGCGGCGTCACCTATTACACACGGCGCGGCGACTTCCAGCTCAACGCCAACGGCAATCTGGTCAATGGCGCCGGCTACTATTTGATGGGCGTCACGGTCGACCCGAAGACCGGCAATCCGCAAGGCAACGTCGCGACGGTCCTGAAATTCCAGAACAACTTCATCCCGGCGCAGGCGACCACGTCGATCCAGTATGCGGCGAACCTGCCGACTCAGCCGAACACCGTGGCGAGCACGACTGCGGCGACCGGCACGCTGCTGGCCGCTGGCGGCCTCAATCCCTCCGATTTCGCCGCCAACCCGCTGCCGGTGGGCACACCGCCCGCGCCCTACACCAATGCGACGGTTTCCGGCGCAGCCGCCACCGGCAACATCCGCTCGGCCTATTCGTCGACGACGGGGACGGGCACTGTCCCGCTCCAGAACAACTCGTCCGCGGTGGCATCTGGCACCACTTCGCTCGACAACACGGTGGGCACGCATCTCGCCTCCAGCATCCTCACCGCGCTCAGCGGGCAGACGCTGACCATCAACGGCAACACGATCACGTTCAACGGCGGCACCACCGTCGCGACGGTCGGCAGCAACACCACGATCGGTCTCGGCGCGGGCACGACCGCGACGGTGGCCAGCATCCTGAGCGCGATCCAGACCGCCGGCGGCGCCGGCGTCACGGCCTCACTCTCCGCCAGCGGCAATATCCAGATCTCGAGCGGTACCGGCACCGACGTGGCGGTCAACAGCGGCACCGCAGCCACCGCGCTTGGCATCAGCAGCGTGACGCGCGGCGGCAACGTGCTGTCCTCGCCCGCAATCTCGGGCGCCACGGTGCTGAGCGGCAGTGCAAGCGCCGGCGGCGCCGAGGTGATCTCGTCGGGCTTTGCGGCCGGCGACACCATCACGGTCGACGGACAGACGCTGACCTTCATGGCTTCGGGTGCCTCGACTGCGAACCAGATCAACATCACCGACAACCTCACGACCTTGCTCGGCAAGATCGACGCTCTCTCCGGTGCGTCGGGATCGTCGGTCAGCACCGGCGGTGTGATCACCCTGAACACAGGGACGGTGTCCAACCTGTCGGTATCCAGCTCCAACAGCGCCGCTTTCTCCGCGCTCGGCTTCACCTCGACCATCACCAAGAATCGTGACGGCGGCGGCACCGCCGGTACCGGCGGTGTGATCGGCAACGATATCTCCACCTTCACCAAGGAATCGATCAGCGGTGGCGCCGTGACCGCCTACAACGCCGCCGGCACGCCGGTGAACCTGCAATTGCGCTGGGCCAAGACCGACAGCGCGTCGCTGGGCGCGGGCCATGCCGATACCTGGAACATGTTCTACCAGAGCGATCCGAATGCGACCGGCACGACGGTCGGCTGGGTCAATACCGGCCAGGCCTTCACCTTTGCCGCCGACGGCTCGCTCACTTCGCCGAGCGGCTCGGGCATTACCATCAACAACGTCAACGTCAGCGGCCAGTCGCTCGGCTCGGTCTCCTTCAACATCTCCTCGGGCGGGCTGACGCAATATGCCAGCACCAGCGGCGCGGTGACGATCAACACCATCACCCAGAACGGCTACGCCGCCGGTCAGCTCCGCTCGGTCGCCGTCAACAACAACGGCCTCGTGGTCGGCACCTTCTCCAACGGCCAGAACCTCGACCTCGCACAGGTCTCGTTGTCGCACTTCAACGGCACCAATTACCTCAAGGCGCTCGATGGCGGCGCTTATGCTGCGACCGAACAGTCGGGTGCTGCGATCGACGGCGCGTCGGGCAGCATCAGCGGCTCGTCGCTGGAAGGCTCGAACACCGACATCGCCGACGAGTTCACCAAGCTGATCGTGACCCAGCAGGCCTATTCGGCCAACACCAAGGTGATCACGACGGCGAATTCGATGGTGCAGGACCTCCTGAACGTATTGCGCTGATCGGCGCGTGACGTAACCAAAGGCGGCAAGTCAACATGGGTTTGAGTTCAGCCCTCGCCAGTGCGATGAGCGGTCTGCGTGCCAACCAGGCTGCGCTCTCGATCGTCTCCTCGAACGTCGCCAACTCGCAGACGCCGGGTTACGTCGTCCAGACGCCGAACCAGATCGAGGTCACCACCGGCGACTTCGGCTCGACGGCGATGACGACCGGCGTCAGCCGCGAGCTCGACACCTACGTGCAGAACCAGCTGCGCACCGAGACCGGCGGCAGCGGCTACGCCGACCAGATGGCCAACATCCTGAAGCAGCTTCAGAATGTCTACGGCACGCCCGGCAATAGCGGCACGCTCGAAACCGCGCTGAACAATTTCACCACGGCGTTGCAGGCGCTGTCGACCAGCGCGGGCTCGTCGTCGGCGCAAACGGTCGCTCTCGGCGCGGCGCAGACGCTGGCGCAGCAGCTCAACCTCGCCACCAAGGGCATCCAGTCGCTGCGCTCCAACGTCGAGCAGGATCTCGGCACCTCGGCGCTAGCTGCCAACGCGTCGATGCAGCAGATCGCCGACATCAACACCAGGCTCCAGGGCCTGTCGGCAAACGACCCCTCGGCTGCGACGCTGATGGACCAGCGCGACCAGGCCATCAACACGCTGTCGAAATATGTCGACGTCCGCGTCACCACCGACGGCTCGAACCAGGCCAACATCTACACCACCACCGGCATCCAGCTGGTCGGCGCCGGGCTCGCCTCGCAATTCACCTTTGCGTCCGCCGGCGCGCTGTCGGCGACCTCGCTCTACAACATCGATCCGGCCAAGTCCGGCGTCGGCGCGTTCAACATCAAGCTGCCGAACGGATCGTCGGTCGACGTCGTCGCCAACAACGTGGTGTCTTCGGGCCAGATCGCGGCCGATCTCAAGCTGCGCGACCAGACGCTGGTGCAGGCGCAGAACCAGATCGACCAGCTCGCCGCGACGATGTCGAGCGCGCTGTCGGACAAGACCACGGCCGGCAGCACGGTCTCCGGTCCGCCGGCGGGGTTCGATCTCGACCTCGCCGGGGCAGCGCCGGGCAACAGTGTCAACATCACCTACACCGACACGACCACCAACACGAAGCGCCAGGTCACGCTGGTCAACGTGACCGATCCGGCGGCGCTGCCGCTCCAGAACGCGACCAACGCCAATCCGATGCAGATCGGGGTGAATTTCTCCGGCGGCATGGGCGCGATCGCCTCGGCGCTCAACACCGCGCTTTCCGGCTCGCATCTGTCGTTCGCCGCCGCCCCGTCGCCGGCGACGGCCACCACGCTGCGGGTGACCGACGACAACACCGGCCTTGCCAAGGTCAATTCATCCTCGATCACCAAGACGATCTCGTCGCTGACCTCGGGCAATCCGCAACTGCCGCTGTTCACCGACGGCGGGCAGGCGCTCTACACCGGCGCGATCACGGCATCCGGTTCGCAGATGACCGGCCTTGCCGGGCGCATCGCCGTGAACACGCAGCTGACCACCGACCCGACCAGGCTGTCGGTCTACAGCACCTCGCCGGTGACGCCCGCGGGCGACACCACGCGCTCGGACTATCTCTATTCGCAGCTCACCTCGGCGGTGTTCTCCTATTCGCCGCAGAGCGGTCTCGGCTCGGCCAGCCAGCCCTTCACCGGCAGCGTTTCGAACTATCTGCAGCAGTTCCTGAGCATTCAAGGCAATGCCGCGACCCAGGCGACCCAGCTCCAGCAGGGCCAGAGCGTCGTGGTCTCAACGCTGCAGGCCAAGTTCAACTCGACCTCCAGCGTCAATCTGGACTCGGAAATGTCGAACCTGATCCAGCTCCAGAATGCCTATGCCGCCAACGCTCACGTCATGTCGGTGGTGCAGAGCATGATGAATACGTTGCTCCAGGCTCAAGTGTAACAAGTAACAGGGCTCTGAAACATGTCGATCAGCAGCATCAACTACGCCTCGTCGGTTCTCGGCTCGCAGATCCGCAACATCAACACGCAGCTCACCGACCTGTCGACGCAGCTCTCGACCGGCAAGCTGTCGCAGAACTATTCCGGGATGGGGACCAACGAGGGCTTCGCGATCGCCGGGCGCGCGCAGCTGTCCAACATCGCGGCCTATACCGACACGATCACGAACGTGAACGTGAACATCAACCTCGCCAACACCGCGCTGCAGGCGCTGACCACGATCCGCAACACCGTGCAGACGGGCTCGGCCAACACCGCGCAGGATCTCAACGTCAACGGCCAGACGGTCGCGCAGAACACCGCCGCCGCCCAGTTCGGCTCGATGGTCGGCGTGCTCAACACGCAGTCTGGCAACCGCTATCTGTTCTCCGGAACCGCCGTCAACACGCAGTCGGTCGCGGATGCCGGCGACATCATCAACGGCACCACGACGCAGGCGGGCTTCAAGACCGTCCTGGCGGAGCGCCAGGCCGCCGATCTCGGCGCCAACGGCAAGGGCCGTCTGGTGCAGACGCAACCGACGCCGAGCTCGGTACAGGTGGTGGAGGACAGCGCGACATCGCCGTTCGGGCTGAAGATCAGCGCGGTCTCCTCGACGCTGACGGGGGCGACCGTCACCGGCCCGAGCGGTTCACCGGTGTCGTTCTCAGTCGATCTCAACGGTGTCAATCCGAACAACGGCGACAAGCTGAGCGTCAAGTTCACCCTGCCGGACGGCACGACCGAGCAGATCGACCTGACCGCCTCGAGCGCGACGCCGACACCGCTCGGCAGCTTTGCGATCGATGCAAGTACCCCCGTCAACCCGACCAACACCGCGACGAACCTCAACAACGCGCTGGACACCGCGATCAAGAAGCTCGCCAACACCTCGCTCGTGGCGGCGTCCGCGATCGTCGCCGGCGACAATTTCTTCAACACCGCAAGCTCCGCGATCGGCACGCCCGTCAACAACCAGGCGGCGACGCCGGCGCCCGTGACCGGCGCGACGGCGCTGTCCGGCGCGAGCCCTTCGGACTCGATTTCGCCCGGCTTCGTCGCCGGCGACACCATCACCGTCAACGGCACCACGCTCTCCTTCGTCAGCTCGGGCGCGACCGGCAACCAGCTCAACGTCGGTGACAGCATCCAGACCCTGCTCGGCAAGATCGACCAGATCACGGGGACTTCGAAGCCCTCGACGGTCCATGGCGGCTCGATCACGATCAACACCGACGATGCGGCGAGCCTCGACATCACGAGTTCGAATACGGCAGCGCTGGGTTCGCTTGGCTTCGGTTCGACGCCGGTGACCGCCACGCAACCGCCGCTGCGCGTCGGCTCGTCGCCGGCAAGCTCGGCGACGACGCTGGTCAACGGCTCGGCCACCACCGTGAAATGGTACCTGGGCAATGACGGGCCCGGCTCGCCGCGCTCCACCGCGATGGCGCGGGTCGACGATTCCGTCACGGTGCAGTATGGCGCGCAGGCGAACGAGGACGCGATCCGCAAGGAGCTGCAGGCGGTCGCCGTGTTCGGGACGTTCTCGACCTCGCCGACCGGACAATATTCGGGCGGGCAGGTCGCTGCGCTGAGCCTGCGGGTGACGCAGTCGCTGACGAAGCAGCCCGGCCAGCAGCGCATCGAGGACATCCAGACCGACATCGCGATGGCCCAGAACATGATGAAGGACGCAAGCTCGCGCCAGACCCAGGCCAAGGCGCAGCTCCAGACCATCATCGACCAGGCGGAATCGGCCCCGCCAGACCAGGTCGCGAGCGAGATCCTGTCGCTCCAGAATGCGCTCCAGGCGTCCTACCAGGTGACCTCGAACCTGTCGCAGCTCTCGCTCGTCAAGTTCCTGTAAGCGGACGTTAAGGCGCCGTTAACCATGCCTCTTTACCTCTTGGTGAGGATTGGAGCGGGGCGGAGCTGCCGATGTCGGACAGGATGAAGCTGGTGGTGGCCACGCCATGTTTCGGCGGGCAGGTGACGAGCATCTATGCGAGCTCGATCTTCGCGCTCCAGCGCGCCGTGCACGGCATGGCCAATCTCGAGCTCAAGGTGCTGCTGCGCGACGGCGATGCGCTGATCACGCGTGCGCGGGCCAATCTGGCCGCGATGTTCCTGGACGATCCCGAGGCGACGCATTTCCTGTTCATCGACGCCGACATCGGCTTCAAGCCGGAGCAGGTGTTCCGGCTGATCGAGTGCGGCGCCGATGTCGTCGCCGGCTGCTATCCGATCAAGCGGGTCAACTGGGACAAGGCGAAGCGCGCAATCGAAGCCGGCCGCAGCGACGTGCCGGCCGCATCGCTCGACTACGTGCTCGAGATCGAGGACCCCGACCGCATCGTGGTGGTCAACGGCTTTACCCGCGTGCGCTACGCCGGCACCGGCTTCCTGATGATCCGGCGCCACGTGCTGGAGGCGATGTGCCGCCATCCGGACTACGCGGCCTTGCAATTCTTCCGCGAGCATTCGCACGATACGCTGGCCGCGAGCCAGAACCGGTTTGCCCTGTTCGAATGCATGATCGATCCGGCGACCGGCACCTATCTGTCCGAGGACTTCGCCTTCTGCAAGCGCTGGATCGACATCGGCGGCGAGATCTGGGCCGACATCCAGAGCTCGCTCGATCACGTCGGGCCGTCGGTGTTCCACGGCGACATCACCTCGCAATTCGCACCGGCGCCCGCGGCGGCGGCCGATGCGGCGTGAGCCTTTCGGGATGAGCGCCGGCGCATCCGGTCTGTCAGCCACCGAGCGCGCGCCCGACGGCAGCTCGCGCTACCGCCTGCGCGATCTCTTCACGCCGCTGGATACGCTGCTCGCCTCCGGCGGAGATCCGCGGCTGGCGCTCGATCCGAACGACCGTGTCAACGCCTATGGCTGCGCGGCCTCGCCGGAGCCGGAGCTCTGGAATTTCGCCTCTTCGACCGCGTCGACGATCTCGCAGATGGCGTACGACCGCGCTGCGCTGGCGCGCGAAGAGCTGATGCACAAATGCCTGTTCGACGAGGTCGAAATCGCCTTCGATGCGCGCTGCGAGGACATGCGCGAGGAGCTGCGCGGCCACCTTCAGCTCCCGTCGCGCGTCGAAATCGTGTTCTCGCCGTCCGGCACGGACTCCCAGCTTCACGCCCTGTTCGTGGCGCGTGCGGTGCTCGGCGCGCCAATTGTGACGATCGTGGTCGGCGCCGACCAGACAGGAAGCGGGACGCCGCATACCGCACGCGGCCACCATTTCAGCACGATGACGGCAGGCGGCATTGGTGTGCGCAAAGACGGTGCGGTGACGGGGCTCGCCGGCGACAGCATTGCGGTGCCGCTGATCGACATGGCGGCCGGCATTGCGATGCGTCCGGATGCCGATGCCGCGGTGCTGCGCGCGATCGAGACCAGCCTCGCGCAAGGCCGGCGCGTTTTGTTGCAGATCATGGATTCGTCAAAACTCGGTTGGCGTGCCCCAAGCGAGGCCTGTCTCGATGAGATCGCGCGGCGCTGGCCGCGCAAGGTTCAGGTCGTCGTCGATGCTTGTCAGGCGCGGCTCGGCCGCCGGCGGCTGCGCTGCTATCTCGACCGCGGTTACATGGTGCTGATCACCGGCTCGAAATTCTTCGGCGGACCCGCTTTCAGCGGTGCGCTGCTGGTGCCGAAAGGCCTGTCGCGGTCGATCGACCGGATTGGCGGGATCGCGCCTGGTATCTTCGACTATGCCGGCCGCTGCGACTGGCCGGCGGCGTGGACGGCGCTACGCGCGCGTTTCGAGCGCCGGCCGAATTTCGGCCAATGGCTGCGCTGGGAGGCGGCGCTGGCCGAGATCGGCAACTACTATGCCGTGCCCGGGGCATTCCGCGCAAAAGTGCTGGCCGAGCTTGCCGCCGGCATCGAGAGCATGATCGCGTTGTCGCCGTCGCTTCGCCCCGTTCCAACTGCGATCGAGACAACCGGCGCGGACGACGAGGAATTTGCGCAAGCCACGATCTTTCCGTTCACGCTGCTGCGCGGCGGCAAACCGGTGTCGATCGCCGAGACCGGCGCCGTGCATCGGGCGCTGGCGCGTGACATGAACGAGGAGATCAGCGGCAGCGCGGCAGACCGGCAGGTCGCCGTGCAGCGCTGCCTGATCGGTCAGCCGGTCCGGCTGGAGCGGCAGGACGATGCGCCGCAGGGCGTGTTGCGCTTGTGCGTCGGCGCACGGCTCGTGACCGAGATCTGGTCGCCGGATACAGTGCAGGCGCAACGCAACGTTCAACACGTTCTCGATCGCATCGCCCATGTCCTGGCGAAGATCGAGCTATTGCTTGACCGTGGCGCGGTCGCGGCCGTGCCGGCAAAGTCCGCGTTCGAGGTTTGAGATGCAGCATTCCGTTTCCACGCCGAATTATTCCGACCGCATCGGCTTTGCGCAGTTGACGCGCCGGGCCTTCGAGGGCGGCGATCTGCATCCGTTGCGCGAGCATCTCCTGGGGCGGATCGAGCAGGGAACGGCGGAGGCGGGCGAAGGCCTGGATCTGTCGCTGATCGCCCAGCTTCTCGGCGAAAAGGAAGCCGGGCTCGTGATCCAGACCGAGGTGCTCTCCTTCCATCAATTGTTTCGCACCCCCTGCGCGGCTCCGAAACCGCGCCTGCGTGTGCTCGCGCTCGCGGCCGATATCGACATGGGCGGCAACACCCCGATCGAATTCCTGCTGGAAGGCTCCGACATCGAGCTGCTGACGCTGTACGTGGTCAAGGGCGTCGGCCTTCCCGAGACATTGCCCGATCACGACGTCGCCATCGTGGTCGCCTCCGATTCCGAGGAATGCCGCGAGACGCTCGCCGTCATCGAACAGGCTGCGCCATGCTGGCCGCGGCCGCTGCTCAATCGCCCCGATCTCATCGGCAATCTCGATCGCGACAAGCTGTACCGGTTGCTGGCGGGGATCTCCGGCCTGGACATTCCCGTGACCGCCCACGCGACGCGCACGCAATTGTCGGAGCTTTCGGAAGCGAAGATCGCCTGCGAGAGCATCACGGGCGAGCTGCACTTTCCGATGATCGTGCGGCCACGCGGCACGCATGCCGGCGTCGGGCTCGCGAAGATCGACGACGCTGCGGCGCTCAAAGCCTATCTTGCCGAGCGGCAGGAGCAGGATTTCTTCGTCGCGCGCTTCGTCGACTATGCGAGCCCGGACGGGCTTTACCGCAAATATCGTCTCACCATGGTCGACGGCAAGCCTTACGCCTGCCACATGGCGATCGCCGATCGCTGGGACATCTGGTATCTCAACGCCTACATGGCATTCAGCGAAGAGAAGCGGGCTGAAGAAGCCGCCTTCATGCTCGACTTCGACCATGCTTTCGCTGCGCGCCACAAGGTCGCGCTCGAAGAGATGAGCAAACGCGTCGGCCTCGATTACTTCATCGTCGATTGCGCCGAGAACCAGAACCGCGAGCTGCTGGTCTTCGAAGCCGACAACACCGCCGTCGTGCACAACATGGATCCGCCGGCCGTGTTTCCGTACAAGCCGCCGCAGATGCGCAAGATCTTTGCGGCATTCACGGCGATGCTGTCGCGGCATGCAAGAGCGGACGAGAAGAGTGCAGCATGAACGAGATTATCCGCAACACGCAAAGCTCCGTCACGCACACCTCGCTCGATCCGCAGGACTGGAGCGAACTTCGTGCGCTCGCCCATCGCATGCTTGACGAGACGATCGACGGCATCGCCAACATTCGCGCGCGTCCGGTGTGGCAGCCGATCCCCGACGGCGTCCGTGCGGCATTCAAGGCCGACGTGCCGCGCGAGGCCAGCGATCTCGCCGACGTCTATCGCGACTTCTCCGAACATGTCGCGCCCTATGCGACAGGTAACGTCCATCCCGGTTTCATGGGCTGGGTGCATGGCGGCGGCACCGCGGTCGGCATGCTCGCGGAAATGCTCGCGGCAGGCCTCAACGCCAATCTCGGCGGCCGCGACCACATGCCGATCGAGGTCGAGCGCCAGATCGTCGACTGGATGCGCCGCCTGTTCGCCTTCCCGGAAAGCGCGAGCGGCATCTTCGTCACGGGCACGTCGATGGCCAATCTGATGGCGGTGCTGGTGGCGCGTACGAGCGCCCTCGGCACGTTGGCGCGGCAGTACGGCATCGGCAATGACGGTGCACTCCTTGCCGCCTATACATCGCAGGCCGCGCATGGTTGCGTCTCGAGGGCGATGGACATTGCCGGGCTCGGCACCGATGCGCTGCGCAAGATCGACGTCGATGCCGATCATCGTATCGACGTCGCCGCGCTGCGCGCGCAGATCGCCGTTGACCGCGAGGTCGGCTTCAAGCCGTTCCTCGTCGTCGCCTCCGCCGGCACCGTCGATATCGGCGCGATCGACGATCTCAAGGCGATCGCGGAGCTGTGCCGCGAGGAGGGAATTTGGTTTCACGTCGACGGCGCCTTCGGTGCGCTCGCGATCCTGTCGCCCGAGCTTGCGCCGCTGCTCGGCGGCATCGAGCTTGCGGATTCCATCGCGCTCGACTTCCACAAATGGGGACAGGTGCCTTATGACGCCGGCTTCCTGCTGGTGCGTGACGGCGAGCAGCATCGGCAGGCCTTTGCGCAGCCGGCAGCCTATCTGCGCCGCGAGGCGAGGGGGCTCGCGGCGGGCGCGGTCTGGCCCTGCGATCTCGGCCCCGATCTGTCACGTGGCTTCCGTGCGCTGAAGACGTGGTTCACGCTGAAGACGTTCGGCACTGATCGGCTCGGTGCGGTGATCGCGCGAAGCTGTGCGCTGGCGAAATATCTGGAGACGCGCGTTCTCGCCGAGCCGCGGCTGGAATTGCTGGCACCAGTCAATCTCAACATCGTCTGCTTCCGTTACCGCGCCGCCGATGAGGTCAATCGCGAGATCGTCGCAGACATCCAGGAGTCCGGCGTCGCGGCGCCGTCGAGCACGACGCTGGACGGCAGGTTTGCGATCCGCGCCGCGATCGTCAATCACCGCACCGACGAGAGCGACATCGACGCGCTGGTCGCGGCCGTGCTGGAATTCGGCGGACGACGGAGCGGGGGAGTGATCGAGGTCGAGGCGCCGCCGCTCGCGGCGCAGTCGTATTGATGCAGGCCCGAAACGACAACGGCCCCGGAGGCGATCCGGGGCCGTTGTCGTTGGTGCGGCTTGGTCGTTCGCGCGGCGTGGCCGCGCCAACGCGTATGCTCAGGCGGCGGTGCTAACGTCCTGGTCCGCTTCCGTCTTGGGATGGGTGGCCTCGAACTGGCCCCGCAACTTCTCTTCATAAGCGATCAACTTGCGGGCGTCCTTCAGTGCGCGATAGAGGTCGCCGTTGAGGATGTTGTTGTTGATGCCTTCGATGATCGGCCAGGAGCTCGGCACCGCGGTGACGATGTCGCGCACCAGGTTGAAATAGGTGCCGTGCTGGGTCTGCGGATCCGGCGAGATGTACATGAGCTGGACCGCCAGATAGACGAGCTTGGCGGGCGTGTCGGCTGTCTCCGGCGTGAGGATGTCGCGCTCGCGCAGGATCGGCACGTTGTCGCCGTCGATCAGAAGGCGGGCGCGCTGGTCGGTGTTGGTTATCACGCAGTTGCCGACGATGATGCGTTCGTGCGGTCTGAGCTCGACCTTGAGGGCCATGCCTGGTTCTCCATCAACGCTTTCGTAACCGAGCGTGTGTTGCGGCGGATCAGGGCGCAATACTCCATCAAGACTAGTTAACGAGTTGTAAATCCCGGCCGATGCCGCGGAAAAGCTCAATTATATCAATGCCGAAATCGCCCGGCGGCGCGGCCTCGCGAGTGTGCGGAGCGGCCGAATCGCGCGCCGACTCAGCAAAAGCGCCGATTTCATTTCATGTTTCGTTAGAGGACTCCGCCCCACGGTCCGCCGGTCGCTGGGTCAAGCTCGATCCAAGCAGACGCGTAACAGTAAGCGTCGTTTACCAGAAAGGTAACAGAGTCATGTCCGGTATTGTTCTCTCCTCGTCGGTTCGTCAGAACCTGCTCTCCCTCCAGTCCACCGCTGATCTCCTCGCCACCACGCAGAACCGTCTGTCGACCGGCAAGAGCGTCAATTCGGCCCTGGACAGCCCCACCAACTTCTTCACGGCACAGTCGCTCGACAACCGCGCCAGCGACATCAACAATCTGCTCGACGGCATCGCCAACGGCGTGCAGGTGCTGCAGGCCGCCAACACCGGCATCACCTCGCTGCAGAAGCTGATCGACAGCGCCAAGTCGATCGCCAACCAGGCGCTGCAGACCACCGTCGGCTACTCCACCAAGTCCAACGTCTCCGCCTCGATCGCGGGTGCGACGGCGGCCGACCTGCGCGGCACCACGAGCTTCGCCAGCGCGACCGCGAGCAGCAACGTCGTGTATAACGGCACGGCCGGCGGCACCACGGCGGCGAGCGGCACCACGACCCTCGGCGCCACCATCGGCTCCTTTGCCAGCACTGGCGCAACGGCCGGTGACGGCACCACGGCCCTGACCGGCGCCATCACCCTGATCGCCACCTCGGGCACGACTGCAACCGGCCTGGCCGGCAACGCCCAGCCTGCGGACGGCGACACGCTGACCGTGAACGGCAAGACCATCACCTTCCGCTCGGGCTCCGCGCCGGCGTCGACCGCGGTTGCGTCCGGCTCGGGCGTCAGCGGCAATCTCGTCACCGACGGCAGCGGCAACACCACGGTCTATCTCGGCACCGCCGGTGCCCCGGCTGCGACGGTCAACGATCTGTTGTCCGCAATCGATCTGGCCAGCGGCGTGAAGACGGCATCCATCACCGCGGGTGCTGCGACGATCGCCGTGAGCGCCAGCCAGCCAGGTGCTGCCGTCTCGACCGCTGCCGGCGGCGCCGTCACGCTGAAGAGCTCGACGGGTGCGGATCTCAGCGTCACCGGCAAGGCCGACCTGCTCAAGGCTCTCGCCCTGACGACGGCCGTGGGCGGCGGCAACGCCACCATCAACGTCAACCGGACCACGAGCGCGGGCTCGCTGGGGGCGACCATCGCCGACGGTTCGACGCTGAACGTCGACGGTCACGTCATCACCTTCAAGAACGCGCCGATTCCGGGCTCGACCGGTGCTCCGAGCGTTCCGAGCGGGTATGGTGCGAGCGGTAACGTCCTCACCGACGGCGCCGGCAACTCGACGGTCTATCTGCAGGCCGGCACGATTAACGACGTGCTGAAGGCGATCGATCTCGCCACCGGCGTGCAGACCGCGACGGTCAATGCCAACGGCAGCGCGACGCTTGCGACTGCGACCGGCCAGACCAACTCG
This sequence comes from Bradyrhizobium nivariense, assembly GCF_029846695.2. Classification (NCBI taxonomy): domain Bacteria; kingdom Pseudomonadati; phylum Pseudomonadota; class Alphaproteobacteria; order Hyphomicrobiales; family Nitrobacteraceae; genus Bradyrhizobium; species Bradyrhizobium nivariense. Next base: position 38,200 of record NZ_JARWCR020000002.1, on the reverse strand, counting down.
TCGATCAACGCATCTGGTCAGCTCAAGCTGTCGACCGGCGTCAACGCCGATCTGTCGATCACCGGCACCGGCAATGCGCTGAACGCGCTCGGTCTTGCCGGCAACACCGGGACTGCGACCGCCTTCACCGCGGCGCGCACCTCGGGTGTCGGCGGCATCACGGGCAAGACCCTGACCTTCTCCGCCTTCAACGGCGGCACGGCGGTCAATGTCACCTTCGGCGACGGCACCAACGGCACGGTCAAGACGCTCGACCAGCTCAACACGAAGCTTCAGGCCAACAACCTGACCGCGACGATCGACGCCAACGGCCTACTGACGGTCTCGACCACCAACGACTACGCGTCCTCGACCATCGGTTCGAGCGCCGCAGGTGGTTCGATCGGCGGCACGTTGACCTCATCACTGACGTTCTCGACGGCTTCCAGCCCCGTCCAGGACACGGTTGCGCAGACCTCGCGTTCGAACCTGGTGTCTCAGTACAACAACATCCTGAACCAGATCGACACGACCTCGCAGGACTCCTCGTTCAACGGCGTCAACCTGCTGAACGGCGATCAGCTCAAGCTGGTGTTCGACGAGACCGGCAAGTCGAACCTGAGCATCACCGGCGTGACCTACAACTCCAAGGGTCTCGGCCTCGCCTCGCTGACCAGCGGTGTCGACTTCATCGACAACTCCGCGACCAACAAGGTGCTGTCGAACCTGAACGCCGCGTCGAGCACGCTGCGCTCGGAAGCGTCGAGCCTCGGTTCGAACCTCTCGGTGGTGCAGGTTCGTCAGGACTTCAACAAGAGCCTGATCAACGTGCTGCAGACCGGTTCGTCCAACCTGACGCTGGCCGACACCAACACCGAAGCGGCCAACAGCCAGGCGCTGTCGACCCGCCAGTCGATCGCGGTCTCCGCGCTGTCGCTGGCCAACCAGTCGCAGCAGAGCGTGCTGCAGCTGCTCCGCTAACAAGCGGCAGACATCTTAAGACGACTACAGCGGCGGGGCTTCGGCTCCGCCGCTTTCTTTTTGCGACGGCATCAGAGTGCCGTTCGGCAAAGCGGAGACGATGCATTCGGATGCAGCCGATTGCTCACTCTGAGTTATGGTTGACAAGTCGCAAACGCCTGGTCGCTGTACGAAAAAGCATCGTCCTATCATGACGATATGGACGAGCCCGATATGGCTCCGATCCCTCGTATGGTGAATCCGCGCAAGGATTGGAGCGACACGCTTCATGCTTTGTTAGCCGTCTGTGTTCACCTTCCCGGCATCGATTAATCCTAATCGAAGTTTGTTGCGTTGCGTACCAGAAGGGTAACACTCAATGTCCGGTATTGTTCTCTCCTCGTCGGTTCGTCAGAACCTGCTCTCCCTCCAGTCCACCGCTGACCTCCTCGCCACCACGCAGAGCCGTCTGTCGACCGGCAAGAGCGTCAATTCGGCCCTGGACAATCCCACCAACTTCTTCACCGCCCAGTCGCTCGACAACCGCGCCAGCGACATCAACAATCTGCTCGACGGCATCGCCAACGGCGTGCAGGTGCTGCAGGCCGCCAACACCGGCATCACCTCGCTGCAGAAGCTGATCGACAGCGCCAAGTCGATCGCCAACCAGACGCTGCAGACCACCGTCGGCTACTCCACCAAGTCCAACGTCTCCACCTCGATCGCGGGTGCGACGGCGGCCGACCTGCGTGGCACCACGAGCTTCGCCAGCGCGACCGCGAGCAGCAACGTCGTGTATAACGGCGCGGCCGGCGGCACCACGGCGGCGAGCGGCACCACGACCCTCGGCGCCACCATCGGCTCCTTTGCCAGCACTGGCGCAACGGCCGGTGACGGCACCACGGCCCTGACCGGCGCCATCACCCTGATCGCCACCTCGGGCACGACTGCAACCGGCCTGGCCGGCAACGCCCAGCCTGCGGACGGCGACACGCTGACCGTGAACGGCAAGACCATCACCTTCCGCTCGGGTTCCGCGCCGGCGTCGACCGCGGTTGCGTCCGGCTCGGGCGTCAGCGGCAATCTCGTCACCGACGGCAGCGGCAACACCACGGTCTATCTCGGCACCGCGGGTGCCCCCGCTGCGACCGTCAACGATCTGTTGTCCGCAATCGATCTCGCCAGCGGCGTGAAGACGGTGTCCATCACCGCGGGTGCTGCGACGATCGCCGTGAGCGCCAGCCAGCCAGGTGCTGCCGTCTCGACCGCTGCTGGCGGCGCCGTCACGCTGAAGAGCTCGACGGGTGCGGATCTGAGCGTCACCGGCAAGGCCGACCTGCTCAAGGCTCTCGCCCTGACGACGGCCGTGGGCGGCGGCAACGCCACCGTCAACGTCAACCGGACCACGAGCTCGGGCTCGCTGGGGGCGACGATCGCCGACGGTTCGACGCTGAATGTCGACGGTCACGTTATCACCTTCAAGAACGCGCCGATTCCGGGCTCGACCGGTGCTCCGAGCGTGCCGAGCGGTTACGGTGCGAGCGGTAACGTCCTCACCGACGGCGCCGGCAACTCGACGGTCTATCTGCAGGCCGGCACGGTCAACGACGTGCTGAAGGCGATCGACCTCGCCACCGGCGTGCAGACCGCGACGGTCAACGCCAACGGCACCGCGACGCTTGCGACTGCGACCGGCCAGACCAACTCGTCGATCAACGCATCGGGTCAGCTCAAGATCTCGACCGGCGTCAATGCCGACCTGTCGATCACGGGCACCGGCAATGCGCTGAACGGGCTCGGCTTTGCCGGCAACACCGGCACTGCGACCGCGTTCACCGCGGCGCGGACCTCGGGCGTTGGCGGCCTCACCGGCAAGACCCTGACCTTCTCCGCCTTCAACGGCGGCACGGCGGTCAATGTCACCTTCGGCGACGGCACCAACGGCTCGGTCAAGACGCTCGACCAGCTCAACTCGAAGCTTCAGGCCAACAACCTGACCGCGACGATCGACGCCAACGGCCTGCTGACGGTCTCGACCACCAACGACTACGCGTCCTCGACCATCGGTTCGAGCGCCGCAGGTGGTTCGATCGGCGGCACGCTCACTTCGGCGCTGACGTTCTCGACGGCTTCCAGCCCCGTCCAGGACACGGTTGCGCAGACGTCGCGTTCGAACCTGGTGTCTCAGTACAACAACATCCTTCAGCAGATCGACTCGACCTCGCAGGACTCCTCGTTCAACGGCGTCAATTTGTTGAACGGTGACCAGCTCAAGCTGGTGTTCGACGAGACCGGCAAGTCGAACCTGAGCATCACCGGCGTGACCTATAACTCCAAGGGTCTGGGCCTCGCTGCGTTGACCGGTGGTGTCGACTTCATCGACAACGCCGCCACCAACAAGGTGCTGACCAATTTGAACACGGCATCGAGCACGCTGCGCTCGGAAGCCTCGAGCCTTGGTTCGAACCTGACGATCGTGCAGGTTCGTCAGGACTTCAACAAGAACCTGATCAACGTGCTGCAGACCGGTTCGTCCAACCTGACGCTGGCCGACACCAACGTCGAAGCGGCCAACAGCCAGGCGCTGTCGACCCGCCAGTCGATCGCGGTCTCCGCGCTGTCGCTGGCCAACCAGTCGCAGCAGAGCGTGCTGCAGCTGCTCCGCTAACAAGCGGAAGACATCTTAAGACGACTAGGGCGGCGGGGCTTCGGCCCCGCCGCTTTTTTTCCTTTGTCGTTCGACATTCGGCAGCGACGCAGCGCCCTGAAAAAGTAACCAGCGGTTATGGTTAATGGAGAGTAAGCGCGGATAAATGCCAATGATTTCAGCCTGATTACCGGCCGCGCCCACGCCTTCCCCGCGCTTATGGTGAACCCGCGCTTACGCAGGCGATGTTCGTTTCACCTTTTGTTAGCCATGTCGCGGCACGCTGTTCCCGTCACTCGATCCGAAGCGATCGAACGAAGACGCGTAAACCAGAAGGGTAAGAGTTATGTCCGGTATTGTTCTCTCTGCGTCGGTTCGTCAGAACCTGCTGTCTCTCCAGTCCACCGCTGATCTGCTCGCCACCACACAGAACCGTCTGTCGACCGGCAAGAGCGTCAATTCGGCCCTGGACAATCCCACCAACTTCTTCACGGCCCAGTCGCTCGACAACCGTGCCAGCGACATCAACAATCTGCTCGACGGCATCGCCAACGGCGTGCAGGTGCTGCAGGCCGCCAACACCGGCCTGACCTCGCTGCAGAAGCTGATCGACAGCGCGAAGTCGATCGCCAACCAGGCGCTGCAGACCACCGTCGGCTACTCGACCAAGTCCAACGTCTCCACCACGATCTCGGGTGCGACCGCCGCCGACCTGCGCGGCACGACGTCCTTTGCCAGCGCCACTGCATCCAGCAACGTGCTCTATACGGGCGCGGCCGGCGGCACCACGGCAGCGAGCGGCACCACGACGCTCGGCGCTACCATCGGCTCCTTTGCCAGCACGGGCGCAACGGCCGGTGACGGCACGACGGCCCTGACCGGCACCATCACCCTGATCGCCACCTCGGGCACGACTGCAACCGGCCTGGCCGGCAACGCCCAGCCTGCGGACGGCGACACGCTGACCGTGAACGGCAAGACCATCACCTTCCGCTCGGGCTCCGCGCCGGCGTCGACCGCGGTTGCGTCCGGCTCGGGCGTCAGCGGCAATCTCGTCACCGACGGCAGCGGCAACACCACGGTCTATCTCGGCACCGCCGGTGCCCCGGCTGCGACCGTCAACGATCTGTTGTCCGCAATCGATCTCGCCAGCGGCGTGAAGACGGTGTCCATCAGTGCGGGCGCCGCGACGATCGCCGTGAGCGCCAGCCAGCCAGGTGCTGCCGTCTCGACCGCTGCCGGCGGCGCCGTCACGCTGAAGAGCTCGACGGGTGCGGATCTCAGCGTCACCGGCAAGGCCGATTTGCTCAAGGCGCTCGGGCTGACGACGTCTACGGGTGCCGGCAATGCCAGCGTCAGCGTCAACCGGACCACGAGCTCGGGCTCGCTGGGGGCGACGATCGCCGACGGTTCGACGCTGAACGTCGACGGTCACGTCATCACCTTCAAGAACGCGCCGATTCCGGGATCGACCGGTGCTCCGAGCGTTCCGAGCGGCTTCGGTTCCACCGGTAACATCCTCACCGACGGCAACGGCAACTCGACCGTCTATCTGCAGGCCGGAACGGTTGCCGACGTGTTGAAGGCGATCGACCTTGCCACCGGCGTGCAGACCGCGACGATCAACGCCAACGGCACCGCGACGCTTGCGACCGCGACAGGCCAGTCGAACTCGACGATCAATACGTCCGGTCAGCTCAAACTCTCGACCGGCGTCAATGCCGACCTCTCGATCACGGGCTCCGGCACTGCGTTGAATGTGTTCGGGCTGGCCGGCAACACCGGCAGCGCGTCGGCGTTCACTGCGGCGCGCACCTCCGGCATCGGCGGCATTGCCGGCAAGACCTTGACCTTCTCCGCCTTCAACAGCGGCACGGCGGTCAACGTCACCTTCGGCGACGGCACCAACGGCACGGTCAAGACGCTCGACCAGCTCAACACGCAGCTTCTGGCCAACAACCTGGCTGCCACGATCGACGCCAACGGCCGGCTGACCATCACGGCGTCCAACGACTACGCGTCCTCGACGCTCGGTTCGACGACCGCCGGCGGTGCGATCGGCGGCACGCTCACTTCGGCGCTGACGTTCTCGACGGCTTCCAGCCCCGTCCAGGATGCGGTTGCACAGACGGCCCGTGCGAACCTGGTCAGCCAGTACAACAACATCCTGAACCAGATCGACACGACCTCGCAGGACTCCTCGTTCAACGGCGTCAACCTGCTGAACGGCGACCAGCTCAAGCTGGTGTTCGACGAGACCGGCAAGTCGAGCCTCAACATCACCGGCGTGACCTACAACTCCAAGGGTCTCGGCCTCGCCGCCTTGACCGTCGGTGTCGACTTCATCGACAACGCCGCGTCCAACCGCGTGCTGACCAATCTGAACGCCGCATCGAGCACGCTGCGCTCGGAAGCCTCAGCGCTCGGTTCGAACCTCTCGGTGGTTCAGGTGCGTCAGGACTTCAACAAGAGCCTGATCAACGTGCTGCAGACCGGCTCGTCCAACCTGACCCTCGCCGACACCAACGTCGAGGCCGCCAACAGCCAGGCGCTGTCGACCCGCCAGTCGATCGCGGTCTCCGCGCTGTCGCTGGCCAACCAGTCGCAGCAGAGCGTGCTTCAGCTGCTCCGCTAAGCAGCTGACATTACGAAATAAACCAGAGCGGCGGGGTCATTTGCCCCGCCGCTTTTTTGCGTCCGGGGGCGGGCAGGGACGTTCATCGGCCATTAACCCTATCGCTTAAACTGGCGTTAACCATACTTTAAAGGAGACCCCCTAAGACTGGACAAAAGCCCGCTTTCCAGACCGCGCGGCCGATTCGAATCCGGTTCAAGAGGAAGACCTGCCAATGTCCAACATCGTTCTCTCGGCGTCAGTTCGCCAGAACCTGTTGTCGCTGCAGTCGACGGCTGACTTGCTGGCCACGACGCAGGAGCGGCTGTCGACCGGCAAGAAGGTCAACACGGCGCTCGACAATCCCACCAACTTCTTCACAGCGCAGGGGCTGGACAACCGGGCGAGCGACATCAGCAACCTGCTCGACGGCATCAATAACGGTGTGCAGGTGCTGCAGGCGGCCAATACCGGCATCACCTCGCTGCAGAAGCTGATCGACAGTGCCAAGTCGATCGCCAACCAGGCGCTGCAGACCACGGTCGGCTATTCCACCAAGTCGAACGTCTCCACCACGATTCCCGGTGCCACGCCCGCCGACCTGCGCGGCACGACCTCCTATGCGAGCGCGACCGCCAACAGCAACGTGCTCTATACCGGCGCACCCGGTGGCGTGACCCCGGTCACGGGAACCGCCGCGCTCGGCGCCTCGCTGGGCTCAACCGCCGGCGCCTTTACCGGCACAGCAGCGATCGCCGCCGACGGCACCACCGCGCTGTCCGGTACCGCCACGCTGCTCGGCACCACGGCATCCGCCACCTTCAGCACGGCGCCCGCGGACGGCGACACCATCACGGTGAACGGCAAGACCATCACTTTCCGCACCGGCATTGCTCCGAGCACGCAACCGACCGGCTGGGGTCTCAACCCCAGCGGACACATCGCCACCGACGGTAACGGCAATTCGATCGTCTATGAGGGAACGGCGGCTGCGCCCGGGGCGACTGTCAACGACGTCCTCAGCGCGATCGACCTCGCCAGCGGCGTCAAGACCGCGGCCATCAGTGCCGGCGCCGCGACCATCACAGTCAGCGGCTCGGCCGGTCCGATCGGCACGCTCCAGGTGGCATCGTCCATCTCGGGAGGCGGCGCGGTTACGCTGAAGAGCTCGACCGGCGCCGATATAAGCGTGACTGGAAAGGCTGATTTCCTCAAGGCGCTCGGTCTGACTTCCGCGACTGGCGCCGGCAATGCCAACGTGACCGCAAATCGGTCGACGACGGCCGGCTCGCTCGGCTCTCTCGTTCAAGACGGCTCGACGCTGAACATCGACGGCCACACCATCACCTTCAAGAACGCCCAGACGCCCCAGTCGGCGGCCAGCGTGATCTCCGGTGGCGTCAACGGCAACGTCGTCACCGACGGCAACGGCAATTCGACCGTCTATATCCAGAGCGCGACGCTCACCGATCTGCTCAACTCGATCGACCTCGCCACCGGCGTCAAGACCGCCAGCATCTTCAACGGCGCGGCGACCCTGTCGACCACCGCGGGCCAGATCCCCTCGTCGGTCAACAGCAGCGGTCAGCTTGCGCTCTCCACCGGCATCAACGCCGACCTGTCGATCACCGGCACCGGCAACGCGCTCAACGCGTTCGGTCTCAGCGGCAATACGGGAACGGCAACCGCTTTCGCCGCGGCGCGCAACTCCGGTGTTGGTGGTGTCAGCGGCAAGACGCTGACCTTCACCTCCTTCAACGGCGGCACGCCGGTGAACGTCACCTTCGGCGACGGCACCAACGGCACCGTCAAGACCCTCGACCAGCTCAATGTGCAGCTTCAGGCCAACCACCTGACGGCGACGATCGATGCCAACGGCGTGCTGACGGTCACCACCGTCAACGAGTACGCGTCCTCGACCCTTGGCTCGACTGCCGCCGGCGGTACGGTCGGCGGTACGCTCACCAGCGTGCTGGCCTTTACCACCGCGCAGCCCCCGATTCAGGATCCCGTCGCGCAGACCGCGCGCTCCGGCCTGGTCAGTCAGTTCAACAACATCCTGGCGCAGATCGACACGACGTCGCAGGACTCGTCCTTCAACGGCGTCAACCTGCTCAACGGCGATACGCTGAAACTGGTCTTCAACGAGAACGGCAGCTCGACGCTCGGCATCAACGGCGTCGTGTTCAACGCGGCCGGCCTCGGTCTCAGCAATCTCGTTCCCGGCACGGACTTCATCGACAATGGTGCCACCAACAAGGTGCTGGCCAGCCTGAATGCCGCCTCGAGCACGCTGCGCTCCGAGGGTTCCTCGCTCGGTTCGAATCTGTCGATCGTGCAGGTGCGTCAGGATTTCTCCAAGAACCTGATCAACGTTCTGCAGACCGGCTCGTCCAACCTGACGCTCGCCGACACCAACGAGGAAGCGGCGAATAGCCAGGCGCTGTCGACCCGCCAGTCGATCGCGGTGTCAGCGCTGTCGCTGGCCAACCAGTCGCAACAGAGCGTGCTGCAGCTGCTTCGCTAATTTCGCGGCGCAAGATCGCTCATCGATTTCACGGCGGGGCTAACGCTCCGCCGTTCATTTTATGGAGATCGCTAAGGCAGGATTAGCTGAGATCGACGCGCACACGCGGGACGTGTTTACAGCGTGCACATGCGCATCTAGCTTCGCGACGACGAAGAGCTCCGAGACCCGTAATAATCCGGAGTGCTTCCAAGCACACACGTAAGCAAATCTTAAGCGGTGCTGCCTAGGGTTGGGAAAGAAATCCTTAAGCCTATTCAACGGGCTAGGAAACCTCCAAGGTGTGATTGATGTCGAATTCCGCTGCCTCGGCCTATGCGCGTGTTGCAACGACCACCGCATCTCCTCGCGACATCGAGGCGCAGACCTTGCTCAAGGCCGCGAACAAGCTCCAGGATGCGGTGAACAACGCCAATCCGCTCAGCGAGCAGACCATGCAGGCCCTGATGTTCAACCGCAAGCTCTGGACGATTTTCCTGAGCGAGGCGATGCGCGAAAACAATCCGCAGCCGCTCGACGTCCGGCAGAAGATCGCCAACATCAGCGTGTTCGTGCTGAGCCAGACCGCCGCGCTGCAGATGAGCCCGCAGTTCGATCACTTCCGTCCGCTGATCGAGATCAACCGCAATATCGCCGCCGGTCTGTCCGGCCGTCCGTGATGGAAGCCTGTCATGGCCGACATCATGAGCATCATGTCGACCGCGTATAAGTCGAACGTCCTGTACCTCGCAATATCAGCAGGTGCTGATCAAGGACGGCTCGTTCCGCTTCGGCAATACCAAGTGCACGCTGACGGATAGCTGCAAGGCGCAGATCAAGAACGTCGTCACCGATCCCGCGACCGGCTCGAGCTATCTCGACACGGCCGTTGCGACGCTCGACGCCTGATCGTCAGGCGCTGCGGTCGGTGCTGGACGGACGCGAGGGTTCGGACTTCAAATCCAGTGCATGGAAATAGGCCCGCCGGCGCAGCATCGCTTCGTCGGGGAACTGGTTGACCACCGCGTCGGTCCTGTCGTTGACGACCTGGAAAACGAAGGACGCGGCCGCCTGGTCGAACACGACCTGGCGTGACACGTTCTCGCTGCCATGCAGATCGTTACGCACCGGCGCGCTGGTATCGCTCGCGGCGACCGTCTGGCTCGCCGGAAGATCAGTTTGCACGGCCTCGTTCGCCGCCGCGTTCGACGTCGTTACGATCTGCACAGGGGCCGGGATCCCCACCGGCCTGATGCTGAAATCTGTACTCATGGCAGCCTCCTGGTTGCCTAGCGTGAGTCAAATCCCAACCCCTCTCAATGCGCAACCTTGGAACACCGGGATTGAAGATCCGGTAAGCAAACGTGCCTAACCGCGCGACGATGTTGCCGCGCGGTTTTTCGTAAAATTGTCGCTTGTTCTTGCGCGCGCTCAGAGTGAGCGGCTGACCGCGAGCGGGGTGATGTGGCGCGGGCCCGGAGTGGCGCGTCGCCCCGCGGCCGTGTAGGTGTTCGGCACGTTGCGCTTCTGGATCTCGGCATTGACGCCGCGCACGACGCTCTCTGAGACCGCGTGAGCGGTTGCGAGCACGGTGAGATTGACCTGGAGCATCGCGCGGAATGCATCGTGGTGGCGATGCAGCGTCGAGATCAGCTCGGGCGCGGATTTCGCGAGCTGGGCCTGGTTCGTCTTCAACTGGCTGACGGCGCCGACATAGTTTCGCGACAGCTCCTGCTTCTTGCTCTCGAGGGTCATCGCCTCGCGGACCTGGCCGGCACGCACGAGCTCGGTCTCGCGCTCGATCAGGCCGAGCAGGGCACTCATCGCATCCATCAACTGCTCGGCGATCTTGCGCGCCTCGGCGCTGCCGGGGGCGGTGTTCGGGCGCTGCGCTTGTACCGGCTGACGCGAGGCGTTGAAGTGGTTCATCTCGTTTGACCTTATGCCGTGCGGATCGTTTTCGCCTGCTGCATGATCAGGGTGCGATAGATTTCGGTGGCGACGCCGACGCCGCCAGCGCTGGCGAAGTTCTTGGAATATTGCTCGGTCAGCATCGAGCGCCACACGCCGGTGCCCGGCGTGTCGCCGAACGGGCCTTCGCCCTTCAGACCCGAGGTCATCTGCGAGAACATGCTGTTGAGGAACATCGCCTCGAAATCGGTGGCGGTCTTCTGCGCCTTGGCCTGCTGCTTCGGCGGGACCTTCTGCAGTGCCGCGGCGAGATCGAAGTCCGGCCGGCCGTTGCGGCTCTCCACCGAGAAGGCGGAGCTCGCGACGCGTGCGGTGTTGACCATGCCGGTCTGCATCATATCACCTCGATGTCGGCTTCGATCGCCCCGGCGGCCTTGATCGCCTGCAGGATGCTGATGAGATCGCGCGGGCCGATGCCGAGGCCGTTGAGGCCGTCGACGAGCTGCTGAAGCGAGACGCCGTCCTTGACGACGGCGAACTTCTTGCCGTCCTCGGTGACACTGACGCTGCTGCGCGGCGCGACCACGGTCCGTCCCCGCGACAGCGGATTGGGCTGGCTGACCTGCGGGCTCTCGGAGATCGTGACGGTGAGGTTGCCCTGTGCGACTGCAACGGTGGCGACGCGGACGTCGCGTCCCATCACGATGATGCCGCTGCGTTCGTCGATGATGATCTTGGCGGCGAGATCCGGATCGACCTGGAGCTGCTCGATCTCGGTGAGAAAGGCGACGACGTTGCCCTTGAACTCCGGCGGGATCGCAAGCTGCACGGTCGATGGGTCGATCGGCTCGGCGGTCTTGACGCCGAGATAGTCGTTGACCGCGGCAGCGATCCGCTTGGCCGTGGTGAAGTCGGCGTTGCGCAGCGCAAGGCGGACGTTCGGCAGGCGGTTGAGGGCGAACTCGATCTCGCGCTCGATGATGGCGCCGTTGGCAATGCGCCCGACGGTCGGCACGCCACGCACGATTTTCGCCGCTTCGCCCTCGGCCTGGAAGCCGGAGATCGCGAGCGAGCCCTGTGCGACCGAGTAGACGTTGCCGTCGGCGCCGAGGAGGGGGGTGACGAGCAGGGTGCCGCCCTGGAGATTCTTGGCGTCGCCGAGCGCGGAGACGGTGACGTCCATACGCGTGCCCTGGGTGGCGAAGGCCGGCAGATTGCCTGTCACCATCACGGCGGCGACGTTGCCGGTGCGGATGGTGGCGCCGCGGATGTTGACGCCCATGCGCTCGAGCATCGCCTGCAGCGACTGCTTGGTGAAGGGGATGTTGTTGAGGGTGTCGCCGGTGCCGTTGAGGCCGACGACCAGGCCGTAGCCGATGAGCTGGTTCTGCCGCACGCCTTCGATGTTGGCGAGATCCTTGATGCGCGAAGTCGCGCTTGCAGACGCGACCGAGAGCACCAGCGCCGACAGCGCGGCGCAGGCCACCCCCACAATTCTCACCCAACGGACGGCTGGCATCCTCTGCTCCCCGAGGCTCCTCAAATCGAAGGACCATCACGACACTCCCATGACGAGCTGGTCCGACGCTGTCCTTGCGAGCGCTGTGCCAACTCGGAGCAGCTGGGATAGGTCCCTGAATAGGTTGAATAAATCTGTTTTCACCGGTCTCAGCCAGTGTTGTCACTGAGGAGCGAAACTGCCGCCTGTCGGCAGATTTTGCCGGGCTGTTTACGGGTCGTTAACCATAAAACGGCGAATGTGGCGCATTGATCACCCGGATTGCTTCCGATGCGCATCTACGGACCGAACGGCACCACGCTTGGAACGCCGGCCAGCCAGGCCAGGCGGACGAGCTCCGGCACCTTCATGCTGCCCGACACCTCGTCGGCCCCGGAGACGCGGGGCGCTGCCGCACCGAAGGCCGCCGCCAACATCGACGGGCTGCTCGCGCTGCAGGGCATCGAGGAGGATCCGGTTGAGCGTCGCAAGCGCTCGGTCGTCCGCGGCAAGACCGCGCTCGACGTGCTCGATGATCTCAAGATGGGGCTTCTCTCCGGCAAACTCGACGCCTCGACCGTGATGCGGCTGCGCGACGCTGCGGCGAACCTGAAATCGTCCTCCGGCGATGCCGGTCTCGATTCGGTGCTGTCCGAGATCGAGCTGCGCGTCGAGGTCGAGCTTGCCAAGGCCGGGCAGGCGTAGCGTCTTACGCCGCTTCATCCTTCAACTGCGCGTCGTAGCGGCGCTGGGCGGCGAGCACGTCTTTCAGATTTTGCTCGGCCCAATCCCGGAGCGGATCGACAGCGGCGGCGAGCGTCACGCCAAGCTGCGTGATCGAATATTCCACGGTCACCGGCACGGTTGCGATGGCGTGACGCTTGATCAATCCGTCGCGTTCGAGCGACTTGAGAACCTGGCTCAGCATCTTCTGTGAAATGCCTTCAATCGTGCGGCGCAACTGATTGAAGCGCATCGGCTCCTCGCGCAGCAGCAGCAGGATCAGCACCGCCCATTTGTCGCCGACGCGGTCGAGGATCTGTCGCGTGGGGCAGTTCGCTGCATAGACGTCTGGCTTCATCGTCGGGTCCTCCGATCCGTTCAGGTCGCTTGCCGGCCCGCCCGCCGGTTCCGCTTGCCGGTTACTTCTGCGTAATCAGGTAGGTACAAAGTGCTCTCTTAACACCAGCGCTCTTTGCGATATCTAGTCACTGCTAGTTACCACAGAAGCAAAGGAGCCTTCCATGAAAATCGCAGTCGCCGGCGCCTCGGGCCGGGCCGGTTCGGAGATCACCAAGGAACTGTCCCGCCGCGGCCACGCCGTCACGGCCATCGCCCGCAACCCAGAGAAGATCGCGGCCCTGCCGAACGTCACCCCCACCAAGGGGGACGTGCTCGACCAGGCCGGCCTCGCCAAGCTGTGGGCCGGGCACGACGTCGCCGTGAGTTCCGTGCACTTCCTGGCCAGCGATGCGCTCAAGCTGATCGGCGCGGCAAAGGACTCCAAGGTCGGTCGCTATCTCGTCGTCGGCGGGGCCGGCAGCCTTGAGGTCGCTCCGGGCGTCAAGCTGGTTACAACTCCCGGTTTTCCGGCTCAGTACAAGGCTGAGGCGGAGGCGGGTTCGGCCTTTCTCGACCTGCTGCGGCAGGAAAAGGACCTGAACTGGAGCTTCATCTCGCCATCGGCCCTTTTCATCGAGGGGGAGCGGACTGGCAAGTTCCGGCTTGGGACCGACCAGCTTCTCGCAGATGCGAACGGGAAGAGCTGGATCACTTTCGCGGACTACGCCATTGCGCTCGCCGACGAGATCGAGCGGCCGGCCCATGTGCGGCAGCGTTTCACGGTCGGCTACTAGGCCTTTGGCCGCCCCCGGGCCCTCCAGGATAAACCTTCCTGTGCAAGGGCTTGGGGGCGCCAATCGGGCGATCAGGGAAACATTGTCTGTCACAGGAGGCCGCTATATAACGCCCCGCTCAGCGGACCCCGTTCCGTTTGCGAGTCGTTGCTTAGACAGATAGGCCGCCCTTGGAAAAGTTGAAAAACTACCGACCGACCGAAAAAGAGCCTTTTATGAACGACAGGCAGAAGGAGTACTTCCGTTTGAAGCTCCTCGCCTGGAAGGATGAGATCCTCAAAGAGTCCAAGCTCACCCTGCAAGCCCTGCAGGAGGAGAATGTGAACCACCCCGATCTCGCCGATCGGGCATCGTCCGAAACCGACCGCGCTATCGAACTCCGTGCCCGTGACCGCCAGCGCAAGTTGATCGCCAAGATCGACGCCGCGCTCCAGCGTATCGAGGATAACACCTACGGCTATTGCGAGGACACCGGCGAGCCGATCTCGTTGAAGCGGCTCGAGGCCCGGCCCATCGCGACGCTCTCGGTGGAGGCGCAGGAGCGCCACGAGAAACGCGAGAAGGTCTATCGCGACGAATAGAGTCCGAGCCGCAGAGATGCGGCTCTTTGTTTTTGGAAGGCGCGTCGTTTTGCGCAGTGGCCAGCATTTTGCCTGTCGCTTGCAACCGCGCGCTGCGGCGCGCGAGCGCAATCGCGAAAAGTGAATCGCGATCAATGGGCTAGACTCAACTCCTCCGACCTCACGTGAGTTCGGATCAGAAACAGCCTTCACTTCAGGTGCGGGACGTTTTGCGAGTCGCATCAACGACATCGACTCGACTGCCGAGACACTGATCCAGCAGCTTCACGCGTCGCTGCAATCAGGCCTGTTGCGACGCCACAAGGCGCGCATCCCCATAAAGCCCGGACCAGCTCAATATCTCCTTAAACGCCGGCAGCAGGCCGTAAGGTTCCTGAGATGTGGCCGATCTGCTTCCGCAAGTCGTCCAGCTTGAACTGGTAGTTTGGACTGGTTGACGTGTTGCCGCGTGGCCCCCGCGCTTGTCACGCCACGGCGGGGATGCTGAAGTGCCGCCCTCGAATGCGTAGCGTGGGAGCCGGCGCCGATGGACACAATTCTCGCAGCCGCAAAGGCGATCGCGCTGGCGCGCCGCAACCATGCGCCGCTCGCGGCGCTCGAAGTTCCCCCGGCCGATGAGGCCGAGGGCTATCAGGTCCAGCGCGCGCTGCATGATCTCCTGCTGAAGAATTTCGGCCCGCTCGTCGGCTACAAGATCGGCTGCACCAGCCAGGTGATGCAGGACTATATCGGCATTTCGCACCCCTGCGGCGGCGGCGTGTTCCAGATGGGCGTGCACGACAGCGGCGTCAAGCTCGCCGCCTCCAACTACGTCCGCGTCGGCGTCGAATGCGAGATCGCGGTGCGGCTGAAGCGCAATCTCGCCGCCGGCGAGGCGCCGTTCACGGCCGAATGGGTCGGCGAGGCGGTCGAGGCCTATCATCCCGCGATCGAGATCGTCGACGACCGCTACGTGAAGTGGGAGACGATGGGCGCGCCGACCTTGATCGCCGACGATTTCTTCGCCGCCGGCTGCGTGCTCGGCGAACTCGTGCAGCGCTCGTCGGTGCCAGACCTGAGGGCCATCAAAGGCCGCGCCATCGTCAACGGCGAAGAGGTCAGCCACGGCACCGGCGCCGACGTGCTCGGCCATCCCCACAACGCACTCGCCTGGCTCGCCAACCATCTCGCCGCCGAGGGCAAGGGGCTGCACGCGGGGCAGCTCGTGCTGACGGGGAGCCTGGTCAAGACACTGTGGCTGAAGGCCGGCGACAAGGTGCGGATGGAGCTGGACGGGCTGGGGACGGTGGAGGCGGAGTTCACGTGAGGGCGCTGCGGTACTCTGCGCAGTCATTCCCCGCGAAGGCGGGGAATCCAGTACGCCGAGGCTTCTCGGTTCATCACTGACGTCTCGAAATACTGGATCGTCGGCGTTGCTATGATTGCGCGGACCTGACGCGCTGTATGCAGCCACCGCAAAATACATGCGGCCCTCGCCAGGGGAGCTAGCGAGGGCCGCGTCGTACATCGTCGTTCGCGCCTAGGTTCGCGAACACGATGTGGGAGCTCGGGAGTGGGCTAGAAGGGCAGCAGCACGTCCATGACTTGCTGGCCGTAGCGCGGTTGCTGCACGTCCATGATCTGGCCGCGGCCGCCGTAGGCGATGCGGGCCTGCGCGATCTTGCTGGAATCGATGGTGTTGTCGCTCTGGATGTCTTCGGGGCGGACGATGCCGGCGACGATGAGCTCGCGGATCTCGTAGTTGACGCGGATCTCCTGCTTGCCTTCGACCACGAGATTGCCGTTCGGCAGCACCTGGGTCACGACCGCGGCGACGTTGGTCTGCAACGCTTCCTGGCGATTGACCGAGCCCTTGCCGTCGGCGGAGGATGTTGAGTCGGTGGTGAGAAGCCGACCGGGCAGGACCTTGAGCGGCTGCGTGACCGTCTGGCTGCCGATAAAATCGGTAATTCCCGAATCTTCCTTGGCGGTGCGGCTGCGCTGGGTCTCGTTGGCGATATTGGCCTTGTCGGTGATGTTCACGGTCACGGTCAGGAGGTCGCCGACATGGGTCGCGCGCTGGTCCTTGAAGAAGGCGCGGCTGCCGTTGCGCCACAGCGAGTTCGGATTGTAGGAGGCGACTTCCGGCTTCGGCATCGGCATCTGCACCGGCTTGTAGCCGGGCTGTGTCGTCGGATTTTCGATCGCCGCCAGCTTCGGTTGCTCGCCGATCTGCGACAGGCGGTCGATCGAGGAGCAGCCGCTCGCCAGCGCGCAAATCGCCAGCAGCAGGGCGGAGATCGCGATGCGACGAGGACGGGAAGCCGAACTGAAACTGGACATGACTTACTCTGACTTGGCTGGAGCTTGCGAGACGCGAACTTGCGGGATCTGGGCTTGTGCGATCTGGGCCGGGGACGCCGGGGTCTGGATCAGGCTCTGGGCGAGGGCCGCGGCCGTAGGGGCGGGGGCGGGCGTTTCGTCACGCTTGAGCGACGAGGTCTGCTCGACCGCGGCCGGCATCGGCGCGGCCTGGCTGGCGCCCTGGACCGTCACCTGGCCGCGGGCGGTGACGACGCCTGTGAGCGTGCGCTTGGTCTGCAGGTTGAGCACGCTGACGGTGTCGCCCTCGGCGCCGCTCTCGATCGCCTTGCCGCGCGTGGTGAGGTAGATCCCGGGAACCTGGTAGATGACGGTGACGCTCTGGTCGCGCTGCACGAAGTCGGGCTTGACGATGTCGGCGACGCGGATCGGCGTCCCCGCCCGCATCGGCCGGCGCAGCTGCATGCCGAGCGTGCGATCGCGCGAGGCGGCCTCACCGGTGACCTCGGCCTTGGGCCGGCGCTCCACGGCGACGTCGGAGGACTTCAGGAGATCGGCGCGGTCGATGTCGCGCGTCAGCACGGCGACTTCCACCGTCTCGATCGCGTTGCCGGTGAAGCGCAGCTTGGTCGGCGCCGGATTGTTGTCGTTGTTGATCTCGAAGGCGATGTCGAACCGGCCGCTGCGGGCGTCATAGCGGGTTGCGACCGGCTGCAGCGCGCCGGTGTTGGAGGCATCCAGCCGCATGTCGGCGATGCCGCGGTCGAACGTGACGGTGATGTTGGCGGCATCGCCAAGCCCGAAGCGGCGCTCGAGCGCCGAGGCGACCGCGGTTTCGAGGTCCTTGTTCACCAGCGTGCGGGCGAGACGGGTGACCTGAACCTCCTTGATGTCGCCGGTCATCACGCCGATCACCTGTTTTGCGCGCAACACCGACAGCACTTGCGCGACCGGCAGCGCGCCGGTGGTGCCGAGATCGGGTGAGCGATAGACCGGGATCAGCGCGGCGGATCCGGCATTGTCGATGAGATCGCCGACCCGCACCACGTCCGAGGTCACGGTGATGCTCGCGCGCAGCGTCGGCGTTGCGATGAAATCGTCGGCGGCCCGTGCGGGCAGCGCCAGCGCGAGAAGAGCGGCGATCGTGGCGAGGGTGGTGCGGATCATCGTCATCACCTCAGCGGAACAGCGCCGTGGTCGATTGCATCATCTGGTCGGCGGCGCTGATCACCTTGGCGTTCATCTCGTAGGCGCGCTGGGCTGCGATCAGGTCGCTCATTTCCGAGACGACATCGACATTGGCCTGCTCGAGGCTGCTCTGGGTGATGTTGCCGAAACCCTCGGCGGTCGCCGTGCCGTCCTGCGGCGGGCCGGAGGAGGGCGTCTCCGTGAACTGATTGTTGCCGACCGGCTGGAGGCCCGCCTTGTTGATGAATCGGGTCAGGCCGATCTGGCCCTGGACGGCCGAGGTCGACGAGCCCGGCAGCGTCACCGAGACCTGGCCCTGCACGTTGATGGTAAGGCCCGAGGCGTTGTTCGGGATCGTGATCGTCGGCTGCACCGGGTTGCCCTGCGCGGTGACGATGCGCCCCTGATTGTCCATCTGGAAGGTGCCGTCGCGGGTGTACTGGTAGCTGCCGTCCGGCATCAGGATCTTGAAGAAGCCTTCGCCCGTGATGGCCATGTCGAGGTCGTTGCCGGTCTGCGACAGCGTGCCCTGGGTCATGCTGCGCGGCGTGCCGACGGTCTTGACGCCGCCGCCGATGTCGACGCCGACCGGCAGGATGGTGCCCTGGTCGGACGACTGCGCGCCGACGCGGCGGACGTGTTCGTAGATCAGGTCCTGGAACGCCGCGGTCTGCTTCTTGAAGCCGGTGGTGCGCAGGTTCGCGATGTTGTTGGAGATCACCTGAACGTTGAGTTCCTGTGCCGCCATTCCGGTCGCTGCGGTGTGAAGCGCCTGCATGTCAGTTCTCCCTCAATCAAGCCGGAACGTCGGCGAGCTTCTCGATCGCCGATTTGTGCATGTCGCTCTGCTGCTGGAGCAGGTTGGCGATGGCGGTGTAGCTGCGCATGACTTCGACCATGCGGCTCATCTCGCCGACCGAGTTCACGTTCGACTTCTCGACGTAGCCCTGCTGCACGGTCGACTTGCTGTCGGCCCGCGGGATCGCGGAGCCGACGCTGTAGAGGTTGGCGCCGAGCTTGGTCAGCTTGGCCGGATCGTCGAACGCGGCCATGCGGACCTTGCCGCGGATCGAGTCGTTCTTGGCCGTGCCCTCGAGCACCGTGACGGTGCCGTCGGGGGCAACGTTGATGTCGTGGTCGGTCGGCTGGAAGGTGATCGGGCCGCCGGTGCCGAGCACGAGGTTGCCGTCGGAGGTGACGAGCTGGCCGGTGCTGTTGAGCGAGAATTTGCCGTCGCGGGTGTAGCGCTCGGCGCCATTGGCCTGCACCGCGAAATAGGCGTCGCCGCTGATCGCCATGTCGAGCGGATTCTTGGTCGGCTCCATCGGCCCCTGGCCGACGTCGCGGAAGGTGCCGCGGTCCTGCACATAGGAGACCCGGCGATCGGAACCGACGAAATTGTCTTCACGCGCGTTCGAGTTGAGGTGCTCCTCGAACAGCGAATGGTCGGCCTTGAAGCCGTTGGTGTTGGCATTGGCGACGTTGTTGGCGATGACATCCATCTGCCGTTCCAACGTCATCTGCCGTGACAAGCCGATCAGAAGCGCGTTCTGCATCGGAAATCTCCCCTGAGTGAGATCCGCCACCTCGCTCTCCCAAGCGCCTTGGCCGATCCCGTGAACGAGACCTCAGGTTCTCCCAAACCTTTGGTCTCGGCCCTTTCTCAGCGAAACTCGTGCCAAGCTGGAAAATTGCGTAATTTCAATGCTTTGTCGTTTTTTCGAGGGTGCGGGGAGGCGGCAGAAAGGTTCTGTTAGCCATGTTTGCCCGGCAGATTTTTCCTAGTGAAGGCCCAATCGAAAGGTTCCGTTAACCATTATTACCGTAGCGTTTGCGCGTAAGAGGAGCGCATCGCGCTGGGGCATTTGTATCGCGTCACTGTCTGCCAGGAGCTTCGCTTTTTCGACCCATTCGAGAGATGAACGAGCGCGGCGACCATGGCAGAGAATGAAGCGGAAGGCGGCGCAGCCACCGAAGGCGCGGAAGCCGCTGCGCCGAAGAACAAGCTCAAGATCATCATCATGGCCGTGGGCTTGCTCGCCGTCCTCGGCGGCGGTGCCGCGACCTGGTTCTTCTTTTTCCGTCACGGCGACGACGAGCATCACGCCGAGGCGGCGCCCCCGCCGAAGCCGCCGGCTTTCGTCGAGGTTCCCGACATCATGGTCAACCTCGCCGGCGCGCCGGGCGAGCGCGTGCAATATCTGAAGCTCAAGATCGTGCTGGAGCTGAAGGAAGAGAAGCAGATCGAGGCGATCAAGCCGACGATGCCGCGCATCACCGACATCTTCCAGACTTATGTGCGCGAGTTGCGCTCCTCCGACCTCAACGGTTCCGCCGGCGTCTTCCGCCTCAAGGAAGAGCTGACCAAGCGCGTCAACGCGGCGGTCGCCCCGGTCCAGGTCAGCGCAGTGCTGTTCAAGGAAGTCGTGATCCAGTGAGCATGACGGGCTAGGGATCATGGCAGGCACCGACCAACCAGACCAGGATGCAATTGCCGCCCAATGGGAGGCCTCGCTCGATTCCGAGGATCCCGCCGAGGCCGCGAAGGCTGCCGCCGAAAACGAACTATCCGAGACCATGGCCCTGCAATGGGCGGCCATGGTCGAGGATGGCAGCCGCGATCTCGGCGCCGGCAAGAATTCCGGCGAGCGGGTGCTGTCGCAGGAGGAGATCGACAACCTCCTCGGCTTCGCGGTCGGCGACGTCACGCTCGACGACCATTCCGGCATTCGCGCCATCATCGATTCGGCGATGGTCTCCTACGAGCGTCTGCCGATGCTCGAAATCGTCTTCGACCGCCTGGTGCGGTTGCTGACGACCTCCTTGCGCAATTTCACCTCCGACAACGTCGAAGTCTCGCTCGACCGCATCACCTCGGTGCGCTTCGGCGACTACATGAACTCGATCCCGCTGCCCGCCGTCCTCACCGTCGTCAAGGCCGAAGAGTGGGACAATTTCGGCATGGCGGTGGTCGATTCCAGCCTGATCTACTCGATGATCGACGTGCTGCTCGGCGGCCGCCGCGGCTCGAGCCAGCTCCGCATCGAGGGCCGGCCCTACACCACGATCGAGACAGAGTTGGTCAAACGGCTGGTCGAGGTCGTCATGGCCGATGCCGAACAGGCGTTCCGGCCGCTGTCGCCGGTGACCTTCACGATCGACCGGCTCGAGACCAACCCGCGTTTCGCCGCGATCAGCCGTCCTGCCAACGCCGCGATACTGGTGCGCCTGCGCATCGACATGGAAGATCGCGGCGGCAACATCGAGCTCTTGCTGCCTTACGCGACCATCGAGCCGATCCGGGGCGTCCTGCTCCAGATGTTCATGGGCGAAAAGTTCGGCCGCGACCAGATCTGGGAAGGCCATTTCGCCACCGAGATCGTCCAGGCCGAGATCTCCGTCGACGCCGTGCTCTACGAAGCCGACATTCCGCTCAAGCAGCTGATGCGGCTGAAGGTCGGCGACACGCTGCCGCTGGACATGCGCGCGGATGCCAACGTCACTGTTCGCTGCGGCGACGTCACTATCACCGAAGGACGCATGGGCCGGGTCGGCGATCGCGTCGCGATTCGGGTGACGAAACCCCTGCGCAAGCCAAGTACGACACTTGCGATGTTCGAAAAGGTCGACGAGCAGAACAAGATGATGGAGGCCCCATGAACCACTCCCTAGGAATGGCGATCGAGACGCTGGTGGCTATCCTGCTGATGCTGACCATCGTCTACTGCGTCACGCTCAACAAGCGGCTGACGCGGCTGAAGGCGGACGAGCATTCGCTGAAGGCGGTGATCGGCGAGCTGATTACCGCAACCGAGATCGCCGAGCGCGCGATCGGCGGGCTGAAGCTCGCGGTGCGCGACGTCAACGAGAACCTCGGCAGCCAGCTTGCGGCGGCGACCCAGATGTCCGAGCAGCTCTACAAGCAGCTCGGCGAAGCCGATAACGTGGTTCGGCGCCTGTCCAAGATCGCGGTCGCCGCGCGCCCCGTGACGAACCCGGAAACGGTCGCCGCGCCCGCAGCCAAGCCCTCGTCGGCGAAGGCGGTGGCGGCTGCGGCCGAAGCCTTCTCCGAACGCCGGAGGTCCAACGGTCTTGCCGCATAAAGTCAGGGTATGAAGTCCTTTCGCAACATCCGCGTCATTCCGGTCGTGCTGGTTGCCGTCGCAGGCCTCGCCACGCTGAAGGTCGCGGGCCTCGTGATCAATGGCGGCTATGTCTTCGACTACAGGCCGAGCCCGACCAAGAAATCCTGGGCGCAGGAGAATCTGAACTTCCCGACCGGCCGCGAGGATCCCGATATCACGGGCTCGACCCATGGCGCGCCGAAGGAGACGCCGAAGCCGGCCGCCCCAGAGACCAAGCCCGAAGGCACCGTGGTCAAGGTCGAGGAAGCCCAGCCGCAGATCTCGGCCTCGGAGCGCGCGATCCTGGAACGCCTGCAGTCGCGCCGCCAGGAGATCGAGGCCCGCCAGCGCGAGATCGACATCCGCGAGAGCCTGTTGAAATCCGCCGAGAAGCGCATCGAAAACAAGGTTGAGGAGATGAAGGCGGTAGAAACCCGTATCTCCGCGACGCAGGCCGAGCAGAAGGCCGCAGAAGCCCAGCGCATGAAGGGCCTCGTGACCATGTATGAGGGCATGAAGCCCAAGGACGCCGCGCGGGTGTTCGACCGCCTGGAAATGGGCGTGCTGATCGAGATCGCCTCGCAGATCGCGCCGAGAAAGATGTCGGACATCATGGGGCTGATGTCGCCGGAGGCGGCCGAGCGGCTGACGGTCGAGATGGCCCGCCGGGCCAATGGCGGCGGCGATCAGTCCGCCTCGGCCGGCGAGCTGCCCAAGATCGACGGCAAGCCGACGCAAAAGCCGAATTGAAGGCTCATACTTAAGAAGTCCTTAATTGGCAAAATCTACAGTCGAGGGCAGGGGCCGGCAGCAATGCCGGCGTGGACCGTCGAACCGGAAGAAATGCCGCCAATGCCGCCAATGGCGCGAGAGGCTGCCGCTGGATTTGTGTCGCGAGCCCGCGCCCTGGCGCGGGGGCTGTCGCGTCATGTCCGCGTGGCGCCGCTGCTGGCAGCCGGCCTGCTGATCGGCTTCAGTGCGCCTGTCCGGGCGGCCGATGCTATCCGGGGCGAGGCGACTTTCTCCGCCGGCGGCGGCTTTGCCCGTCTCGTGATCAAGCTCGGCGAGGACGTCCCCTCCGAGGTGACGACGGCCGGCTCCATTCTCGTCATCCGCTTCGACCGGGCGGTCGACGTTCCCGTCGATCGCGTCCCGGAAGGCGCGCCCGACTACGTCAACTCCGCCCGCCGCGATCCCGACGGCGGCGCCATCCGCCTGTCGCTGGCGCGGCGCGTCACCGTCAACACCATGAATGCCGGCGAACGCACCTTCATCGACCTCCTGCCGGAGGGTTGGAAGGGACCGCCGCCGAGCCTGCCCATGGACGTGGTCAAGGAACTCGCCGAGCGCGCGCGCGTCGCCGAACGCGCCCTGCGCGCCCAGCGCGCCGTGGCCGAGGGCAAGAAGCGTCCGCAGATCCGCGTGCGCGCCTCGGTGCAGCCCACCTTCGTCCGCTTCGTGTTCGAGATGCCCGACGGCGTCGGCGTGTCCTCCGTGCTCAACGAGCAGAAGCTCACGCTCGCCTTCAACGCCAACCTTAATTTCGATCTGGCGGACGCGGTCGTCGCAGCGCCGCCGAACGTCGCCTCGATCAAGCAGAAGGCCGACATCGATCAGACCAGTGTCGAGATCGCGCTGATCGGCGATTCCGACGTGCATTCGTTCCGCGACGAGAAGAACTACGTCGTCGACATCTCCTTCCAGCCGGACAAGGGCAAGATGGCCACGACGGCCGAGGCGGCGATCGCGCAGGCCAAGCCTACCGCTCACGGACCTGCGCCTGCGCCTGAAAAGCCGGCGGCCGAGAAGCCGAAGGACGCGCATCGCGAGATCGCGCCGCCGACGTCCGAGACGATCGCGCGCGAAGCCAGGATCGATGTCAAGCCCGAGGTGAAGCCGGAGGCGCCCGCCGCAATGCCGCCTCCTGAAGCGCCGAAATCGGCGCCGGCTCCCGCGGCCGAAGCCGCGCACGCTGCGGAGGCGCCCAAGGAAGCTTCAAAGACCTTGGCGCCTGCTGCGGAAGCCGCGGTCGCGCCTGCGAAGCCCGTCATGGCCGAAGCGCCCAAAGAGGTCGCGAAGGAAGCTGCGAAGGAGCCGGTCAAGGAAGCTGTCAAGGCTGCGCCAGCAGAGGCGCCCGCCGCGCCGCAGCCCGCTGTTGCCAGCGTCGATGCCCGCCGCGACAGCGACGGCCTGCGCGTGACCTTTCCGCTTCAGGTCGCAACTCCTGCGGCGGCGTTCCGCCGTGGCGATACCGTCTGGCTGGTGTTCGATACGCCGAAGCCGATCGACGTCGAGGCGATCCGCACCAAGGGCGGTGCGATGATCGGCGAAGTCGGCCGCATCCCGCTCGACAAGGGACAGGCGGTGCGCATCCGTCTCACCCGGCCGCTGGTCTATTCGCTGACGAGCGAGGAGGTCGGCAAGGAGACCAACTGGCTCTTGACGCTCGCCGACAAGATCCAGGCGACGCCGCTGCCGCTGATGATGTCGCGCAACATCACCGACCCCGCGCTCGCCAACATCGCGATCCCCTTCGCCAATCCGGGCCTTCTGCACAAGCTCACCGATCCCGACGCCGGCGATACGCTTTATGTCGTCACCGCGCAGCGGCCGGTGCGCGGCTTCATCAAGCGGCAGGACCTCGTCGATCTCGCGCTGCTGGAATCTGCGCATGGGATCGCGATCCGGCCGAATTCCGACGAGGTCGGCGTCGAGGTCGGGTCCGACAAGGTCATCCTCGGCAAGAAGGGCGGGCTGACGCTGTCGCCGGTCGACATCTCGGCCGAGCGCGCCCCGACCGCAGTGCGGCCGATCTTCAGCCCCGAAGGCTGGCGCAAGGGCCAGTCGGAAAACTTCATAGCGCGCCAGAACGAGCTGATCACGGCGATCTCCAACGTCGAACCGGCGCTGCGTTCGCTGCCGCGGCTCGACCTCGCGCAATTCTACATGTCGCGCGCGATGTATCACGAGGCCAAGGCCGTCACCGAATTGATGCTGGCCGATCCCCTCAACAAGGAGGAGAGCGGTGCGCTGATCATGCATGCGATCGCGAGCATCCTGATCGGCCGGCCGGCGCAGGGCCTGAAGGACCTCGCCAACCCCGTGATCGGCAACAGCCACGATTCCCAGCTCTGGAAGGCGCTCGCCTATGCACGCCAGGGCAAATGGGCCGATGCGCGCGAAAAATTCAAGAACGTCGAATTCGCCATCGCCTCGCTGCCGCTCGACATCCAGCGCATCGTGACGATGGAGGCGATGCGCGCTTCGCTCGAGGTGAAGGACTATGCCGGCGCCTCCAAGCGCCGCAGCGAGCTCGAGGTGGTCGGCGTCTCGCCCGAGGCCGCGCCCGGCTTCGCCGTGCTGCGCGGCCGGCTCGCCGAGGCGCTCGGCCACGACAGGGACGCGCTCGACGACTACAAGTTCGCGGTCGGCTCGACCGACCGGCCGGCTGCGGCCGAGGCCAAGCAGCTCGAGGTCGCGCTGCGGCAGAAGCGCGACGAGATCAGCAAGGAAGACGCGCTGCGCGAGCTCGAAACGCTCTCGATGACCTGGCGCGGCGACTCGATCGAGGTCAAGACGCTCCAGATGCTGTCGCAGATGTTTGCCGAGAACGGGCGCTACCGGGACGCGCTCACCGCGGCGCGTACCGCGACAAAGCTGCAGCCGAACGCGGAAGCCTCGCGCCAGGCGCAGGACCTCGCCTCCGACCTGTTCACGCAGATCTTCCTGGGGCCCAAGGGCGACGAGCTGCCGCCGGTCGAAGCGCTCGGGATGTTCTACGAATTCCGCGAGCTGACGCCGATCGGCCGTCGCGGCGACGAACTGATCCGACGCCTCGCCGACCGTCTCGCCTCGATCGATCTGCTCGACCAGGCCGCCGAACTCCTGCAATACCAGGTCGACCACCGCCTCGAAGGCGCGGCGCGCGCGCAGGTGGCCGCGCGCCTTTCCATGATCTATCTCGCCAACCGCAGACCCGACATGGCGATCACGGCGCTGCGCGCGAGCCGTATCAGCGACCTCTCCGGCGAACTCAGGCAGCAGCGCCTGCTGCTGGAGGCGCGCGCGCAGAGCGACGTCGGCCGCCACGATCTCGCGCTCGACATCGTCTCCAACGTCTCGGGGCGCGAGGTGCTGCGCCTGCGCTCCGACATCTTCTGGGCGGCGCGGCGCTGGCGTGAATCCGCCGAGCAGATCGAGCTCTATTACGGCGAGCGTTTCCGCGACTTCAAGCCGCTCAACACGGTGGAGAAGAGCGACATCATCCGCGCCGCCGTCGGCTATGCGCTCGCCGACGACTCGATCGGCCTGTCGCGCTTCCGCGAGAAATATGCGCCCCTGATGAGCGAGAGCGCCGATCGGCTCGCCTTCGACATCGCCAGCAAACCGACCGGCGCCTCCAGCGCCGAATTCGCCGAGATCGCCAAGCTCGCTGCCAGCGTCGACACGCTCGACGGCTTCCTGCGCGAGATGAAGCAGCGCTTCCCTGACGCCACCGCCCGCGCGCCGGCCTCGCCGCAGGCCAAGGACGAGTCCGACCACACCGGCTCGCTGCCCACGATCCCCGTCGTGCGGCAGATCAAGATGTCGCGGTAGGAACCCTGCTACCTCTCGCCTCTCGACAGGTGCCGCACAAGGCGGCAACCTGATGCATCTTCATGCCGGGAGAGCGTCGATATGAGCAAGCCTGCCAAGACCGAAGCCGAACTCATCGCCATGGCGCGGGCCGAATTGAAGGTCCATGCCGATGGCCCCGACGGCCTGATCATCTCGATCGTCCGCGACGGCGACCGCTGGGAGTTCCGCGTCGATGCCGACCAGGCCATGCGAGACCGGCCCGGTTTCCCCGAAAGCGTCGCCATGCTGGTGCAGATCGGCGATCACCTCAGCAAGCAGTATGATGTGAAGGGGTAGGGGCGGACCGTTCCACGTCGCGTCGCCGGCGTGAGCCGCGCTCTCGGTGTCATCGTCCGGCGTGACCGGGCGATCCAGTATCCCAGAGACTTCAGCGATTGGATCGAGAAGCCGCGGCGTACTGGATGCCCCGGTCAAGCCGGGGCATGACCGCGTGCACGGTCGCCGCTAGCCCCCGTAGCTCTGCACCAAGCTCCCCGCCACCAGCGACCAGCCGTCGACCAGCACGAAGAAGATCAGCTTGAAGGGCAGCGAGATGGTTGCCGGCGGCAGCATCATCATTCCCATCGACATCAGCACGGAGGCGACGACGAGGTCGATGATCAGGAAGGGCAGGAACAGCAGGAAGCCGATCTCGAAGGCGCGCTTCAGCTCGGAGATCATGAAGGCGGGGACGAGGATGCGTAAGCCGAGCTCGTCGGGAGTGGCAGGCGGCGGCTCGCCGGACAGATCCAGGAACAGCTTGAGGTCCTTCTCGCGCACGTTCTTCTGCATGAAGCCGCGCAGGGGGACGGCGGCGCGCTGGAGCGCGTCCTCGACGCCGAGTTGGTTGGCGACAAGCGGACGGATGCCTTCGTCATAGGATTTTTGCAGGACCGGTCCCATCACGAAGAAGGTGAGGAACATCGCGAGCGCGATGATCACCGAGTTCGGCGGCGCGGTCGCCGTGCCCATTGCGGTGCGCAGCAGCGACAGCACGACCACGATGCGCGTGAACGACGTCATCATGATCAGGATCGACGGTGCGATCGACAGCACCGTCAGCAGCGCGATCAGCTGGATCGCGCGCTCGGTGACGCCGCCACCGCCTGCGCCGCCGCCGCCGAGATTGATGCTGATGTCCTGCGCATGCGAAGGGCTCGCGAGCGAAGCCGCGCCGATCAGGACAAAAAGAAAAAGGACTCTACGCGGGAGGGCCGGCAGCCTCACGAAGACGGCTTCGGACGGCCGAGCAGCGAGGCCATCTCGTCTTCGAGATTTTCAAAGCTGGTCTTTTCCGGGGCCGGCTTTGCGGGCGGGGCCGGTGGTGCCGGCGGCTCGCTGCGGGCCACACGCGGGGGAGCGGCCGGGGGCTCCGGCGCGACCGGAGGGGCAAGCGTCTCGCCGGCGGGGCGGCGCAGCGCAGCTTCTAGCCGCTGCGCCATCTCGGCGAGATTCTGCTCGGCGCTCGATGGCGCCGCAGGAGCGGGCGCCGGCGGCGGAACGGGCGGAGCCTGCGGCACAGGCGGAGGAGGAGGTGGTGCGGCTGCGCGCTCGGCGCGCACTGGAGGCACCTTCACCGGCTCGCTCTGGCGCGGCGGACGCGGCATCAGAGGGGGTTCGCTGCGCGCAACGCGCGGCGGAATAGGTTCGGGACGCAGTTCGCGCTCGGGGCGCGGCGCGAGCGGCTCGGACGTGAAGCCGGCCAGCGGCGGCTCGTTGCGGCGTTCGGCCAGCGCGGGAGCGGGCCGGCGCACTTCGTCGGCGAAGGACGGGCGCGCGGGCCGCGGTGGCGGCTCGGGCATTTGCGGTTCGGGATGATCGAGCAGCTCGGGCCGCAGTGCTTCTTCGGCCCAGCCGCTGGTATCAGGCATCGGCGCAAGACGCGGCGGCTCGGCGGCATTGGGACGCTGCGGGAGCTGGTCGCGGCCGGGCGCTGCGCGCACGATGTTGGGCTCGACGACGATGTCGGTGGGGCCGCCGATCATCAGGAGATGCTCGACATTGTCACGCCGGACCAGCACCAGACGGCGGCGACCGTCGACCGCGGCGGCATCGATCACGGCGAGCCGGGGCATCCGGCCGCGCTGGGTGTTGGCGCCGAGCCGGCTGGTGGCGAATCGGCGAACCAGCCATGCAGCGACGCCGATCAACGCCAGAACGACGATGAACGCGACGATGAAGGTGATAGGGCTGCCTTGCATACTTGTCCCCGACAAATGGCGCTTTTCTCGTGCCCGTGGTCAGATGTGCCAACCACCGGCGTACGATGCCCCAAACTGCTATCTCTTAACGTCCCACGGCAAGTTTTGCCGTCCCCAACTCTTAATAACCTATGAATCGCTCGATCCAAAACGACTTCTTGGCCTGTGCACGCGCCGCCAAGCGGTTGGGTTAATGCCACTTTTGGAGGCGTAGAATCACGGGCGCCCGCATTTGTGTTCCGGCGGGGGACATCTGCCTGTGACATCTTTAACCAGCTGTTAACCATACAGGCGGCAAATTCTGCCTAGCTTCGGACCTGATCCGAGAGGCGGAAGGAGCCGCAAGATGTCCATCAACGACCTCCCGGTGCTGTCGGCGCTTCGCACCAAGATGCAGTGGCACCAGGAGCGCCAGCGCGTCCTGTCCGAGAACGTCTCCAATTCCGACACGCCCAAATTCCGGCCGCGCGACCTGGTCGAGCCGAAACTGGACAAGGGCGGCGCCGTCACGGGTTCGATGGGCCCTTTGGCGCTCACCCGCACCAGCGGTTCCCACATGGCGCCGTCAGGAGCGGCCTCCGGATTCGACCAGAACAAGAATGCGGGCTTTGAGACCCGTCCCGCGGGCAACGCCGTCAATCTCGAAGAGGAGATGATGAAGGCCGCGAGCAACCAGATGGACTACGCGGCGGCGACCTCGCTTTATTCGAAGAGCCTGCATCTGCTCAAGACCGCGATTGGCAAAGGCTAGAGCATGATCCGGAAAAGTGTGCAGCGGTTTTCCGACCAGATCATGCTCAAAAAAGAGAGCTGGAGGTAGATCATGGCGAATGACAGCAGCGACTTTGCCCGCTCGATGGCAATCGCGACCTCCGGTCTGCGGGCGCAGGCCGGGCGCATGCGGGTGATCTCGGAGAATATCGCGAATGCGGATTCGACGTCGCAGAGTGCCGGCGGCGATCCCTACCGGCGCAAGGTGCCGACCTTCTCCTCGGCGCTCGACCGCACGCTCGACGCGCAGGTCGTCACCCTCGGCAGGATCAAGCCCGACCAGTCCAACTTTCGCACCAAATACGAGCCGAACAATCCGGCGGCGGATGCGACCGGCAACGTCAAATATCCCAACGTGAACTCGGTGGTCGAGATGACCGACATGCGCGACGCGCAGCGGTCCTACGAGGCCAATCTCAACATCATCAGTGCGACGCGCCGGATGATCCAGCGCACCCTCGACATCCTCAAGAGCTGAACAGGACATTTGAGCCATGGCAACACCGACAATTGCCGCCAACGCCTATGCAAACCTCGCCCGCGTGCTGGAGAACAGCGGTGCCGGCAAGGGCAGCGAGCCGAGCGGGCAGTCCTTCGCCTCTCTTCTGAAAGACACTGTCGGCAGCGTCATGGAGTCCGGCCGCAAATCCGATGCGCAGACGGTGGCGATGGCCGCCGGCAAGGCCAACGTAATGGACGTGGTGACGGCGGTCGCAGACACCGATGTTGCGGTGTCCACGCTGGTCTCGGTCCGCGACCGCGTGATCGCGGCCTATGAGGACATCATGAAGATGCCGATCTGATTTCGGCGCTCGCAG
The DNA here is from genome assembly GCF_029846695.2 of Bradyrhizobium nivariense. Lineage (NCBI taxonomy): Bacteria > Pseudomonadati > Pseudomonadota > Alphaproteobacteria > Hyphomicrobiales > Nitrobacteraceae > Bradyrhizobium > Bradyrhizobium nivariense. The sequence goes on along the minus strand of NZ_JARWCR020000002.1, from coordinate 7,628 downwards.
TGACGGGGATAGGCCTTCGCATCGCTCGCTAGAGTGGTGGGAGGCGAGGAATAAGACAAAGGAATTGTGCAATGACCGGACCCGAAACCCTCGACGTCGCGCGTGATGCGATCTGGACCATCGTGATCGTGTCGTCGCCCCTGATGGTGGTCGGGCTCGTGGTCGGCGTCGTCGTGTCGCTGTTCCAGGCGCTGACGCAGATCCAGGAGCAGACGCTGATCTACGTGCCGAAGATCTTGGCCATCTTTGCCACAATGCTGCTGGCGTTGCCGTTCATGGCCGACGCACTGCATTCCCACATGCTGCGGATATCGTCGCGAATCATCGGCGGCTGAGGCACAATGCGCCGGTCATGCGCATCGACGTCTCGCTGCTGCCGGCGCTCGCCGCTTCCTTCATGCTCGCCTTCGCCCGGGTCGGTGCGATGGTGATGCTGTTGCCGGGCCTGGGCGAGACCAATATCCCGACGCGGATCAAGCTGTCGATTGCGCTGCTGCTCACGCTGATCATCCTGCCGCTGCATCGCAATGCCTATCACGTCGACATGGGCTCGATCGCGCCGCTGCTGGTCCTGATGCTGCATGAGATCGTGATCGGCATCGTGCTGGGGGCCACCGCGCGCGTGACGCTGTCGGCGCTCCAGGTTGCCGGTGCCGTGATCGCGCAGCAGATGGGGCTCGGTTTCGTCACCTCGGTCGATCCGACGCAGGGACAGCAGGGCGTGCTGGTCGGCAATTTCCTGACGATGCTCGGGGTGACGCTGCTGTTCGCGACCGACAGCCATCATCTGGTGATCGCGGCGCTGAACGACAGCTACACGATCTTCGCGCCGGGCGAGACCGTGTCGAGCGGCGATATCGCTGCGCTGGCGACGCGGGCTTTTGCCGCCGCATTCCGTTTGGGCCTGCAACTTTCCGGACCGTTTCTGGTGTTCGGCCTCGTCTTCAACATCGGCCTCGGCGTGCTGGCGCGGCTGATGCCGCAAATGCAGGTCTATTTCGTCGGCGTGCCGCTGTCGATCTTCGCGGGGTTCCTGGTGCTCGCCGTGGTGCTCACGGCGATGATGGGCACGTATCTCGACTATTTCATCGGTGTCATGCACCAGATGATGCCGCTCAGATAACGAGGGATCGATGGCGGAAGACAACGATCCAGAGAGTCAAACAGAAGACCCGACGCAAAAACGTCTCGAAGAGGCGCTCGAACGCGGTGATGTCGCCAAGAGCCAGGAGATCAACACCTGGTTCATGATCGCGGGCGGCACGCTTGTGGTCTCGACCTTCTCGGGATCGGTCGGCAGCGGGCTGATGACGCCGATGCGCAACCTGCTCGCCAATTCCTGGATGATCAAGACCGACGGCAGGGCTCTGCTCGCCCTGATGCAGCAGATCGAAGTCGCGGTGCTCGCGGCGGTCGGCGTGCCGCTGCTGATGCTGGTGCTGGCGGCAATTGCCGGCAACATGCTGCAGCACCGCCTGGTCTGGTCGGCCGAATCGCTCAAGCCCAAGTTCAGCAAGCTGTCGCCTGCCGAAGGCCTCAAGCGCATCTTCGGCAAGCAAGCGGCGGCGAACTTCCTCAAGGGTCTCGGCAAACTGATCGTGCTCGGCACGGTCATGACCACGATCCTGTGGCCGGAACGGCATCGCATGGAGGCGATGGTCAGGCTCGATCCGGCGGCCATGCTCGGCGCCACCACCAGCCTGACCATTCATCTCCTCGGCGCGGTGGTCGCGGCGCTCGCGATCATCGCCATTGGCGACTATTTCTTCCAGTATCGCAGCTGGTTCCAGCGGCAGAAGATGTCGCTCCAGGAGATCAAGGAAGAGTTCAAGCAGTCCGAAGGCGACCCGCACATCAAGGGCAAGCTCAGGCAGCTGCGCCAGCAGCGGTCCAAGAAGCGCATGATGGCGGCGGTTCCCAAGGCCTCCGTGATCATCACCAACCCGACCCACTATTCGATCGCGCTGTCCTATGAGCGCGGCATGTCGGCGCCGATCTGCGTCGCCAAGGGCGTCGACAACCTCGCTTTCAAGATCCGGGAGATCGCGCGCGAGCACGACATCCCGATCGTCGAGAACGTGCCGCTCGCCCGCGCGCTCTACGCCACCGTCGAGATCGACCAGGAAATCCCGACCGAGCACTACCATGCGGTCGCCGAAGTCATCGGCTACGTCATGCGTCTGAAGAGCGGATTCGGCGCCGGCCGGCAATAAAACCCCCGAGAAGTACCGGAAATGGCCGTAATCTGGGAATCAGCGTACCTTTCGCCCCTGCTGCCCTTGCGCCTGCGGGTCCGATTCAGGCAGGGAGGACCCCACGCGCCCCGTAGCGCGTTGATTCTCTGCCGACAGGCTGTGCCAGCTTGAGATGACTGCCGAGACCGACCACGACCTCACACGCGAGCCCGTTGCGGCGCACGAGCCGTCGCCGCGCTCGGGCAGCATTGCGCTGGTGCTGCTGGTGGCCGCCGGCCTCGTCGCCGTTGCCGTCGGGCTGATGACGCTCGGGCGCGCGCAGGCGCAGCCCTATATCCTCGGCATCCTCGCCGTGCTGGCGATGGTCGGCCTGTTCAACCTGTTCGCCTTCGCCGCCGGCATCATCCGCTTCGTCGATCGCAATCTCGACGATCCCGTGATGGGGCGCATCGCCGATCACGCCTTCGACGGCCTGGCCGTGACCGATCCGCGCGGCCATGTGGTCTATTCCAACGCCGCCTATCTGACGCTGACCGGCGCCACCGGCCCGCAGGAGGTGCGGCCCGTGGAGCGCGTCTTCATCGGCAACCCCGACGTCTCCGAAGCCGTGTTCCGTCTGCTCAAGGCCGCGCGCGAAGGCAAACGGCAGCAGGAAGAGGTGCGAATCTCCGGCCATGACGGCAGCCAGGGCCGCTGGCTGCGCATGCGGGTGCGCCCGCTCGGCACGGGCAAGCGCGAGACGAAATACGCGGTGTGGTCGATCGCCGACATCACCCGCGACCGCGAGCGCCAGGAGGACGTGTTCCAGGAGCTCCAGCACGCGATCGAATATCTCGATCACGCGCCTTGCGGCTTCTTCTCGGTCAATCCGGCCGGCGAGCTCGCTTATGTCAACGCGACGCTGGCGAACTGGCTCGACTACGACCTCGCCGAGATCGGCTCGGGCGGGCTGAAGCTCACCGACATCGTCTCCGGCGACGGCGCTTCGCTGCTCACCGCGATCGTGGCGGTGCCGGGCGAAGTCAAGACGGAAGTCTTCGACATCGACCTGCGCATGCGCACCGGCAAGACCATGCCGGTGCGGCTCTATCACAAGCTCGCCTTCGGCGCCGACGGTGCGCCGGGGCCGTCGCGCACGCTGGTGATCAGCCGTGCCCGGGACGAGCGCAGCGATCCGGACCGCGCCGCCGAAGTCCGCTTCATGCGCTTCTTCGACCATACCCCGATGGCGATCGCGACGGTCGACCGCGGCGGCAACGTCGTGCGCGCCAATGCGCGCTACGGCAAGCTCGGCCAGGCGCTGGGGCTCGACAGTGCCAGCAAGTCGATCTTCCGCGCGGTCAATTCGCGCGACCGGCACCTTTTGATCACGGCCATCAACCAGGCCGCGGAGGGTCAGGCCGACGTCGCGCCGGTCGAAGTGGCGCTCGAAGGAACCAAAGAGCGCTGGGGCCAGTTCTTCGTCACGCCTGTGGACACGGCCGAGAACGACGCGGAAGTCGCCATCGTGCACATGCTCGAGACCACCGAGCGGCGCGCGCTGGAGAACCAGATCAACCAGTCGCAGAAGATGGAGACGGTCGGCCAGCTCGCCGGCGGCATCGCCCACGACTTCAACAATGTGCTCTCCGCCATCATGATGGCGAACGACTTCCTGCTGAACGCGCACAAGCCGACCGATCCGTCGTTCCAGGACATCATGCAGATCAAGCAGAACGCGACGCGCGCCGCCACGCTGGTGCGCCAGTTGCTGGCGTTCTCGCGGCGGCAGACGCTGCGGCCGCAGGTGCTCGACCTCGGCGATGCGCTCTCCGACCTCGCCATGCTGCTGCGCCGCCTGATCGGCGAGAAGGTCAAGCAGGAGACCATCCACGGCCGCGACCTCTGGCCGGTCAAGGTCGACGTCTCCCAGTTCGAGCAGGTCATCGTCAACCTCGCAGTGAACGCGCGCGATGCCATGCCCGACGGCGGCAAGCTGATCATCCGCACCGCCAACGTCACCACTGAGGAAGCGGCCAGGCTCGCCTACAAGGGCATGCCGGCCGCGGACTATGTGCGGATCGAGGTCGCCGACACCGGCACCGGCATTCCCGCCGACATCCGCGACAAGATCTTCGAGCCGTTCTTCTCGACCAAGGAAGTCGGCAAGGGCACCGGCCTCGGTCTCTCCACGGTCTACGGCATCGTCAAGCAGACCGGCGGCTTCATCTATGTCGATTCCGAGCCGGGGCAGGGCACCTCGTTCCACATCTTCCTGCCGCGCCATCATGCCGAGCCGGAGGTGCAGGTCGAGCAGCCGGCGGCGGTCGTTGGCGCCACCAACGGTGCCGCGAAGGAAGCCGGGCCCGCAGCGGACGCCAAGCCCCGCACCGATCTCACCGGACAGGGCACCATCCTCCTGGTCGAGGACGAAGAGGGCCTGCGCGCGCTCAACGCACGCGGCCTGCGCTCGCGCGGCTACACCGTGGTCGAGGCCGAGAACGGCGTCGAGGCGATGGAATTGCTGGAAGAGCAGAGCGGCGGCATCGATCTCGTCGTCTCCGACGTCGTGATGCCGGAGATGGACGGCCCGACCCTGCTCAAGGCGATGCGCGAGAAGAACCCCGACATCAAGTTCATCTTCGTCTCCGGCTACGCCGAGGACGCGTTCGAGAAGAGCCTGCCCGAAGGCCAGCAGTTCGACTTCCTGCCCAAGCCGTTCACGCTCAGCCAGCTCGTGGCGGCCGTGAAGGAGACGATGCAGAAGGCGGGGTGAGGGCTTCAACGCAATAACGAAGGAAAAAGCGAAATTCCGTCGCAAAGCGACGGTAACCCGCGACCGCGGTTCCTGCGCGTCCCCGGCCAAGCTGCCGCCAAACATGGGCTTTTGCCACATCCCCGCGACTGAGGGCCGCAGCCATAAGTTCCGATAGTGGCTTCCTTTTTACGGAAGGCTGCCCATCTTAGGGGCACGCCCCATCCGGGGATTTGGGAAACGCACATGAAGTTCTCGCAACGCTCCCGCAGCCTCTTCAAGACGATTGCCGTCGTGCTGGCGCTTGCGCTGCCGACTGCGCTGGCGATCTCATCCGCCGACGCGCGCGTCGGTGGCGGCATGTCGTCGGGTTCGCGCGGCTCGCGGACCTATTCGGCCCCGCCGTCGACCACGACCGCGCCGGGCTCGACCTCGCAGTTCAACCGCACCTACACCCAGCCGGGCGCAGGCATGAACTCGGCTGCCGCCGCACCCGCGCGTGGCGGCCTGTTCGGCCGCGGCGGCGGTTTCCTGGGCGGCCTTGCGGCCGGCTTCCTCGGCGCGGGCCTGCTCGGCATGCTGTTCGGCGGTGGCCTGTTCGGCGGCCTCGGCGGCCTGTCGTCGATCATCGGCCTGATCATCCAGATCGCGCTCGTGGTGCTCGTGGTTCGGCTGGCGATGTCCTGGTGGCAGCGCCGCCACACCCCGCAGGCGGCCTATGCCAATGCTGACGCCGGTGCCGGTCCGGGACCGCAGGCGAACAATCGTAGTGGTCTTGCTGGTGGTCTTGGCGGCGGCTTCGGCTTCGGCGCCAACAACGCGCCGCTCGAGATCAAGCCGGACGACTATGAGGCGTTCGAGCGCCTGCTCGGCGAGGTCCAGTCCGCGTGGTCGAACGAGGACGTGGCCAAGTTGCACACGCTCGCGACGCCGGAAATGGTCTCCTATTTCGAGCAGGACCTCGGCCAGAACCGCGCCCGCAACGTCGTCAACAAGGTCGGCAATGTGAAGCTGTTGCAGGGCGACCTCGCGGAATCCTGGCGCGAAGGCGAGACCGATTACGCGACGGTGGCGCTGCGCTTCGCGCTCACCGACAAGACGCTCGATCGCAACACCGGCGCGATTGTCGCCGGTAGCGAGCAGCCGGGCGAGGCCACCGAAGTCTGGACCTTTGCCCGCCGTCCGGGCGTCGCCTGGGAATTGTCGGCGATCCAGCAGACCAATTGATCGCAGACGACTTAGAAACCAAGGCGTCGTGCTTATTGCACGGCGCCTTTTTCTTTTGGGACGTCACGGATCGCGGCATCGGAATAAGCGGGCGCGATCGGGTTGAAATCTGGCGGCCAACGAAAAACACAACTGGAGGACAAGATGATCCGTATCGGGAGATCCGTGACAATTTCAGGTCTTGCGTTCGCTGTGGCCTTGCTTGCGGCGCCATCGGCGCAGGCGCTTTTCCGCGGGTGACGACAAGACCTGCAAGAACTGGTCGTCGAGCACGCAAGGCGCGGCGGTCGTCGGCCACGCCGATCGTCAAGGCCTGCGCGATGACGAGCCATCGAAATCGTGGAACAGCTCGCATCCCTCGCGCGGCCCCGACGGCGGCTGCTCGCAGGCCGATCTGAAGAGCACGGGCGGCGACGGCCTGCTGTATTGTTTTGCGGCGAATTGAGGCGCGGAACTCTCTCCGCCGTCATGGAGTTCGTGGTTGCGTGCTACACCTGCCGCAACGCAATCACGGACAGTTTCCATGAAATACGAGCTCTATTATTGGCCCGAGATCCAGGGCCGCGGCGAATATGTGCGGCTGGCGCTGGAGGAGGCGGGCGCGGCTTACGTCGACGTGGCGCGCGGTCCGCGCGGAACCAGCGCGATGATGAAGATGATGGACGCGCACAAGGGGACGCCGCCCTTTGCGCCGCCATTCCTCAAAGCGGGAAAACTCGTCGTCGGCCAGACCGCCAACATCCTGCTCTATCTCGGCGCCCGCCACGCCCTTGCGCCGAAGACGGAAGGCGGAAAACTCTGGGTGCACCAGCTCCAGCTGACGATCACCGATTTTGTGGTCGAGATCCACGACACTCATCATCCGCTCGGGCCCTCGCTCTACTACGAAGATCAGAAGCCGCCGGCGAAGAAGCGCACGGCCGACTTCTGGGGCGAGCGCGTGCCGAAATATCTCGGCTATTTCGAACAGCTCGTTCAGGACAATGGCGGCGCGTATGTCACCGGCCGCAAGCTCACCTATGTCGATCTCTCGCTGTTCCAGATCGTCGACGGGCTGCGCTACGCTTTCCCGAAGCGCATGAAGGCGTTCGAGGCAGATATCCCGGGCCTCGTCCGCCTGCACGATCGCGTCGCCGAGCGGCCGAACATCAAGGCCTATCTCGACAGCGAGCGCCGCATTGCCTTCAACGAGCAGGGCATCTTCCGCCGCTACCGCGAGTTGGATGGCTAACAGTCTGCTGAAAAACTATGAAGTCGAGAGTTTTCTTGTCTTTGTTCGGTCGCTGTCGGGGCGGAGCGCTGGAGGTTGGATGTCGTGTTCGGCTTGGCGCCGGGTTACCCCGGCGCGGGGTGGCTATGTGGCAAGTAGTTTGGGAATGCGGATCAGGTTGTAGGCGATCAGATTGAGCAGGAAGTCGGCGGCGACCCGAGCGATGCCGCGATGTTTGGTCTTGCGCATTGTCCCGTGCTGC